>CAYLUJ010000039.1:372-17951 GCA_964386805.1 uncultured Pelolinea sp. | reverse complement strand
TAGAGCATCAAGAGGATTCACTACATTCGATCCGTTAGAGGATACTGAAACACATAATATCTATCATTCGAATAAATTGTAGAACAGGGATTCACTACATTCGATCCGTTAGAGGATACTGAAACGGCTTAAAAGCAAGGGGATAGGCTGGTTTTGTTTAGGGGGATTCACTACATTCGATCCGTTAGAGGATACTGAAACTTGAAAAAGAGACTGAACTTGTTCACGTGGGGAGCGGATTCACTACATTCGATCCGTTAGAGGATACTGAAACCTACGGACAATTTCCCCGTGTGCGGGTGAATAAATGATTCACTACATTCGATCCGTTAGAGGATACTGAAACCCTCCATGTCTAGCTCATTAAACAGTGCCAGCAGGTGATTCACTACATTCGATCCGTTAGAGGATACTGAAACAGATCATACCCGCTTCTCAGGCACTACAGGAGTGTTGATTCACTACATTCGATCCGTTAGAGGATACTGAAACGAAGGATAACCAGCTGGCCAATGCGATCATGAAGATGGGGATTCACTACATTCGATCCGTTAGAGGATACTGAAACCTTAAAAATCTCACCCGGAGAACACAGATCAAACACCGATTCACTACATTCGATCCGTTAGAGGATACTGAAACTTTATATAACTGGATTCATCCACAATGACAAAAGTATGATTCACTACATTCGATCCGTTAGAGGATACTGAAACTTCAACCGATATGGGCTGGAATGGGGCGAATCCTGTAGATTCACTACATTCGATCCGTTAGAGGATACTGAAACCTGATTTGGCGTATATGCAGGTAGCTACCGGCGCATTTGATTCACTACATTCGATCCGTTAGAGGATACTGAAACTAAAAACAAAATACACAGCTCTGATCACAGAGCTGAGATTCACTACATTCGATCCGTTAGAGGATACTGAAACGAGGACACAGACTGGCTGGTGAATGACATACTAAGTAGATTCACTACATTCGATCCGTTAGAGGATACTGAAACATTATTATGACCATATCTTAAATTAGTGATATACTCGGGGATTCACTACATTCGATCCGTTAGAGGATACTGAAACTTTTCACCTTTATATTCTGGCGGCAAAAAGCCATAGATTCACTACATTCGATCCGTTAGAGGATACTGAAACTTTGAGTTTCCTACCTGGACAGAACAGTCTTTTGCGGGGATTCACTACATTCGATCCGTTAGAGGATACTGAAACTTTATTCCAGTAAAACTAGTAAAACAATTTATTAAGGGATTCACTACATTCGATCCGTTAGAGGATACTGAAACTCTAGAAGAAAACCAAATATGATTTCAGACGCGTCTGTGATTCACTACATTCGATCCGTTAGAGGATACTGAAACACTGGAATGGCAATATTGATACCTACAAACTGATAAGGGATTCACTACATTCGATCCGTTAGAGGATACTGAAACGACCAAACAGGGAGACCTAGTGGTCGATCCGTTCATGATTCACTACATTCGATCCGTTAGAGGATACTGAAACCTGCCAGGTAATAACAACCAGCATACACAGCAATAAAGATTCACTACATTCGATCCGTTAGAGGATACTGAAACGGCAGTATCGAATTCATCATACAAATTTGTGGGCATGATTCACTACATTCGATCCGTTAGAGGATACTGAAACGTATCTTAGTTTGCTAGTTCACTATGCTTTCTATAAGGATTCACTACATTCGATCCGTTAGAGGATACTGAAACCTTGTAAATATCTCGCATATATACGTCGCATACTCAGGATTCACTACATTCGATCCGTTAGAGGATACTGAAACATTATTTACGTCTACTTTTACAGGAAGAAAATCTAGGGGATTCACTACATTCGATCCGTTAGAGGATACTGAAACTCTCTTTAATTTTGTTCATATCTGCGTCCGAAATAGATTCACTACATTCGATCCGTTAGAGGATACTGAAACATTCTTGTTTAAGTGCACCAATGTTTTGCCGTAATTGATTCACTACATTCGATCCGTTAGAGGATACTGAAACAGTAAGGAAGTTTGTTTATATTGTTCTCTGACCTGTGATTCACTACATTCGATCCGTTAGAGGATACTGAAACCAAAAAACACGAGGATGTTTATGACCAGAGGCTAAAGGATTCACTACATTCGATCCGTTAGAGGATACTGAAACTAAAAAAGACCTGTGGTAGTGTTGTAGGCTACCTTAGATTCACTACATTCGATCCGTTAGAGGATACTGAAACTGTGTAATCATTATCTCCGTCCGAATCATCAATTATGATTCACTACATTCGATCCGTTAGAGGATACTGAAACTTTCGGTGCGAGGCGAGAACCTATAACCACGTCACTGATTCACTACATTCGATCCGTTAGAGGATACTGAAACAGATGGCCAAAGCGTTGAGGATGCTCTCCACAAGGAGATTCACTACATTCGATCCGTTAGAGGATACTGAAACCCCCTCACGCAAGATGAAATATCTGAAATAGTTTCAGGATTCACTACATTCGATCCGTTAGAGGATACTGAAACAGTTTTTACACATACATTTTCCTCTGGTTTTATTTTAGATTCACTACATTCGATCCGTTAGAGGATACTGAAACACGAGATCGGCAGGCGTTGCGCCCACCTCAATCATGGATTCACTACATTTGATCCGTTAGAGGATACTGAAACACCAACCACAACGGCCAGCAACTGCTGGTCAGCGCCATGATTCACTACATTCGATCTGTTAGAGGATACTGAAACATGTGGATTGAAATTGTTCAATGTTGGATTCACAAGAATAATCTGAAGTCGCTCCCCGTGTGGGAGCGTGGATTGAAATTCCACAAAATGCTCTTACCGATGTTTTCCCCACACACGTGGGAGTATGCCGTATGTTTCGATTCATTTTCTCCGATATGCATTATCTCGCCTTATCAAGTCAACGGCAGAATTCACACTAGTAGAATTCGGCGAGGTTCCTGACAATGGAGGCAGCTCTGTTTTTGGTTTCCTGTACCGTTCAATGTGGATGTTAAAAACCCACCCAAATACAACCAATTTTTTTTGATACACATATATTCCATGTTCATTTATTTTTTGTGTCATCTTCCACCTCGTAAGATGGTCAAGTTATTCCTTTCAACACTTTTGCCCTTCTGCCAATTATCAGACTAACTGCCAGCCCCATCTCCTGTTTATATTGTTTTCTCACATAAGTGGGGTGCACTATGGGTAGTAGATTAAGGATGAACCCAACCGATTTCTGATAAGGCTTAAGCAAGCAAAATTTCTGTGTGCTTGCGACCTGCCGATCTCCATTAATAAAATGAAAATCTTTATTTTCATTTTATGTCAACAATGAAAGTAACACAATGATTTATTTTCATTTTTTGTGATTTTGAAAATAAGCTTTTCTGTCTTCTGAACCAAAAAAGTAGCTTCGTTCCACAGGAACGAAGCCTGCAAATATGTAAAACTGTCAACTTTTGTCAAGCAATTCTGTAACAGGGATGTAGGGCGCTTTTCCAAAAGCGCCGCCAGAGATCAGCTTATCCGGTGGATGAACTTTTGTTTCCCTTCAAGTGGAGGGCGCCTTGGTGGGCTGCACCCTGTGCGCTTGCAGCGCGGAATGCAGTGCATCCACCCCCACTCCCAGCGCAAATGCAACTTTCTGAATGATGAGCGGGTTTAATATGAACTACCCCTCATGTTTTATAAGGGGTAGTTTGTTTATCTATTCAATTGTATTTTGAGTGGAAATTCTAGTATCGGTTTCGGTTGTATCCGCCGCCACGTCGATTCCCGGAATTGTTATCCCGTTTCTCTGGTGGACGAGCTTCGTTTACACGCAGATCGCGATCCAGGAAAGAATAGCCGTTGAATTTTTCAATGGCGGCTTTCATGCCTTCTTCAGTCGTGAATTCTACAAAACCAAATCCTTTCGAGCGTCCGGAAAACTTGTCGGTGATGATGTTCGCCGAGACAACTTCCCCTGCCTGGGAAAATAATTCCTTCAGGGATTCTTCGCTGGCATCAAATGATAGATTGCCAACATACACTTTTGTTTGCATTTTTACCCTTTCTTTTTGGAAAAAAGTTGCCGGACGTTTGGATCGGGCTTCTTTTTTGCCCACCTGCATATCTGATACGATTGCAAGTCATTGAGATGTGTTAATTATACAGTAAATTGGTTTGCCTAGGTCTTGAATTGAAAACATATGCGCTCCTTTTTATTGTTGGATGGCTTTCCGTAAGGAGCGCGAAAGCTGCACGAAATGCGGATCGTAGCGCGTTTCTTCACTGCGCGGGCGCGGCAGATCGTTGGGCATATCGAGACACACTGTTCCCGGGCGGCGGCTCAGCACGATCACACGATCTGAGAGCAGCAGCGACTCGGAGATGGAGTGGGTCACCAGCACCACTGTTTTGCGGTGCAGTTCCCAGATATGCAGCAGCTCCCCCCCCATTCTCTCGCGGGTGATGGCATCCAATGCGCCGAAAGGTTCATCCAGCAGCAGCAGATCAGGGTCCTGGATGAGCGCACGCGCGATTGCCACGCGCTGCGCCATCCCTCCGGAAAGAGTGGCAGGCCAGGCGTGCGCAAATTCCTGCAACCCCACCAATTCCACCATTTCGCGCGTGTGTTCTTCGATCTCTTGCTCTTCCACCCCTCGCAGTTCCAGGGGCAGGCTGATGTTTGCCCATACATCCCTCCAGGGCATCAGATTCGCCTGCTGAAATACCAGACCTACCGAGGGCTGCTGGCTGTGTGAATACAGGATCTCTCCTGCGCTCGGCATGAGCAGCCCGGCTAAGAGACGCAGCAGAGTGCTCTTGCCGCTGCCTGAGGGTCCCAGCACACACAGGAACTGGTAGGGAGGTACCTCAAAGCAGATATCTTCCAAGGCTTCCAACTCCCCATCCTTTTCGGGAAAGGTCATGCTGACAGCGTTCAATCGGAAAGCAAAGGGCTCTGGTTTTTTCATAATTAGGGCAAAAACTCGTTCGTAAAGGCTTTTTCCAACGCAAGCGGTTCGGTCATCAATCTCATTTCCAGCAATACATTCTGCATATTTTGCCAGGCTTGCAAGTCGGTAGCGCCATTCTTTACAATAGCAAACATGGGGATGGAAGTATCCAGCACCTGACGCTGCACCGCTTGTTCTTCAGGGGTGAGGCTGGCAAGCGTATCCACATATTTTTTACAGATCTCAAAAGCTTCGTCGGGATGTTCGCTAACGTATGCTACCCCTTTCAAAGTAGCGGCGACCATGCCGCGTACCAGGTCGGGGTGCTCTTTGATCATGCTTTCACTGGTCACCAATCCATTGGCGACCAGATTCAAATAATCGGATGTGCGCAGAATGTTCACGGCGTACCCCTCCGACTCTAACTTGATAGGTTCGTTGCTGACATAAACAACCACCGCATCCTCCAATCCGTTGATGAGGGCCTCGGTCTGGGTGTAGCCGATGGAATCCAATGCCAGGTCGCTCTCCTGCAATCCGTTGGCTTGCAGCAGTGCGCGCAGACCAATATAGCTGGCGCCGTATAAGCCGGGAATGCCGACCTTCTTGCCAACCAGGTCAGCCGGCTCTTCAATCCCGCTTTCTGCCAGAGCAGCCACACCCACCGGGAATTGCTGATACCATGCCATTACATAGACGACAGGCAAGCCCTGCACGCGCCCCAGCAGCACCTGTTCTCCGGAAACAATGGCAAAATCCAATTCTCCGGCTCCGATGAGAGCTACGCTGTCGGTCTCCATGTTGTAGTCCATGCTGACATCCAAACCCTGTTCGCGATAGTAACCCTTTTCAATGGCAACGTACATGGGTGCGAATTGCACATTGGGAATATAGCCCACCGGCAAGGTGATGGGTGTTAATTCCTGTGCTGCGGGTTCTGCCACCTCGCGGCAGCTTGCCAGCAGCAGGGCAATCAGGAGAAAGGGGATGAATTTCTTAATCGTCAAATTAATTTCAACTCCTCTTTTGCAAATCTACAATCGTTAAAACATACTTCATCTTACCCAATCCCGCTTTTATTCCGGCAGGTAAGCGTTACTGAAAACCTGGTTCAGATCGAATTCCTGAGTCAGCAGACCCATATCCAACAAAATGGATTGCATGTTCTGCCAGGTTTGCAGGTCACTGGCGCCGTTCTTTTCCACATGATAGAGAGCGATAGAGGCATCCAACACCTGGCGCTGTATTTCTTGCTCCTCCGGAGTAAGGGCAGCCAGGTTATCGACATATTTCTTGCAGATCTCAAAGGCTTCAGCGGGATGTTCCTGGGTATAGCGGATGCCCTGCAATGTGGCGGATACCATGGCGCGCACCAGCTCCGGTTTTTCTTCGATGACCTGTTGGTTGGTGATCAGCCCATTGCCGATCAGGTTGGTGTAATCAGATACCCGCAGCGTGTTGATTTCATAGCCCTGGGCTTCAAGCTGTACCGGTTCGTTGCTGACGTAGATGACGACGGCGTCATCCTGCCCGCTCACGAGGGCTTCGATGGTGGCATACCCGATCGAGTCCAGTGTCATGTCGCTTTCCTGCAGACCATTCGCTGCCAAAAAAGCGCGCAGTCCAATATAGTTCGCGCCAAATTGACCCGTTACCCCTATCTTTTTTCCGACCAGATCACCCGGTTTTTCTATTCCTGAAGAAGCAAGGGTCACGATCCCGACCGGGAAATCCTGATACCAGGCTAGCACATACACAATAGGGAGGTCCTGATTTCGCCCCAGAAGCACCTGCTCGCCGGAGGCGATGGCGAAATCCAGCTCCCCCACGCCTAATAGGGCGACATTATCATTTTCCAGGTTGTAGTCTATGGTCACATCCAGCCCCTGCTGGCGGTAAAAACCCTTCTCGATTGCCACATACAAAGGGGCAAACTGCACGTTGGGAATGTAACCGGCGGGTAATGTGATCGAAGTTAATTCTCCGGCAGGTTTGGCGGTTGAACTGCAGGCTGCCAGGAAAAGCAGCATTGGGATCAGGATGATATTTCGCTTCTTCATTGTTATTCTCCTATTCTTTACTTAATCTCCTGCCAGCGCAGCAGGCGCCTTTCGAGCAGGAGCACACTTCCATATAAAATTACTGCCAGCAGTACCAAGGTAAGCACTGCCACGAAAACCAGGGCAGTATCGTACTGTCCGCGACCCACATTGATGAGAAAGCCGAGCCCCTTATCTGTCCCTGCCAGTTCGCCTACCACAGCACCGATCACGGAAAGGGTGGCACCCACGCGCATACCCCCCAGCAAAACGGGCAGAGCAGCAGGCAATTCCAAATAGGTAAGAGTTTGCCAGCGGGTGGCATGCAAGGTACGCATCAAGTCGCGCATCGTATCAGGCACAGCATGCAGCCCAACCAGAGTATTGACCAGTACCGGAAAGAACACGGTCAGAGAACAGATGAGCACTTTGGAAAGTACGCCTGATCCGAACCAGATAATGAGCAGGGGAGCAATGGCAGCGATAGGGACTGCCTGGCTGGCAACCAGGAATGGGGAAAGTACGCGTTCCAGTAATTTGGATTTGGAAAGCAGGTATCCAAGCAGAGATGCACCGAGTATACCGATAGCCAGACCGCTAATAACTTCAGTAAGCGTGGCGAGGGTGTGGCGCCCCAAGCTCCCATCGTTCAACGCGGTCAGTAAACGTCCCCATACTAGTTGCGGGGAAGGCAAAATGAAAGCAGGAAGCTTGAAGATCACCACTACAAGTTGCCAGCCAGCCAGGAATAAAACCACTGCCAGAGGATAGGTCCATCTGGATGGTTGGTGGGACTTGCTGGTTGTGGTACGTTGTTTTTTCATCATTAAACAAAAAACCCTGAAATGCATTCAGGGCTGATTGGATTTTCATACAACCTTCTTCTATCCGGACTGTACCGTCGACCCCGGAATTTCACCGGATCTGCGCTTTGTAGTGCTCGTGGGTTATCACCACCGATCGGGAATTGAGAGCTTTCTCTCGCACCCTGCCCTGAAGGACTTTCTAAGGGGCAGTATACTGCTGGAGCCGGAACCTGTCAAGAAAAGACAGGTTGAATGAAAATATTCTAAAAATTTGTTAATAGAACGATAAGATCTTATTCATACCAAATTCTATGGTCTGTGATATAAACACGCAGAAAGGTGTTGAACAAAGAACATCATGTTAGTTGTCATTTCTGATCTGCACCTGGAAGAATGCTCGCTGGGGGTGAATCGGGCTCTGCGTGTAAACCGCAATCTCGACCCGAAAACCTATCAACACATCATGCGGGAAATTGCTAAAGATGCTGCAGTGAACCATGCCAGATCGGTTGATCTGGTTCTGGCAGGAGATATTTTTGAATTAAATCGCTCCTGTATCTGGTATGAGGATGGAATTAAACCATATGTTAATCTTCGAGTTGTCACACCAGGGTCGGAGCATGAAAAAAAGATCCTATATTTGCTGGACCTGATCGGGAAAGAGGAAAAAGTGGCAGGTTCTCTGGAGATATTCAGGGAATTACCTTCTTATTTCGAAGTAGATTTTCGTCTGCACTATATTCTGGGTAATCATGATCGGCTGGTGAATGCCACTCCAGCCATCCGCCAGAAAGCGCGCGAACTGCTGGGTATGCCCGCCAGTGACGATCCGCTACCACATACCTTTACCTACTACAGCGAAGGAAAACCACTGGCGTTCGTGCGGCATGGGCATGAGTATGACCCGCTGAATTTTTCAGTGAATTACAAATTTGCCCCCATCATTCCAGCTGAGATTCCAATTGAGCAATATGAGGCATCTCCAGTGGACGATTTTTCAGCGGTTGAGATCGTGTACAAATTACCCTATCTATTTGTAGAACATTATGGTGTTCAACCGATCTTGCAAGATGAGAAACTACTCAATCTCTATCATCGCCTGGTTGAATTTCAAGATGTGCGCCCACAATCTGCGCTGGTGAATTACATCTTCAATTCCCCTGGTTTTACGCGCCGGCAGATCTGGCAGTATCTCGAGCCGATCATCCTGCATGGATTGAACGCTTTGCGAAAAGATCCTTTTTTGAATTCACCTACGATGAAGGGAAATTTATTGAAAACTTTCCTGCGTATGAATCCGTTTCGAAAGAACATTCCCTTCCGGCTCGTCCGCCGGTTTTCTTCTTCCATTACCAAGCGCATTGGCAGAAATGAGCGGAATTTACCTGCCGTCAAAGAGGAGGTACTCCAGAAGAATGGCGATTCTGTGCGCTGCATCATTTCTGGGCATACCCACCAGCCGCAAGTGGCGTTGATGGATGCGCAGGATGGGGTGGAACGCTATTACTTCAATTCGGGTACCTGGCGAAATGTGGTACCGGTGTCTGCCAACCAGGTGAATTTCGGGCGCATCAAGACTGTTGCCAATGTGGTCATTTATAGGGCTGACGAGAATCACTCAAGAGGAGAAAAGAAAACCAGTTGGTCATTTGATTTTTCGGCTGGTTTCGGTCAAAAATTCTTCAACGATATGTACTAAGACAGGATGAGAGATAACCGGCACGAATTAATTATGCATGCCTTTCCAATCGAGAATCGAATGGAGACCAGATTTGAGTTCTTGACGATCTACAACGGGTAGTTGGAGCAGATTTTGACAAATTAAAGCAATATTCCCGGCAGAAGAACCATTATTTTGAAGTGGCATTAATTCTTTAAGTTCATTCAGATCCAGGTAGCTATGTACTTCTTTTTGTAAGGCAAGTGCTACAAATGTACATGTGGAACGTTGAGTGATGACTACGGCGGCATTTGCGATCATGTGCTCAGTGTTCCCACGAGTATAAATACGCGCTTGAGGTGCATAGGTGCGGATCTCGCGATAAGCACGACGGAATTTTTCCATGGGGTGAAGTTTAAAGATAAGCAATCTGCCATCTGCAATCTTCAGACATTGCTTGATGAATGCCTGACGATTGTCGAATTGCCCGGTTTCGCGTAAGGGAGAGGTGGCGACCAGAACATAATCGTGCAGGGGAAAATCATTCTTATGGTGGTTCTGCATCTCGTCAAAATTGGGGATGCCGGTTACTGCGATCTTTTCTGGTTTTACACCCTTTTTAATGAAAAGTTTTTTATATCCCTCCGAAGCCATGCAAAACACAGAATAAGCATCTGAAAGACCGGTTGCGGATGTGTTTGCAAGATAGCGCGGGAAGCGCAGATATTTGACCAACTGGAAGGCTAAACCTTCAGGTTCGGTGATGCCCTCCTGTACCAGCACCAGGCGCTTGCCACGAATATTATTTTGAATAATGAGATCGCTACAGGTAACAACCAGAGCATAGTGTTCATGCTTCCCGCGTATATCGAGAAGGAGGTGGTGCTCTTTGAGGTACTGTAATGTATCCCGGCGATGCCGACCGCCCAGAATGGTCGCCTGCAGTAACCTTGACCTGGCAAGCAGGTCAACAAAACCATCCGCGTAATAAGGAGTGAAATACGCTTCAATATTCTCGATTCTCTCCAATTGCATGGCTATCTTGTGCATCATTTTTGTCTGATTTAGAGAACCGCAAATGAAAAGGACAGGAATTCCGGTTGACACTTTACACCTGAATCAAGAAACGGGTTGGAGAGATGGAAATGGAATGAAAATTTCAGGCAAGATCAGATCATTGGTGATCAGCTCAAGGGCAACAGGCAGATCATGTAAACTTGGAATAGCCAAATTTGCATCTACTGGAATTTCCCCCTTACCTATCCAGATGGTAGAAATTCCGATCTGCTGCGCAGGTTTCAAGTTACGAGCAGAATCATCGATCATCATGCACTTCCATGGATCAACGTCGCCAACCATTTCAAGCGCATGCTGATATACCCAGGGATGTGGTTTGGGTATGTATTCCATAGACCATACATCCAGGATCCCTTCGAACTGATCCGCGATGCCAAGTTTTGTCAGTACGCGTTCGGCATGAGTGCGGCTGGCATTGGTGAAGATCCATTTGGAAACATTGATCCCAGCAAGGATGTCATGGAGTGTTTCATCAGGTTTTAGATAAAGATCCAAATTCAACTCATGTATATAGTTCAAGTATTCCTTTGGATCGATGGTAAATTCCTCCTGGATACCTCGTAGGGTTGATCCGTACGTTTGGTAATAACGATCGATCAGCCCCTGAATTTTTTCTGGAGCGACATGCAGTACCTGTTGCATGTAACTGGCAATCCGTTTTGTAATTTCTTCCATCATGCCATTTTTTCTGTCATAAACTGTACCATCCAGGTCGATGAACAGAGTTGTAATCGTTTTTTGCATGCTGTCAGTATAAAAGACGAATGTCAAGAACTGGCAAAGAACAGGTTAACAATTTGTTAGGTTTTTAAGATATTCTGATTTGCAAAAGGGTATTTACAAAAAGCATTTAATCTGAAATAATCTGGCACTTAATAGTATTAGCATAATGAACGGATTCTATACCATGCCGGCAGAGCAGAATACTGAATTGAGCACAAATAGAACCAGGGGCCAATCTATTACCAGCGGGATGGCAATGGCATTGCCGGTCGTGCTCGGGTATATCACGGTCGGTTTTGCGTACGGTGTGTTGGCACGGAAGGCCGGTCTGCCGCTGCTGCATACGATTTTAATGTCACTGATGGTGTATGCGGGGTCAGCACAGTTGATCAGCGTGGGGCTGTTCGCAGCAGGCGCTCAGCCGCTTTCGATCATTTTGACTACGTTCATCGTAAATATTCGCCACATGCTCATGTCTGCATCGCTGGCTCCCTATCTGAAAAAATGGCGCAATGCGGAAAAAGCGGTATTTGGATTGGAACTAACGGATGAAACATTTGCGTTACACAGTTCCAATTTCAGCTCATCGCTTCCTGAAAAGGCTGCCATTTTCAGTACCAATGTCACTGCGCAACTGGCTTGGGTTTTGGGCAGCGCGCTGGGAGCCCTGCTGGGTGGGCAAGTGGATGATATCTATGCCCTCGGGTTGGATTTTGCTCTGCCAGCCATGTTCATCGCTCTGCTGGTCATCCAGGTCAAAGATCGTTCCCATATCCTGGTGGCACTGGCAGCCGGACTTCTATCCCTTTTGCTGTATCTATCTGGACTTGACCAGTGGCATGTATTGATCGCTTCCTGCCTGGCAGCAGGAATTGGAGTGTGGGTGTGCTCATGCAATCAGAAATGACAATTTTATTCACTATCGCGGGGATGGCGCTGGTTACTGTTTTGCCACGCATTCTACCGCTGTTGCTGCTCTCTGCAGCCAGCCTGGCAGGTTGGCTGCGCATCTGGCTGGAATATATCCCGGTAGCGGTGCTGGCAGCCATGCTTGTTCCATCACTTCTTATTGCCGATGGGCATTTGGATTTTTCACAAGAGAATGTATATCTTTGGGCAACGCTGCCGTGTTTATGGGTGGCCTGGCGTACTCGCAGTTTGTTAGGAACGGTAGGAGCCGGATTGGTAATCGTCATTGCTGCCAGATTACTTGGCATGTGAACTGTTCAAAGTCGAATGGCTGTACTGAAAGTACAATTAAGCTATGGAATCCGGCACGCCATTTACCATTCAATCCGCCACCTGGCGCGATTTGCAAGACCTCCATCATCTGGAACATGCCTGTTTTGAGAAGGATGCCTGGCCGATTCTTGATCTGTTGGGAGTGCTGACCTTTCCAGGTGTGGTGCGCTTGAAAGCAGATTGGGATGGGAAAATGGTTGGCTTTATTGGGGGCGAAAGCCGCGATCATCAGCAAACCGGATGGATAATCACCCTGGGTGTGCTGGAGGAATACCGCGGCAGGGGTGTTGCGAAAGCTCTGCTGGAAAGATGTGAACAGAAGCTTGCCGTACGCATGATGCGTCTTTGTGTGCGCGTTAGCAATGAAGCAGCTATTCACCTGTATAAGAATATGGGCTATATTCAGGTAGAGATCTGGCCACAATATTATCGGGGCGGGGAAGATGCCCTGGTTTTCGAAAAATATATGGAATGATCTACAACGAAAGGATACTATGCAAGCGAAATCGATCGTTGATTGTCATAATGAATTAGGCGAAGGACCCATTTGGCACCCATTGGAGAACCGGCTCTACTGGTTGGACATTCTGGAAGGAAAGATCCAACGTTATGACCCGATCCGGTTGGAATATCAGGTCTTTTCTGTCGGTCAAAAAATCAGCGCCATCGGGCTGCGCGGTACCGACACTTTCATTACCGCAGGTGAAAATGGGCTTGCTTTTTGGGATGTGGATATGGATACATTTCGTCTCATTAGCCACCCCGAAAAGGATAAATCCAATGCCCGTTTTAATGATGGAAAAGTAGATCGGGATGGACGATTTTGGGCGGGTACCATGACCACCAACGATGCCAGCAGTACTCTATACAAACTGGATAAAGATCTTGAAGTGACCCCCATGATTCGTAATGTGACCATCTCCAACGGCATCGGGTGGAGCCCGGATGATCGTATTATGTATCATGCCGACACGCGGCGTTTCGTGATCTTTGCATACGATTTCGATCATGAAAGCGGGGAAATCAGCGGAAAGCGCGAATTTGTGCGATTTACAGGAAAGGAGGGTTCCCCGGATGGCTTGACGGTGGATGCAGAGGGATATGTATGGTGCGCGCTGTGGGGTGGATGGCGCGTGGAACGCTATTCGCCGGAAGGCAAATGGGTGCAAACCATCGAAGTTCCGGTAGCGCAGCCCTCTTCCTGCACTTTTGGCGGGGAGGATTTTAAGACATTGTATATTACTTCCGCAAGAGAAGGGTTAAGCCAGGCGCAGCTAGCGGATCAACCTCAAGCGGGTAATCTATTTGCCTGCCAGCCGGGAGCGCGCGGGCTGCCGGAACCTAAATTTGCCGGATAATAAATTCTTTCAAACCGGGATTTTTTGATAGATTATTGCACATGGAGAAGGTTATACTTATGCGATTTCAAATGGAGGAACCATGAACGATTTCCGGAGGATGTTTCCGAAAGTAGAAATTTTGTTTTTGGGTGCAACATTTGGGGGAGTTTTTCCCATCCTGTGCTTTTTAGCTAGCTGGTGGGGCAGCCTTTCCATCCTGCCGGAAGGTTCCATTAAATATGCAGCACTGGGTGGTTTGCTGGTTGGGATCCTCATTGATATCCTGTTTCTGAAAAAATGGATCGTGAATGCTTACCGGATGGACCTGAAATGGCTGGCGGTGATCTATCTTTTTTACTCGATCGGATTGTTCGGCTTTTTCATGGGTGTTCCGGTGTTCAACCTGCTGCTGGGTTTGTTTGCCGGTTTTTATATGGGGCTGCGTGCAGCAGACGCCGGAAAACCTCACGAAGAGGCGGAGATTACCTTTAAAAAAACAGGATTTTTTACTAGTTTTGTGCTGGCAGTAGCTTGCGTAGCTGCACTCTGGCTGGCAGGTACGGATTCCTCGACGGCGGCGAATATTAACGGTATGCTGGCTTTACGCCAACCACTTACCCAACAAGGTATTCTGATAGTTTCAGCAGTGGGTGGGGTAGTGCTGATAGTGCTTGAATTCTTCATCACGCGCGGTATGGCGCGTTGGGCATATCAATAAGTTTCCATGAATAATTGGATTCTGTTTCTAAAAGGAATGGGGCTGGGTATTTCCATTGCAGCTCCGGTCGGACCGATCGGAGTGCTGTGCATTCAGCGCACTTTGAAGAAGGGATTTTCTTCGGGGATCATTTCAGGATTGGGCGCTGCCACAGCGGATCTGCTGTATGGTTCGCTGACAGGTTTTGGCGCGCTGTGGCTGGGGAATCACCTGGTCCAAATTCAGACTCCTTTGCGGCTGGTGGGGGGAGCCGTTCTCATCCTGCTGGGTATAAGGGCTTTCTTTCAGAAAGAGAAAGAAGCTGCCACAACAAGCGGTTCGCGAGGCTTGGCTGGGGATTATCTATCCACCTTTCTCCTGACACTCACCAACCCGATCACCATCTTTTCCTTTGCAGCGGTATATGGTGGATTGGGCTTGAGCGCGGGCGAGACGAGCACATGGCAGATGGCGCTGCTGGTGCTGGGGGTTTTCATTGGTTCTATCGCCTGGTGGCTGACGTTAAGCGGGTTGGTCTCTTTGTTGCGTGGACGGCTGAAACCGCTGTTTTATACGGTCATCAATAAGGTCGCCGGTCTGGTGCTGATCGGGTTTGGTATTTCGTTGATCGCTGTAATCTTCATAAGATAACTTAAAAATTAGAGAATGGGTTTTTCATGGATCCGTTTCTGGACCGCATCACTGCGCAGTTCTCGCAGAGCATCTGCAGCGATCCAGCGCGCAGATTTTGAATCCATCCGTTGAAGGTCTTCCGCCAGGGAGATGGCTGCTTGGTTGAGAGCTGGGTTGCGTTTGCCGATGTTGCGCAGCGCCCAATTCACCGCTTTCTTGACGAAATTACGTTCATCGACAGCGGCTTGTTTAATGAGTGGGAAATAAGCAATAAAGCTATCATTGGAGGCTTTTTTATCGTGCCATGCCAGGCAAGCCATCAAGCTGAAGGCGGTACGGCGCACAAATTCCTCTTCGCGCGCTGCCCAGGCAGGGATACGGGCAACAGCGGAAGGTACTTTTTCCAGCAGGTTCATGCAGACCTGATCACACACATCCCAACTGTTGAAGCCGGATACCCATTCCTCTACCTGATAAACGCTGACCTCTTGTGGGTCTTCGATCATGGAAGCCAGGATGCGCGCTTCGGGGATACCGGAATGCCACAGACTGAGCGCCATGGCGTGGTCTTTGCCATGTTCTTTCGCCAACCGGCGCAGCTCGGGGATGGCGATCCCCAGGCGATTCTCCCCCAGCATACCGAAATGGCGCATGCCTTCCACATTCTCGGGTTTTGCCAGTGCTTGCAGCACTGCCAGAAAATCAGATTCTTTGCTCATTGCCCTCCCTGTTTGACCCAGTCAAAAGCACGTTGGAGATCATCTGCCACCATGCGTTGCTTGGCTTTTTCGATCAAAAAGTTCTTGCCGGTCTGCAGATAGGATGGAAAAACGCGTATGCCTTCAAAGAAGAATTCTTGATCACGGATCTTATAGGTCGAGCCGGTCGGGATACAGGCTTTGCCTGTTCTGCGGCGAGCGATCAGGTTGAGGGCTTTGATGGCGACATCGCCCATCAGCAGCATCACTTTCAGGTTGGGGAACTGTGCGATCTCCGCTTCGAGCGCGGGAACATACTTCTCGATCAACTCGCGCGGCATACTTACTCCCGGGCGAGGTTCCTTCACCGCCACGGTCAGATATACACCTAAATCGGTGATCTCCGCCATGCTGTGAACAGAAAAGCCGGCTTGCTGAAAAGCGCTGATGGTATTCAGCACATACAGAGAGTCTTGGGAGGAATAGAAATAATCCGCTTCATTTTCCGGCATGGCTTCGGCAATTAGGAGATAGAGAACCTTCTTGGGATCTATAAATTCAGTGAAATTTTTCTTATCCATAAAATTAACCCTCTATAAAATGATACCGTATTTCATTCTAATTGCGAAATTGTCCATCGGTGTTCAATCCAGGATCTTATATGCTTCTTCCTCAATCTCTGCAACATGTAGAATATTTTCAGCGATCTTCTTCCTATCCTGCTGTATGGCTGCCTTACACAGTTCGCGGATCAGGCTGCCTGATTCCCGAAACATCTCTGACGCTTTCAACCAGTTTTCATTGCCATATTTTTCACCAAGTGCTTGCAGTACCTGCGCCTTCCAGGTGCGCATGCCATCGCTCTTTTCGAACGTTTTAGGTAACTCCGGCGGAGTGGTGGCATAGGTCACCAGATGTTCGAAAGATTCCTTCTCTTCCCAGGTGAAAATTTCTTTTGCCAGTTTGCGCATGGCGGGGATGCCGAAGAGCGCGACCGGCGGATGGAGCATCTTCTGGGCGCGGAACTGAAATCCTTTTTGGGTAATTTGCAATTCGGAGGGCAGGGGCTGAGGGAGGATGAAGGCGCGAACGGTATTCTTCTTGCTCATGCCGGGCACGTTCACATCCAGGGATCGCTCGAATTCCTCGTAGCGGACTGTTTGGACTTGCTTGCAACCGCAATCCTGTACAAAGACCCTTTGTGTCTCATCATCATACCCGACCAGCAGCACATAATGGATGGGGATATGTCGAACATGGTAGATTTCGGGATAATAGGGGAGGTAGTACATATCCAGAGCGCCCACCACCACCGGATGTTCCTGGTTGATCCGGTCTTTCATCTTGGTGAAGGTGTTCGCGAAGCTCCGGTTTTCAAACAGGAGCTGTTCAAAACCAAGGATGTGCGCCAGATCTTGCATGAGATATTTGGTGTTGGCACCCCAATACACCATGTGCGGAGGAGCGGCATTCTTGAACTTGAGGTAGGAAAACTCACCCATCCCACCCAGCACAGGGATGAGGTATTCCATATAGGTTTCACCCTGCCAGGCGAGGATATCCTCCAGCCCATTACTGAAGCAGGTAGATTTGCATACCCGGTGAGGTAGTTGTAATATTTTTTTCATACTCTCATTATCAAGTATTGAGAAAAAAGTATCAATATCATTTTGAA
>CAYLUJ010000039.1:0-294 GCA_964386805.1 uncultured Pelolinea sp. | reverse complement strand
TTTCGTTTCCTAAATTTCCACGCTCTCACCCAGGCGCGGGTACAGCACCTCTCCGAAGTGATTCTCTGCCAGCACCTGCTGGAAAACACCGGCCGCATCGGGGTCGCCATGCACCAGATACAATCCTTTCAAGCTGGGTCGGGTGGCTTGAGCGTACTGCAGCAAAAAGTTCTGCCCGGCGTGGGAGGAAAATCCACCGATGGTAGCCACCTCAGCCCGCAATTGATATTCTTCTCCATAGATACGCACAAGCGGTTCGCGATCCGCAATGCGCCGACCCAGGGTGTTGGGGGC
>CAYLUJ010000038.1:0-18127 GCA_964386805.1 uncultured Pelolinea sp. | reverse complement strand
TCCCTCCCGGTCCCCCACCGATCACCACTACCCTCTTCACTCTCTCCGCTTTCTCTAGTTTGAGTGGTACACGGTTCTCCCGACGGAAGCGTGGGTTCACAGAGCACACTACATTGCTATGCTCTGTCGCAATGTGATAACAATACAAACAGCGCAAACAGGGAACAATATCTTCTTCGCACCCTTCCTGTGCTTTCTTGGGAAAAAGTGGATCTGCCACCAGCTGCCGCCCTATCATTACTGCATCTGCCTTCCCTGTTGCGATCACTTCTTCCATCTCTTCTGGGGTCATGACTGCTCCCACCAACGAAACCAGTACATCACAGCTCTCTTTAATCTTCGCTGCAAATTCCACATTGTATAAATGTGGCTCAAATATACTTGGTGCTGAATGAGGATTCGCTTCGTAGTAGCAATCCATTCCACAAGAAACATTTACAATATCCACATAGGGGGCAGCTTTTTGCACAAAGTACAGCATATCCTCTGATTTGAATGACTCTGGAACAATCAAATGTCGACTGACACGCATCTGGATAGGGAAGTCAGGACCAACCGCTTCACGAATACGCTTGATAGCTTCCAATGGGAAGCGAATCCTGTTTTCCAATGAACCACCGTATTCATCCGTTCGCTTATTAAATCCAGGTGCTATAAATTGGCTACACAGGCTATCATGTGCAAAATGAAATGTGACCATGTCAAATCCAAAATCTCTCGCTTGGCATATACTGTTCTCACAAGATTCAATAATTGAATCCATATCTGCTTCGGTCATCATCTTCATCTTCCAACCATCAAAACGGATGCCATCGATAGGTCCAAAAACCATCCCATCGCTATTCATCGGACTAAAAAGCCCTAATTCCAGACCACAACGCGCCCCGGCTTGCCGGCAAACAGAAATTTGCTCTCGAGTCACATCACGGTTATATTTTGCAAAAATACTATGTTCCCCATCTCCAATTCCTCCGCCAATATGCACAAGTGCAGTTCCACCTAATGCTTTATCAAAAACACTCATATTTCCATAATTTGTGCTTGAAATGATCTTATGGGTTGGAATTATCCCCATTGGTGAAGCAAAAATACGATTCTTCAGCATTAACTTGTTTATTTTTAATGGGGAAAATAAATGTTGATATTTGACTGTCATGTTTAGCTCCTAAGTTTTATATATACAGATTCATTGATAAAACGGTTAGAATAATCAATCCGATATTTATTAACAACCTGGTAACTCGAGATATTTTAAGCAATTTCTTTTTAATGATTGGTAAATTAAATATTGATAATATCAAGATGAATATTCCTGTAACAACAGACTTATCATATAAAACAACACACGAGAATAAAAATAAAACGATTGGAATAATCCAAGAATAATAGATAAATAGTTTCTTTAAAAACTCTTCATCTCCCAAGTACAGGGAAAAACTCTTCTTTTTCCCACTCATTTCAATCTACCCATTTCATCGATGACTTGGATGCTAATGAAAAAATTCTTCATTTCAGGAAGAGTCCTAAAAAAATTTTTCAATAATGCTTTCGCGACTTCATCACTATCTGCATTATGATCAATTTTTAAACTAAGCCCTTCCTTTTTTCTAACATAGAATTTAACATCCCCAATTTCCAGCTCATTTATCTTCTCAGCGATAGTATCAATCTTCGCGCAACCCACTTGTAGCATTTTTTCTCCTCAGTAGATTAGGGGCAAATATTATTGCCCCTAATCAGAGCTATACGTTCTATTTATTAATACAGGTAATCTTTATTTCTTTTCTTCTTTCAAGGCTTGTTTATCGATGATCTTTACAAACGGGTACCAGATCAACATATCAACAGCAACTATGACTAACTGTAACAATAATCCCTGTATAGGTTTGCTGTTTGCAAGAAATCCATTAAGTCCCATAGGGATCGTCCAGCTTACATCCACCCCAGTAAATCTGGCGACGATTCCAGTCGACACAGAGAAGTATGCAATGAAAGTATTTGCGATAACCCCTGTCATGTATGGAATGAACAGTAATGGATTCAGCATGATCGGGATACCAAATAACAAAGGTTCACCAATATTGAAAATTTGAGGGACAATCGCAAGCCCACCCAATTTTTTAAATCTCTCTGATTTTGCGAAAATCACAAGTAGGATCGCAAGACCAAGGGTTGCGCCAATTCCTCCTGCCTGAATTGAATGGCTGAATCCAGAAGTAATAATATTGGGTAAAGGTTCTCCTGCAGTGAAAGCTGTAAGGTTTTCTACATTTGCTGCCGTAAGTAATGGGGTCATGTATGTACCAGCTACAGATCCATGAATTCCGCAGAACATGAAAAGGGTCATTAGGATTTCCTCAAGAAGTAAGGATGGGAAGGATAGCCCGATACCCTTCAAAGGTAACTGTACAACCGTATAAATGATGTTGTGGAAATTTCCAATTGCAGTCTTGGCCAACAATTGACCTGCTATTGCGGACACAAAAATAACGACTGCGCCCGGAATCAACACCGTGAAAGTACTTTCTACAAATTTGGGCACTCCAGCAGGCATTTTTATGGTAATTTTCTTATCTAAAAAGAATTTGCAGGTTCTTGTAACAACATAACCAATGATCATCGCAGAAAACATTCCTTTATGCCCTAACCATTCAGAAGGAAGTGAAGTATATAGTTCAGTTGGAGTAAGCAGCAAGAATGATGCGGCAGCCAGAGGAACAACATTTATTTTTTCCTGTATTCCCAAGTGATCAGCATAACGATAAGGTAATATTAAAATCACATACAGTGCAATAATACTTAACGTCCAAGACTGAGCATTCATAAATATCATTTTCACAGTTGGATTTGCAGTGAGAAAATTTTGCCACGGTGCCAAATCAATGAAAGCAAACAGACATGCAAAAGATCCCACCACTGTGACTGGCATGATAATCATCATCGTTTCAGCAAGTGCACGAAGGAATTTGATTGATGAGATCTTTTCTGAAAGGGGCACAACAAATTTTTGTATTCTGTCTAAAAATTTATCCATCTTTATCTCCTTGTTTAATTTGACCAATAAAAAAGCACTTTTATCGAGATTAAAATATTTTCAGCCCTATCTTATTTTCCTCCTTTCTTCTTCAATTCTTCTAATGCTGCATTAAGAACTTTTTCACCATTTAGCATCCCATAATCTGTTGTTTCAATTAATAAAAATGGAACATCTGTGGTTTTATATTTTTCTTCAAATGCTGCCTTTTTAAACCGAACTTGCGGTGCCAAAAGTACAATATCAGCATCTTTAATACATGAATCTAATTTGGATTCTGAATAGGCATTAATTACAGTTTCGATATTTTGTTTTTTTGCAGCTTCTTTCATTTTTTCAACCAGCATTCCAGTACTGGCACCCCACTGACAAACCAATACGATGTTATAGACCACCTTTGACCTCCTTATAAATATTGACAAATTGTTCTGCCAATTCTCTGGTATTTTCTGCGATGGAAAAGTGGTTGGAGGCATGCACCAAGATCATGCTGATTGCCATTTTGCCTTCTCGTGCTTCATAGACCAAAAGATTGGTATGCACTTCATGTGCTTTTAAAAGAGCTTCTGTGCTCTTCTTTAACAATGCATCTGCCATTTCGAAATCGCCTTTCCGGGCAGCTTCAATCGCTTCCATTGACGCGCTTTTGCTGTCTCCAGCATACGCAATAACCAATACGGCATCTTTACCAGTGTCCAAAATGTCTCCTCAATCAAAAGAATGATATTTATCTTATGATCAATATCTTCATTAAACAATTTCATGTTTTGCAGACCAGGTCTGCAAAACTAATTAATCTTTTTATAAAAAATGTTGCAAACTATAATAAGGATGTGTCTTTTTATAGAAGTACTAGTTATCGTCTCAATTTTCTATCAGGCGATCATCGTACATCACGCATTCGCATGACCGAGAAAGAAACAAGTAGAGTAATACACATTACAATATAAAAACCGTTCTATGTATGGCAATAAACAAAGAAATTCAGCTTATTAATTGCATGATGAATCAAACTACCTGGGTTACAAATGCTTGCCTTGCTGCTCACCTGGGTCTTTCTTCACGCTCCATTAGTACTTATATTTCTGAAATCAATAAGAAATATGGCAATTTAATCACTTCTTCTAACAAAGGCTACAAGATACAAAAAGAAAGAGCCGTTGATATCATTAATGCCCAACAATCTATTAGAATGCCCAATAACTATGAGGAGAGAAAGAAATATATCCTTGAGAAGATATTGCTTTCACAGCAATTTCCCACTATCGATTTTCTATCTGATAGATTATGTATTTCTCCTTTAACACTACAAAACGAGATATCGAAATTACGGAATGAATTATCTGCTCTGAATTTATATTTACGGGTTAAGAATAACAAGTTTTCCATCGTTGGCTTAGACCGCGATAAACATCGTCTGGTAGTAGAACTCATCAACAAAGAACTAGAAAACTCTTCCTTCAGCCTGGAAGGAATTCAAGATCTTTTTCTCAATGTTGATCTAAAGAAGGTTAAAAAAATCGTTTTAGACTCATTAAAGGAAAATAAATATTTTTTAGATGATTATTCACTATTGAACTATATCCTTCACATTGCTGTATTCATAGAACTTAATGGAGGACATAATACGAAAGAGCAAGAACACTCTCTTCATAAAATAAACTTTCGTGAGGTTGCATCCCCCCATATTTATCACATCATTGAGGATATTTATACGGAACTCATGCAAGTATATGGGGGAAATTACTCAATCAAGGATTTTTGCGAAGTTTCACTATCGATGATGACCAGTGCAGTTTCAAGCCATATCACCAAATTACATATGGACCAGCTTGGAGATTTGGTCGGTCCAGAAATCGAAGAACTCTTATTTGAGATCGTTCGATCTGTTAGAAATACCTATTCCATCGATCTCAAAGAAGATGGTTTTATGATCCGCTTTGCGTTTCATCTTAAAAATGTTCTTGAGCGAGTTCAAAACAATATCAAC
Organism: uncultured Pelolinea sp.; assembly: GCA_964386805.1. Taxonomy (GTDB): domain Bacteria; phylum Chloroflexota; class Anaerolineae; order Anaerolineales; family Anaerolineaceae; genus UBA4781. The sequence continues at coordinate 13,103 of CAYLUJ010000038.1, read as the reverse complement.
ATCAGAAACAGTCAATTCATGAAGATAAAAAAAGATTTCCCTTTAATCTATGTAATTGCTGTTTATATTTCAAATATTATTAATAAAAGAATGAACTGCACGCTTTCAGAAGATGAGATCGCCTATATTGCACTTCACATCGGAGTGCTTATGGAAGAAAAGAAAGCTTACTCAGAAAAAATAACCTGCATTGTACTGGCACCTAATTACTATACTGTTGGTAGAGCACTTTTCAAAAGATTAAGTGCTATTTTTTCAGAAAGTTTAATCATTTCCAACTTCATCACTTCCATTGATGATTTGTCAGAAACAGAAAAATTTGATCTGCTTTTATCAACGATCAGTATTAATACCATCATTGATATTCCCTATATTCCCATTGATCCATTCCTTTCTGAAACATCCATTAATAATGTCTTTCAGAAAATCGAAGAAGTAAAACAATTAAAAATGAAACAGAAAATGACAGACCAATTCAAATACTTCTTCCGAAACGATCTCTTCTTTTACAACCAACCCTTCAAAACGCATGTCGAAGCCATCGAAACCATGTGCGATTTTATGATGGAAAAACAGTATGTAGATAAAAATTATAAAAAGGAAATTTACGAGCATGAAGAGGTGGCTCCTAGTTCATATGGGAATATTGCTATCCCACATCCATTAACAAATAATGCGATTTCTTCTGTCATTGCAATATCCATCAATCCGACACCGATCGAATGGGGCAGCAACAAAGTAAATATAGTTTTTATGCTATCCTTGCAAGAAGAAAATAGAGATCAATTCAAGGATATTTTTGACTTCATCACTCATCTCATTTCTAACAAAGAGTTCTTCACGAAGATCATGAATGCAAAAACATACGAGGAGTTCATTGATATCCTGATATCGTTTGCATAACATGAGTATTTACCTTATGAGAACCATAAAATAGAGAAAACTCAATCGTGTTTATGTGAGAACCCCTGCCACCAAGCCAAGCAGAAATTGATTTACTCTATCCATATAAGGGAAAGCTTTCGCGATCACAAACTTTATCCACAGCCAAACCCCCAAAACCATGAAAACAACGATTGTCATCATTTCATCCTATTTTCTGGGCATCGAACTTTTATAAAATTTATTGGCACATCTCGTTGTGGACACACCAGTGTAGTGAGCAAGCTGGTATAGGTCGATCGTATGATTTATACAGTAATTGCCTAACGCCCAAAAGTTCCACATAGTCTGTATCTTTTTCAATGAGATGCTTAAGAGCAAGTGCATCCGGTAGGGTTGCTGAGGCGACTCTACTTGAACGCACTCACTCTCCTGTTAACCAGATTTTCGCAAGTTCCAAACCGATCTCGGATATGATTCCAGGATCCTATCTGTTCTTGGAACTTTATCTATCCAAGTTCCTGGGCTACCTTCAGCGCAATTTTCGCCATCAATGGGAAACCTCTTTCACGTTGTTCTTGACTGGCTGCTTGAGGGACAACAACATTATCGCTAACAGTCAGAACCGATAAAGCTCGAACACCGTATCTTGCAGCCAAAGAATACAATGCACTGGTCTCCATTTCTACACCCAAAACTCCATTTTTTGCCCAAATCTTCCACCAGTTTTCATCTTCGTTATAAAACAGATCACTTGAAAGCACACTACCTACATACACCTTCTCACCCATCTGGATTGCTGCTTGAAATGCCGCAGAAAGGAGTTTGAAATCAGCCGCTGGCGCAAAATCCATCCCAGAGAAACGCAAATGATTCATGTTTGAATCCGTCGAAGCCGTCATGGCGAGCAATACATCACCTATTTTCAGATTCGGCTGTATGGCGCCACAAGTACCAACACGGATCAGGTTTTTGACCTGATAGTCACGGATCAATTCGTTGACATAAATCGAATGAGATGGCATACCCATTCCGGTTCCCATCACCGAAACAGGTTTCCCATTGAAAGTACCGGTATAACCGAGCATTCCGCGTACTTCATTAAAGCAAATGGCATCTTTTAGCATAGTTTCGGCGATGAATTTTGCCCGTAGCGGATCACCAGGGAGCAAAATAGTGGGGGCGATCTGTCCAGGTTTGGCACCAATATGGATACTCATCAAACTTTTCCTCTCATCTTTTCTCTATCAATTTAATTTTTTTTCAACATATTTCCAAGGTCTTTTATTGTAATGGGATTTCATTGCACAGAACAGTCGCATTGATATCATCTCAAACGGAAATGCAATACTATTCCTGTTAATCAATGAACTCAAACAGCCATCAACCTCCCAATAGTCAAAAAAATATTCAAAATTAACGATCATCTAAAGATCAGAAAGAATTTAAAGAATCCACAAATACAGAAGATCCTCCATTACTTTTGGAGGTTTCGCAGCAATTCTTCTATTTTATCAATTGGCATTGGGTAAGACAGATAGAAGCCCTGCCCATATTGGCACGCCATTGTTTTTAGTTTTAACAACTGGGTATTTGTCTCAATTCCTTCTGCTATAATTTTCATCCCCAAATCACTTGCCATTTTTATCATTGCCTGTACAATCTGGGCACTTTTGTTGCTTTTCTCCATATCTTTTATAAATGACCCATCAATCTTTACAGTATCCACAGGAAAACGCTGTAGATATCCCATTGATGAATATCCGGATCCAAAATTGTCAATCTGCAGTTCAATACCCAATTTGTGTAATCCCGTAAATATTTTTACAGCCAAATCACGGTTTTCTATAAGTACGGTTTCCGTGATCTCTAAATGAAGGCATCGGGGCGGCAATCCTGTTTTCCGCAACGCAGCTTCCACTCGTTCAACAAAATCAGCCTGCACAAATTGTTTCCCAGAAAAATTAACATTAACCGAGAGGTTTTGGTATTCTGGAGATTGGTTTATCCATCTCTTCATTTGTGTACAGGCTTCTAATAAAACCCAATCACCTATTTCGATGATCAATCCTGAACTTTCTGCAATCGACAAAAAATCTACAGGCATAAGCAAACCCAATTGTGGATGATTCCAACGTAGCAATGCTTCAAAGCCAGTTAATGAATTATTTTCCAATGCATAAATTGGTTGATAGTGAACAATAAAACTCTTTTCTGCGAGAGCAGTACGCATTTGAAATTCAAGTGTAATTCTTGAAAGCATTGCAGATCTCAAAGGGGTACTGAATATTTGGTATCTTGCTTTTCCCAATTCTTTTGCACGGTACATGGCAATATCAGCATCGCGTAAAATCGCATCAGCGCTGTCATAATTCTCTGAAATATCGTTGACAATGCCGATACTGGCAGTTACAAAAAATTTTTGACCGGACAACAAATACGGTTCACGCAAATTTTTTTGAATTCGATCTGCGACATTAACTGCTTTATTTTCCGCTTCGTGATCTTCTAACAAGATGGCAAATTCGTCACCACCCAATCGTGCAAATGTATCGCTATTTCGTATACATTTTTTTATTCTCTCTGAAAAATTAATAAGAAGTTTATCCCCAATAGCGTGCCCAAGCGTATCATTGACATTTTTGAATTGATCAAGATCAATGAAAAGCACAGAAAAAGAATAATCTCTATTTCGTTTTGAGATTTCCATCGCATGGTTTAAGCGATCTAAAAGTAAGGTTCGATTCGGTAACTTCGTCAGCCCATCATGCAGAGCATCAAAAGACAACTGTTCTTCAATTTTTTTTCTTTCAATTATTTCATGTCGTAATTCTTCGTTAATCTTTTCGAGCTGAAATGATTTCCCGGCAAGATCGGATAGAGTTTCTTCCAATTCATTGTTTAATTTTTCATTTTCGACAATAACTAGATGCTGCCTGACCACAGATAGAAAAATCACAACACCAATAACAATAACCAGAATAACAAATTTCCCCGGAATTTCCTCGGAAGCGTAGAGGATGAGATATGTATATGAAGAAATAACAAAGAAATACGGTAAGTATCTCTGTATCTTTTTTATATATTTAGAAAGCGAGAAATTCTGAAGATAATTTAATATACTCTGTGTCCGATTCTCGGTATCCGCTCCTAATCGAATGATACCGGCAATTCCGAGGAAGAGATATCCTAATACCCAACCACAATCCACCCAACTGGCACTGACGTAACTATCAATCAGTGATTGATAGCTAAAAATAATATCTGCAATGATCTGAACAAAAATACTGATAATCAAAAAGAAGAGAACACTCTGTTCTCTCTCTTTTGGATAGTTATAAATCAACATCAAAAGTGCTGAAAATAAGATTAAATCTCCGGCAGGATATGCAAGAGATAAGAATTTAACTAAAAAAGGTCCTTCCTCTAATCCAGACGCATACGGTCTCAGCAGAAAAAACCATAGAATCAAACCTGCTGACAATAAAATTAACAATAAATCAATCCGATTTTTGGTTAATTCAATTTTACTGGTTTTCATACGAGGAAATAAATGTATTCCCCCCAAAATTAATGGATAATACAGCATATAAAAAAAATCTGCAATCGAAGGAAATGGTTCAACGCGAAGGATCACTTCGAAAATGAGCCACAGGACATCTCCAATAACAAAAGATAATTGAGCGATAGCAATTAAATACCAGGCGAGAGAGATTTTTTTTGATTCTTCTTTTGCATGAGAAGCCGCAAGGAATAATGCGAAAACGGATAAAGCATTTAGCATTATCAACAATAAATCAGAGAGCAATACTTTGGTGTCTGTATGATGAAAGAAAATAATTAAGAGATTTGCTGCTGTGGTAAATATGAGTGCATACAGCAGAAACCCCGAAATCGAATTTCTTCGTGATTTTGTTGCCATGCAAGCCCTCCATTTCTATTCTATACTAAATGTTTGGGTATTCATAAAGCATTTTTGTATAGATCGAATGGATTCCTGCTTATCAATTCACTTCTCGATAATAGATCTTCCTCGTTTTCTATGAACCTCCATTATCCATAACATAGCAACAAGGAGAATAAGAAAGAGTGCCAGATAAAGAAAAATAGAACCAATGCTGGTGCCATCCACCCAGGCGCCATACAGAAGTCCAGCTAGCGTGCTGAACAGTGCCACCCAACCCACATAGACCCAGGCTTTTAATTTTCCAATGATGGTAGATGTGATGAGAATGCTTTGCAGACTTAATTCCGGATCAGACATCAGATAAGCCAGCAGTGGACCGCGGTGCATACCCAGATTAAGGAACATTTGTGCAATGGTGACCTCAACCAGGGTTGGAAAATACATGAAAACTCCAAAAATAACCCCGACCCCATTTCCGAGCAGGGTATTGCTGCCAGCCAGTGATTCAATCCATTCCGGTTTGATCAAGCCGCGCACCACTCCCACCACAAACACTCCTGCAATCAACAACGGAAAGATCTGTTTGATGAATTTCCAGGATTCCCAAAGAAAATCCCGAATCTCCTGTTTGGTTAATTTGTATTTCAACATCCAGGCAAGGAATAGGATACACAACAGCACGCCAATGAACTTACCGGTGATCGCCACTGTTAAACCATCCACAGTAGGGGTTAATTTCAAGGAAGCGAGCAATAATGTAAATCCAACCAGCTCGATCGAAATCCATGTCCAACCATTGAAGTGTTCATGGATCTTTTCAATACCTTTCCACGCAGTCAAACCAATGAGCGGAAGCATTGCAATCAGGAGAGCACCCTGTACAGTAACACCTTCTTCTCCTTTGGTTGGATCAAAGGGAATCAAGTTATATAAAAAATCGCTAAACGTCTGTGTGCTACGAAAAGGTAGATTAAATTGAAAATATGAGTTCTTGAACAACCCTATTTGAAATGTACCGATAATGAGAAGGGTTACCAGAATCAGTAAAAAAGTCAGTGCTGCCGGTCGCATGGAAGCTTGAGCGGCAAACAAGGCATCGGTAGCTTTATCATGTTCCACATCTTCTTTTTGAAAAAGCACAGCCATTAAAAGCCCGATGCCAATTCCGAAGACAAGAGAAATTGCCAAACGTGCAACTGCTAGGTCAAGCCCAATTACCGCACCGGTATATGTGATCGCAAGAATATTCATTGCCGGAGCAACAAACAAGAATGTAATTGCCGGCCCTAATCCAGCACCTTTTTTATAGATCCCTGCGAAAAGAGGGACAATGGTGCAGGAACAAACCGCCAGCATAAAGCCGGCGGCAGCCGCTGCGGGATAAGAAATAAATTTCGGTGTATTGCGACCAAGATAGCGAGTGACCATCTCTTTGGGAATAAAAGCTGTCATGGCACCCGCGATAAAGAAAGCCGGCAGCAGGCAGAGGAGCACATGGGCGGCCAAGTAAGCGGCCAGATTTCCCAATCCGCTAAACAACAACTCTGGAATTATGTTAATGATTAAATCCATCTTGTTTCCTTGATCTAATATTCAATATTTTGAATGTGTAATTTTCACAAAAAACCCTGCAGAGCAGGGATTTTTGCATATTCTTTATTCAATTTAAAGCACTTCTTTAAGCCAATCTTCAACTTCTTCGATAGCCGGAATCCTGCCGCTAGAAACTACTTTATCGTTGATGATCAGACCGGGTGTACGCATCACGCCCAGATTCACAATTTCGTTATAATCGGTCACTTTGATAATATTCGCTTCAACTCCCAAATCATCAACCACTCTGTGAGCAATTTGCTCGAGCCGTTTGCAGTTTGCACATCCTGGTCCAAGAACTTTTATTTCAATCATCGCAATCTCCCTTTTTTATTCATTTTCCACAACAACGGAAATCCTTGAATTTTCTATCAGATTTTCACCTTCGCAATGAGGGCAAACGCATTTTTTGTTTTGTGCTGGAGTCTGTAGTTTGGGTAAATCTTTTTCTTCTGTGCCCGAAAGCAAACCTGCGCCACGGATCAAATCAAATATTTGTGGCTTGGCAAGCCGATAGAAAATATATTTCCCCTCGCGACGTGTCTCTAAAATTCCACCATCCCGGAGTGCCATGAGATGCTGGGAAATATATGCCTGGCGTCTGTTTAGGGTAGTCTCCAGGTGACAAACACAAGCTTCCCCCTCTCCGATCGCCATAATAATTTGAATGCGAAATGGGTTGCCAAGCACCGCCAATAGATTAGCGGTTTTTCTCTCAAAATCTGATTTTTTCATATTCATTATTCTGAATATATTGTAAGACCGGAATGCATTTTATGCAAGGAACCATACGCTTCCAATCCTACCAGACCCAAAACAAAAGTGAAGCGCATTTACCAAAGGGCGAGTTTTGCCAGTCAATTCAAGGAAGGGGAATTCATAATCACCCTGCATTCGCTTGCCAAAGTTGAAACATATTGGTGGGTCCGGGAATGCGCTGCGCACTATCTGCTGAATAGATAGAATCTCTTTTATGTCGAAAGTGTTTGAATATTAAGAATGTATTCAACGAAAAGAAGAATGACAATGAATTCGCAGTAAATGTTTAGAATTCATTAATATTTCTTACAAGATTTGGATATACAATAAATTTATAGATCAAAAAAAGGAGAGAACCATGTGGAATTTATTGGGAATATTAATTGTTGGTTTGATCGCAGGTTTCATCGCTGACAAGATCGTCAAGAATACCTTCGGGCTATGGGGAGATCTGCTCATCGGTGTAGCAGGGGCATTTCTCGGTTATTGGATCTTCGGGCTCCTTGGGATTTCGGTGGGTTCATTCTTTGGAGAAATCATTGCAGCAGTTGTGGGCGCGGTAATCCTGCTGTTGATCATCAATCAATTCAAAAAGAAATAACAGCAACTGTCCTAAACACACATTCATAAGTGAAAGCAAAAAAGGATGGAGAATATACAACTCTCCATCCTTTTGTTTGTAAATTACTTTATCCAGATCGGTGAGCGATTTTTGAATAACGATCTGGATAAATGAAGATTGTACAAATAATAAATGGGATCATTTCTACTCGAGTAGGCAGTAAACAAATGTGATATTATGTTTCATGGATTATCATGATTCCAGCCAGAAATATCCTCATCGCAATCAACATTCTCTCTACCATTTTTGCAGTTTACGCCAGTATTACTGCCTGGAACAAGCGCGAGAAAGCTGGGCTTGTTGCAATATTCCTCTCCATTAGTATGGCGGCCACGACGATTTACGCTTTTGGTTATACGATGGAGCTTGCCAGCAATACCCTTTCTCAAATCCTCGTTTGGGTGAAAATTGAACATTTGGGAATTGAGATCATCGCCCCCACCTGGCTGCTTTTCACCCTTTACCTAGCCGGCAGGCAAAAGGAGCTCACACCGGGAAGAATTCTCGGCTTATTCATTGTCCCTGCAGGGACAGTCTTCTCGGTCTTAACCAACCGCTTCCACCTGAATCCACAGCTTACTGCAAATGCGCCATTTCCGACCCTATCTTATACACGCGGCGTGGTAGCTTGGATTGGAATTGGTTATATCGGTTTTTGTCTAATCCTCAGTCTTCTTATTTTTATAACCATGTACCTACGGGCAGCCCCGGCTTTTCGAAAGCAAGCACTAGTCTTCGCTTTTGGGTCTTTATTTCCGTTAATTGGCATGATCGTTACCGCAACCAGTTCATCTCTGTACAATTTGGATTTTGCACCCTTAACAATAAGTATCAGCGGAATACTCTTTGTCATAGGTTTTCGCCGTTTTCAGATTCTGGATATCGTGCCGCTGGCACGCGATGTTATTTTTGAAGGGATGGGTGATGGCTTACTGGTTTTTGACAACCAAAATCGGCTTGTGGATTTCAATCTGCAAGCGAGAAAGATCTTCCCAAAAATTGGAGATGGTTCCGTGGGGCTTTCAGCACAAACAGTTTTCGACACCCATCTTTCTCTGGTAAAGTTGATCCACGACGATTCAGAAGAAACCATCAGACTCCAGAGAGGTGCATCTACGTACCGTTGTACCATGCTTCCATTGTACGATCCACAAAAAAAGTGTGTGGGAAAAGTCGTTACCTTGCAGGATTATACAGGAGTAGAAGAGATGATCAAACAGCTCAATGATCTGGCTACGCTGGATTACCTAACCGGTATCTATAACCGCCGGCATTTCTACGAATTGGCAGCCAAGGAAATTGCACGTGCCGAAAGATTGGAGAAACAGCTTTCTCTGATTCTTTTAGACCTGGATGACTTTAAATTAATCAATGATAACCACGGCCATTCGGCCGGGGATGCGGTCTTAAAATTCGTGGTGAACCTTTTCATTCAGCGGCTGCGAAAATACGATATCATCGGTCGTTTTGGTGGTGATGAATTTTTGATCTTGCTGCCAGAAACAGATATTACAGTCGCAAGAAATTTAGCAGAAGAACTGAGAGGTCTTCTTGAAAAATCAGACATTCCTTTTGAAGGGCAAACCTTCAAAATTACAGCCTGTTTTGGCGTAGCAAGTGCTGTTTTACAGCAGGCATCACCCTTTGAAGATCTGGTTCGGCGGGCAGATAAAGCCGTATATCAAGCAAAAGACAGCGGGCGCAATTGTGTTGTTTGTGTTGAAAACACAAATTTTGTAATTACTCGTAAAAACTGATTCCTTAGTTTTTTTAACGTTCCGGCTCAAGGTTGTTTATAATGAAGCAATGCGACCATCCAAACTATCCATCCTTCTGATTTTTGTTGTATGCCTGGCGGGGCAAGCCTGCACATCCAAGCAAATATCCAGTGAAAGAATCTCCACAGAAGCAACCATTGAGCCTACCAGCACCCCAATCACTCCAACAGAAAGCCTAAGCGAATCGTCGTCTTTATTAGATCAAATTACCTTCCAACCAGAAAGTCCGTTGTGCCAGCCGGAACAGGCAGGCAGTGCTTTCAGTTTAGAATGTGCAAATGAGGTGTTAAGCATTCAACAAAATGAAAACAGGCGGGGAGTAGATCTCTTACTGCAGCGGATGATTTCTATAAGCTACACCACACCATTTACTCTCGAGATAATTACTACATCTACTCCCGCAGATAACTCGGAGATGGATGAAAACCAATATGGATTACTGTTTGTGGATGCAGCCGGGATTCAATATGCAGTCCGTTTTCAAGGGCAGTATTTTAATCCGGAAACCTGGAGTCAAGGGGAAGAGATCAAAGCAACCAAGCTATACAATATGAGTTATTCCCCTTATCTAAAAACCGGTGGCCAATCGAATCAAATTCAAGTGACCTGCACCGATGAAATCTGTGATCTCCTTTTTAATGAAGAATTCAGCGGGCGCTTCCTGATCGATCTTAGTGAAAGAATAACAGAAATCGGAATTTTTACTGCATCTGATTGGAATGAGCAATTTAGTCAGGTAACTTTTCAAGATTTAATAATAGGAAAACCAGAAAATCTAGACTCTCAATCGGCTCTTTTCACACTGGAGGATGATCTCACTGGCGACCACTCCACATTCTCCCAATCGGGGTTGAGTGGAGCATTTAATATATTTGATGAAAATGGCTTCCATTTCTCCTCTCTCATCCCTTATGGTTACTATGCCGCCAAAGCCAATCCTTCCTTGGCTGATGTAGCTGTCAGTGCAGTAGTGCACATGGAGATCGATTCTTCCGGTAGTTCCAGCCGCTATGCTGGATTGATCTGCCGTTCGAGCCAGGACGGCATGTACATGGCAGTCATCCGAGCCGACGGCACTTACTCGATCTTTCGAGATACTCCGCAGCACCCGTTCGCACTGCTAGCTGAAAGAAAGTCAGATACCATTCTTACAGGAGTAACTGATAACGTTTTGAAATTGGAATGTATTGAAAATCAGATTAACTTTTATATCAATGGAACACAGGTGGAAGCGCTGACCGATAGCCGTTATGGGCTGCGGTTTGGGCGCAGTGGATTATTCACCAAAGCCGGAGGGGAGCCCTCACCAGATGCCATCATTTTCAAAGATCTGATGATCGAAGAAATTCGCGAATAAAGAGTGACTTATTCACTCACTGTGACAGCTTGCTTCCATAAATGGTCCAGCACCTGCAGAAAGGTCTTACTGCGTTCTTCCCAGGCTTGCTCACTAATGTGAAAACCATCGCGATAGGGGTCAATGCCATTATCCGCCAAGGGTTGAGCAGCCGCCCACCAGTTCCACAAGGGTAGATCATACTCATAAGCCAATTTTGCTACGATCAGGTTGATGGAATTATCCTTTTCCACATTATCTGCTTTGGTCGCCAGAATGGGCACTGCACCCTGCGCCATGGTGTATTCAATGATGCGGCGTAGGTACTGTTCATATAAACCGGGAGTACGTCCATTAAAAGGAAATTCCAGACTAATAAGAACAAAGGTGGGCTGAGTGGTGCGTAGCTCACATTCCATAGGGGTTTCATCTGGCTGGCAATACTCAGGGTCGGCTTGAATTTGAGTAAGGGGCGAAGCAGCCGTAAAACCATACTGGGCAGATTGCCCATCACGGTCAAAGTAACCATGAAAATTGTCAATGGTATCCAGGTAGGGAGCAATATCCCAATCGAACTCATAGATATCCAGATGGTCGAACTTCCATAGAAAAACTGTTTTGAGGTTTTGGCAATCACCGATCTTGGAAAAAGCATGCGGATTATTTCCCATCTGCAGACCCTGTTCATAAATGGTGTGCGCGGTAACAGTCAGGTCTGGAATAACAGGCCAGTTCTGCCAATCTTCAGGCAGCAGGCGGGTACCCGGTGTGGGGATAAGCTCCTCTATTTCGGTAGGAGAAACCGCTGTTTCATTACCTTCCGTTGCTTGAACGTCTTCAGCCACCGTTGATAGCGAAGAACCGGAAAGTGACACGCTGGTTGAACAGGCAGTTACCAACAAAAAGAGAACAAGGACAATAGATACTCTATATTTCATAAGTGTTCTTATATGAACAGACTAATTTCAGATCAGATTGCAAGCTAATCTTCACGCAACTTTGTCATGGACAAGAACTTTTCCAGTTTATTTCCAGTAACCATTTGATTCGACCAGTAATGCATGATCTTATTTTTCCTGGCAAACAGCTTATAAAACTCATCAAACCCGATCAGGGTGAATTTACTTTTTTGTACTTCAGCATTGGCTTTCTTTTGCGCTTTCATACTCCCATAGATTATGATTCCATACGATAGGAGCATGCCGAATAGAATCGAGATGGAAGTGGGAGTAAAACCAGCAGAGGTGAAATCAGTGACGATCATCAATGTTCCACAGATCAGCCAACCTGCAATTCCGATCCACATGAAGGTTCGATAGGTATGCATGTATTCTTTCGACACACGATTGGCTTCAGCGAGATATTCAAAATATTTGCGTTGAACTCGAAAGGCTTTCTCCAGATCCAACCCACATTTGGTGCAGAAGGATACATCCGCTTCATTGCGTGTGCCGCACTTGGGGCAATTTTGGTACAGACTTTGCCCACACTCCACACAGTGTTCGAATTCCCTTTTATTGGCAGTACCACAAGCCGGGCAAACGATCTCATGTTCGGAAGCAGCTCGCTTTTCAAAATAATTTACCGTCCCGCAGTAAGAGCAAGTGATCTGGCGTTTCTTCGCTCCACCCTCAAGATGTGCCCCACAACCCTTACATTGAAATGATTGCTGGTCTGCCATTTTTCCTCCATGCAATGTTCTTACTTGAAATATCCAGGAGTATTCTGTTCCTGAACCCCGCCCATAATTATATATCAGCAGACTTCTGTCGCCAATAGAAACGTGATGCTCATTTCGTCAGAAAGGAAATTCAATCCCATTTTTGCAATCCAGTGATAAACTGAATTCCAACAATTTGGCGAATAGAGAAGTTGGGGAGCAAAGAAAATGTCAAAGAATATACTACCAACCTCAAACCCTGATCTGTCTCGGGATCCCACGATTGATCAATTTCGCGGTCTTTCGATCTTGCTAATGGTTCTGGCAAATTATTTAGCAGGTATCAAACTCACCCCGCTCTGGCTCAAACATGCTCCTGATATCGGGCTGACCATTATTGATCTCATTGCACCATGCTTCATCTTTGCCATCGGGTTAACCTATGGGCTGTCATGGAACAGGCGCAAGATATTGCATGGAAGATTGAAGACCTATCAGCATTTCTTTACACGTTTCATGGCAATGACCGGTACCGGGGCAATTCTATCAGCCGGGGGAATCTGGCT
>CAYLUJ010000037.1:11998-18136 GCA_964386805.1 uncultured Pelolinea sp. | reverse complement strand
TATAAAACTGCACCCTTTCTGTTGGTTTTGTGTCCAACTTTTGGGGTGCAGTTCACGATATACGGGCTTTTTTCAATTAAAGACACGGTTTATAATCTTTCCAGACGAGGAATTAACATGAGCAAAAAATTGGTTGAATGTATCCCTAATTTTTCAGAAGCCCGCCGACCGGAAGTGATCGAGCAGATCGCGCAAGCCATCCTTTCTGTTCTCAGTGTGCAAATTCTGGATAAGCACTCGGATCAAGACCACAACCGCACGGTCATTACCATCCTGGGGGAACCGCAAGCGGTGGAGGATGCGGTCTTTGCTGGCATCAAGCAAGCGGCTGAATTGATCGATATGGATCAGCATCAAGGCGAACATCCGCGCATCGGAGCAACCGATGTGGTGCCGTTCGTGCCCATTCGCGATATGGAAATGAGCGAATGTGTGCAAATTGCCCGCCATCTGGCAAAGCGAATGGCAGATGAATTGAACATCCCGGTGTATTTATATGAAGAAGCGGCTTTGCGCCCGGAGCGAGTGAATCTGGAAGATATCCGGCGCGGGCAGTATGAAGGTTTAAAGGGAGAAGTGAAAACCAATCCGGAGCGCAAACCCGATTTTGGACCTGCTGAACTGGGTAAAGCCGGTGCAACGGTCATCGGTGCGCGCTATCCGTTGATCGCATTTAATGTGTATTTGACCACGGATGATGTAAGCATTGCCAAGAGGATCGCCAAGCAAGTCCGGTATTCCTCCGGTGGGCTGCGTTTCGTAAAAGCCATGGGAGTGCTGGTGGAGGGGCGGGCGCAGGTTTCGATGAACCTTACTAATTTCCAAAAAACACCCATTGCACAGGTGGTGGAGTTCGTGCGGCGCGAAGCTCAACGCTATGGCGTGGCAATCCATCACAGTGAATTGGTGGGGCTCATCCCCCAAAAAGCGTTGACCGATGCGGCAGTGTGGTATATGCAATTGGACCAATACGAAGATGAGCAGTTGCTGGAAAACAAATTAATGTCTGCCGCTCTTGAGCAATCCCCTAAAGCTGATGAAACGGGTACTTCTTTCCTGGATGCATTAGCCAGTGCCAGCTCCACACCCGGGGGTGGTTCAGCCGCTGCCTGGACGGCAGCCGAAGCAGCCGCGCTGGTGACTATGGTGGCACGCCTGACGGTTGGGAAAAGCAAATATAAAGATGTAGAACCGCTAATGTATTCACTAATGGAACAAGCGGAAGAACTGCGCACAAAATTACAGCATGCGGTGGAAGAAGATGCGGAAGCTTTTGAGAAAGTACTGGCAGCTTTTAAACTGCCCAAAGACACGGAAGAACAGATCAAATTACGCAAAGATGCTATCCAAACTGCTACTTTAGAGGCAGCGCATGTCCCCCTCAAAACTGCAAAAATGGCATTGGTAGTCATACGGCTGGCAGAAACTGCCTGTAAGTCAGGTAACCTGAATGCCATCACCGATGCGGCTACTGCGGCTCAACTGGCTGCTGCCAGCCTCACAGGAGCGGCAGCCAATGTCTCTATTAATATTAACGGATTGGATGATGGAAAATCGAAAGAGGAATTTAATCGAGAGTTAGCGTCCCTCAAGACGGAAAAAGAAGCTATACTTACGCGGGTGGCGCAAAGCGTCACTGAACGTTCCGAAATTACATTGATCTGAGGTCTTCCGATTCAATGAAGATACTTGCCAAATTTATTTTTCTAATATTTTTCTGTTCGCTTTTACTGGGTGCCTGTACTTCACAAGCACAATCTGCATCCGCAGCCGATGCCACGCCACAAGCTATTGTGACTGCTACTCCTCAAACAACAAAAGATATCTATTACTTGTGGGTTGCTCCCTATCTACCGCAAGATTTGCAGGATCAGATCGTGCTGCCGGAAAATGTTGTTTTGGTGAATGCACAGGATGAAGCGGATATCTGGTTGGATATCGGAGGAGATCAGCAGGTTAGCCAGTGGGTGTACGCTCTGGCAGCTCCCTTTCCGACAGTGACCGACTCCATTACCTACCAGGAATTACTGCAGGTCTGGAATGGGCAAGCATCCGTGGATTCTCCGCTACAGAAAATATTGGTGGATGGAAAGACCAAAGCAATTTTCGAAAAAGTATGGGGAGTGTCTTCCAGTTCGAGCGTTATTCTGACCAATGAAGAAAATTTACTCACTACTGCCTGGAGTGAAACAGGCGCATGGGCGATCATACCCTTTGAAACGCTCGAGACGCGCTGGAAAGTGATCACAGTAGATGATGTCTCTCCTCTGGATGATGATTTCAATGCTGCCCAGTATGCGCTCAGCGTATCGTTTTCCCTGTTGGGGAAAGCGGAAGACCTGCAAGCGCTGAATACCAGCATCACAGCAACTGGCAACGCCTTGACTCCCGCAACGAACCGGGATGAAAATAAGATCACAACGGTAGATATGACCGGTGTGACCGCTTTAGTACGCGGCACGGCTTACATGATGGAAAAATATGGCATGACGTATCCGGCTCTGGATATCGGGGATATTTTGCGCAGTGCCGATATCACGCACATCAGCAACGAGATCCCTTTTACCGAAACCTGTCCCAATCCATTCTATAATTCCGAAAACGATGCTGATCTCGTTTTTTGCAGTAAACCGGAATATATTACTTTACTGGAATCAGTTGGGACGGATGTGGTGGAATTGACCGGGGACCATTTTCGCGATTGGGGTGCCGATGCGATGCTGTATACCCTGGGCATGTATGATCAGCGTGGTTGGAAATATTATGGGGGAGGGCACAACCTTGCAGAAGGGCAGCAGCCAGCGCTTTTTGAACATAACGGCAACAAAATCGCGTTCCTGGGCTGTAATGCCAAACCGGAAGGATATGCCACTGCGGATGTTGATTCACCCGGGGCAGTGCATTGCGATATGGAAGTGATGGCAGAACAGATCAAAGCAGTCAAAGAGCAGGGGTATATCCCGATCGTGACCTTCCAGCATGTAGAATATTATAGCTATACCGCCAGTCCATACTTGGTGGAGGATTTCCATACAGTTGCAGAAGCGGGAGCAGCTATTGTCAGCGGGAGCCAAGCGCACCAACCGCATGCTTTTGAATTCTATAAAGATGCTTTTTTGCATTACGGATTGGGGAACCTATTCTTTGACCAATATAATGAGGGCATTGCACAACGCCAGGCGTTTATCGACCGCTATGTCATCTATGATGGTCGTGTGATCAGCACCGACCTGATCACGATCGAGTTCGTGGATATGGCAAGGTCGCGCTTGATGCTTTCTGATGAGCGCCAGAAATTATTGGAAACTGTTTTTACTGCCAGTGGATGGTAAAAAATCAAAATGAGGAGAAACGATGGGTATCTTACCGGATTATAAAATTCGAGAGTACGCAAAAAAACAGGCAATGATCGAACCATTTGTGGATGGACAGGTGCGTGATGGCAAAATTTCCTACGGTCTTTCTTCCTATGGATATGATATTCGCGTGGCGGATGAATTCAAAATCTTTACCAATGTGCATACTACGGTGGTCGATCCCAAGAATTTCGATACCCGCTCCATGGTTGATTTCAAAGGTGATCTGTGCATCATTCCCCCCAATTCCTTCGCGTTAGCCCGTACTGTGGAATACTTCCATATTCCACGTGGTGTATTGACAATTTGTGTTGGCAAAAGCACTTATGCGCGCTGTGGGATCATTGTGAATGTAACCCCCTTTGAGCCGGAGTGGGAAGGGTATGCAACCCTTGAAATTTCCAATACCACACCGCTGCCTGCCAAGATCTATTCCAATGAAGGTATTGCCCAGGTGTTGTTCCTGGAAGGAGATGGGGTGTGCGAAATTTCATATGCCGATAAAAAAGGGAAATACCAGGCGCAGCAAAGCATCGTACTGCCCAAGTTGTAAAAATTGGCAGTTAGTAGTACTGCATATGCATGGCTTTACGGAGATCGTTCAATGCCTTATTGGCGATCTCATTTGCTTTTAAATTTCCTTCTTTCAGAATTTTCCAGACAAATGCTTTTTCATTTTTATATTGCTCTCTTCGTTTTCTGATGGGTCGAAAATACTCGTTGACAGCCTCGGTTAATTTTGCTTTTAGTACAGACGCACCCTTGTTTCCGATTTGATCGGCAAGTACTTCGGGCGAAATATCGGTACACAAAGAGTAAAGACGGAGCAGATTAGCTACTTCTGGTCTATTAACAGGATCATAAGTGATGTTTATGTCTGTATCGGTTTTCGCCCGTTTAATGAGTTGGGCGGTCTCATCTTCGCTCATTTGTAAATTGATTGCATTATGCAGACTTTTTCCCATTTTGAGACCATCGATTCCCAACAATGTTGGTGCACTTAATAGGAGTTCAGGTTCGGGGAAAAAATTATCTCCATTGAAATATGTTTGATTAATGCGGCGGGATATCAGGCGTGTTAATTCGATATGGGGTAATTGATCTTTTCCGCCGGGAACAATATTCCCTTTGCAAAATAAAATATCAGCAGCTTGATGGACGGGATAGGTCATCATCAAGCCGCTCACAGATTTTGTCCCTGAAAGCTGTATTTCATCTTTTACTGTGGGATTTCTCTGTAATTCTGACATGGTTACCACACTGAGAAAGGGGAGCATCAGTTGATTGAGAGCAGGGATCATGCTGTGGCAAAAAATGGTTGTTTTTTCAGGTTCGATACCCACTGCCAGATAATCGAGAATGATCTCAAAAATACTTTCTTTTAGTTTGTTGGTTGATACACGATCGGTGATTGCTTGATAATCTGCCAGCACCAGAAACATCTCAACGCCCCAACTTTGCAGCAGGGCCCTGCTTTTTAATGATCCAAAATAATGACCTATATGAAGGACCCCGGTGGTGCGTTCACCCGTGAGTACCCGAAACTTTTCAGGTTGTTGTTCGAGTTCCTTCAACAGAATAGGGTTGCGCTTGATACATTTCTTCAGAGAAGCTGTTTCATTGGAGTAATCAAAAATATTGGTCATTTGGATTACCGATCCCCTTCAATTTATGGTTGAACTAAAAATATTATACAGGAATTCAATGTTCCATCGAAAGAAACGAGGCTATCAAAAACCGTAATATTCTTTGAATGAATGTTGCTCTTTATTTTGATCTACCAAGCATTGAAAATAATGTTTCGTAAATTGGGACTTTTTTCGAACATGGATTTTATTATCAACCATTACATCCATCTTTTCTTGAAAGAGATTTTTTATGTAATTGGAGAAAATCTAAACTAATACTTCTCAATCTACATCTGGGAGCTATCTGGTTACGCGGGTATCGCGCACGAGATGAGCAGTATGCCTGTGAGCAGCAGGATCAGTGCGTTCTTGACTGGCATGGATCGTGATTTCCCAATGTGATTATATTATCCAGTAACAGCTCGCGAAAAAGAATTAGAAGTCCACTTCTTTGCCCTGGTGAACTGCCACTAAGATACCGGCGGCGACGGCAAGGCGGCGGTCAAGCAGACCAGATACATCCTTGCGGAGATCAATCTTCAGTTCATAGAAGAGCGCGATGGTCTTCTGGTGTAATTCACCCACTTCAACATCTCCGGCAAGGATCACCAGCCTTTGCGGGATGTCGTGCGCGACCAGTTCACGCATCAGCGCATAGCCCAGTTTCTTTTCCAAAACCCGACCGACGGTGTGGCCTTCGGCATCCTGGATCGACCAGACATCTTTGAAAATTTCAGACACGTTTTCCGCGTCCATGAGCAAGCTGCCGATCTTCTGACCACTTTCGCCGTCGAACACGTCCAGGTCCTCGGAGCCGCCGGAGGGCTGGTCTTTGAGCAGCAGTACTTCATGGCTTTTCTTCTTGTCGGCGTAGGCGTGAATGCTGATCGAGAGCGGAATCAGACTGGATTTTTCCTCGATGAAAAGCAGCGGTTCTTTTTCATTCAAACCGAACAGCTTATATTTGCCCCCAATGGCTAGCCCCTGGCGCTTTATTACAAACTCGGATTTTTGAAAAAGGTCGTTCATGGCTTGGTACCTCCCACAACGCATTGATGAATGATTCAAAACCCGGCAGAACTGCCTGCCGAAAAAAATTGATCTAAAGTCTTATTAATTATTGGAATTTTATTCTTCGATATACTCATATTAAC
>CAYLUJ010000037.1:0-11988 GCA_964386805.1 uncultured Pelolinea sp. | reverse complement strand
ACAATAGGATTATTTCATGATATCGAAATTACACATCTGATGCTTTTTGCCACAATTTTCTCCCAGAATGGTGAAGGTTGCGGCTTAACTTACTACAGTTTAGCATTATTCCCTACACAGCACAACATTTTCAGAAACCCATCAACAGAAATAACCCTGCATGAGAAGTGAGATTTTTGGCAGTGAATTTGATTTTATTGATCATGGCAGTATCCTTATGTAATATTCTCTTTCTTCAAAATATTGACACGATGTTTTATCAAAGCAATTCACTCATATCGTGAAATCATGTGTATGACGATAAATCTCCAAATCCATCCAAAGTGGGAGAAAAGTGCTGATTCTGGCTTTAATTTGATGATATATTGGCTATAATCAACCGTTTTTACGCTGTAAGTAGGATTTTTTATCAAGTATTACGTTTTGACCAATTTAGTGACATGGAATCCGGGTTATATTATTTTTGCATAAAAATGAGAGGGATATTAAAGATTGAAAGAGAAGAAGTTTACTTATCCATAAAAAATGTTATATTTCCATTTTTGTTGACTATAAAACACTATTAGTATATACTAACCCAATGACTTTATTAAATATTAAAAATAACACTTGGGTCAGAATTATTGGTTTTCGTGGGGGATGGGGAATGCAGCAACATTTTATGCAGGTTGGTTTCTTGCCTGGGAATACAGCCAGAATTGTTCGTTCTGCACCTTTCCACGGACCACTGTTGGTGGAAGTGGATGGTCGTGAAATCGTGATCGGACGGAAAATCGCGCGCCATATTTTGGTGGAGAATCTTGCATGAGATTTGCATTGATAGGGCAGCCCAACTGTGGAAAAAGTACATTGTTCAACCAGGTAGCTGGCTATAAAGCAGCTACCGGGAATTTTTCGGGAACCACGGTGACCTTTACAGAAACGAAGGTTCACGTGCAGGGGAAGGTGGTTGAACTGGTTGACCTTCCAGGAACTTATTCTTTGCTGGGAACCAATCCTGCTGAACGAGTTGTTTTGGATTATCTGGTTAGCAATGAAGTGGATGCCATCATCAATGTGGTGGATGCAACCCATCTGGCGCAAGGATTAGCGCTCTCTCTGGAACTGCTTGAGTTGAAACGTCCGGTCGTGCTAGCTGTCAATATGATGGACGAGGCTGCCCGGCAGGGAATTCATATCGATGGTGAAGCACTGGGATTGCTGCTGAAAATTCCCGTTCTCCCTATTATTGCTACCAAAGGGCAGGGTGTGCGGGCGGTTTTCTCGTCCGCGTATAATATCGGGAAAGATCAGATCAATGCACAGCGGCAGGGCTATTCTCCAGAACTGGAAGAGCAGATCCAGCATATTCAAGATCTGATCGCTTCCATTCAATCACCGGTGGGAAGTGAAGCTCTGGCCTTGAAGCTGCTGGAAGGCGACCCTGCGCTTACCGAACAGGTCGGTCGTCAGATTGCGGGTATCGAAAATGAAATCCAAAAGGCAGTGGATACTCTCTGCCATATCACCGGAAGACAGGCGGTGTGGCTGGTCAGCAAGGAACGCCATGATCTGGCTTTAAAGATCTGTGACCAGATTTTCAAGAAGACAAACAAGCGACCAACGTTGCGTGACCGGCTGGATGATTATCTTTTACATCCTTTCTTCGGATATGTGTTTTTGATTGCTATTTTGTTCTTGTTCTTCTGGTCAGTGAACAAGATCGGCGGAGTGATCGAAACCCCGCTTGTTCAGCTTTCGGATTTTTTGGATGCGACGCTATTGGAAAGCTTTGCCAACCAAGGATTATTGGCACAGATCCTCTCAGGAGCGCTGCAGGGATTCATGGGAGGATTGGCGATCGTGCTGCCTTATCTGGTGCCTTTTTTGATCGGGCTTGGCCTTTTGGAAGATGTGGGCTATTTACCGCGTATTGCATTCTTGATGGATTCTCTCATGCACCGCATGGGGCTGCACGGAAAAGCGGTGGTTCCCTTTATCCTTGGGTACGGTTGTAATGTCACTTCGATTATGTCCACGCGCATCATGGAGGAGAAACGCGATCGATTTTTATCAGCATTGTTATCCAGCATGGTGCCGTGTTCTGCGCGCATGGCGATCATCTTCGGTTTGGCAGCTTATTATTTAGGTCCGGCATATGGGGTGGGTATTTACTTCCTCAATATCGTGGTGATCGCGCTTACTGGGCGTATTATTTCGCATTTTCTGCCCGAAGAATCGCCCGGATTGATCCTCGAAATGCCGGTGTACAGATTTCCAACCCTGCGCACTGTCACAGCCAAGGCATGGTTGCGCATTCGTGAATTCATTGTGGAAGCGTGGCCATTGTTGATCGTTGGCAGCATTGTTCTGGCTATGATGAACTACTATGATCTCGCACGAATTACCGACGTGCTTTTTAGACCGATCACCTGGTTATTGAATTTGCCATCCCAGGTTGGCACACCCCTCATCTTTGGCATTTTGAGAAAAGAATTATCGTTGGTCATGCTGGGGCAGGCATTAGGGAGTATGGATTTCAGTCAGGTTTTGACGAAAGTACAAATGCTCAGCTATACCATCTTTGTGGTTTTCTATATTCCTTGCCTGGCAACGCTGATTGCTATTCGCAAAGAATTGGGTACAAAAGCTATGGCTGCAATTACAGGCATTACTCTACTGGTTGCAGTTCTAACAGCCTTGTTGACACGCCTGGTCATGCTTCCGGTTTTGAGTTAGAGAATCTCGAAATGTGAAAAGCAAACAAATTAGTAAGAGCCCTTCTAAAAAATCTATGTTCTTTGGAATCCCTTGAGAAAATTCTCTGCGTCAGTGTACTGTTTGAATTTCTTTTCTTGCTGTTTGAATTGGGATGTGTGTGCCAATCGGTAGGAATTCACTTCCTTCAATCCTAGTTTTTTATGCAGCATTTCATGATAGAGCACATACTCAACTACATACGCAGGGATCGTTTTTTGATCGAGAAAACTGCTCAAGGTGATGGTATCCGTGTCGGGATGATAATATCCCAGGCGGCGAGTAGCCCTCCGGCTGCTCCAGCATAAACGCGGCTGCTCTAATTTATTCTGGAAGTACTCTGCATTGATCTTGTGAAAAAGCTGCTGCAGATCATAGCAGATCCCGTTAGTGGATCGGGTTGATTGGGCGGTATGCTGCCAGATGGCTTCCATGACCTGCTTATAAGCGGATGAACGACTTAACTTGCGCAGCTGCTGTAAATTCTTTCTATTGGATTGCAGGCAGCAATCTACCAGAACCTGTATGGCATGTGTATCGGCTGTTAAAAAACCTTCCCCGATAGTTACTACATATTGATTTCGCCCTGGCTTGCATTGAAATACGAAAGAGCTGTTATACATCTTCACAGCTACTGGTTTACTGGTTTGCGTTCTCCATTCCTGTAAAAAGCGGAAAATGAAATGGAGGTGTTGCTCAAAATGCTGAGATTCACTGAGGAATGCGAGCCAGAGAAACCCCCGATAGGCGGAATCACTTAGATCGGCTGGCTGGCAGGCACGACTCTGGCAGCGCTGAAGGATCGTTTGTTCAGTCGATTGAATATCCAGCAAAAGTTTCTCTACTTCCTGTGTCGGGTATCCCCTTCCGGAGGTCGTTTTTTCATTAATTGTTTGGAAACGAGTCTGCATATCATCAATGATCGGAGTGAGATTTCTAAGGCTGAGCGTTCTGTTTGGCATATGGTTTTTTCCTGAAGGTTGATTTTATCTTTGACTGCGCTGATTCTAATGCGAATTCAGTCAAAACACATCCTTTATTTGAGGATTTTTCCATCTTCTCATTTTATTTAAACTGGTGTAATATTGCCCGCAATAAATCCATTGACAAATGGATACAAATTACTTATTCATCTAAAAGGAGATAAGAAAAGATGAAAACGGCAGTATGCCCGGATTGCGGAAGTGACGTCAATGTTGGTTCGCAGCCGCGCGTCGGCAAACAGGTAGTGTGTGATTCCTGCGGCGCAGAACTCGAAGTAGTCTGGTTGGACCCCATCGAGTTGGATTATCCAATGATGGATATTGATGATTATGAGGAGTTGTCAGACGAAGAAAGATAATTAATTATTCAGATAATTCTTAAAAGAAAAAGGCATTGAACCATAAACTTCAATGCCTTTTTTCAATGTTAGAATGAGTTGCCCAAAGCTGATGAAGAATTTAATTGAATTAAACCATGTCCAGTATTCCTATGTTCTTCCCTCTGGGGAGAGCATCAGAGCTGTTCAGGATATCTCATTCAAAATCCGACCGGGGGAACGCATTGCAATTATTGGAGCAAATGGATCGGGAAAGACGACTCTTGTTAAATTAATGAATGGGCTGATTTCACCGGATGCCGGTTCAGTGTTGGTCGATGGATTATCCACCTCTGACCATATCCGTCAGGCAGATATTTTCAGCAAGGTCGGATTGGTCTTTCAGAATCCACGTGACCAAATCGTTGCTTCTCTGGTGGAAGAGGATACGGCATTTGGTCCTGAAAATCTGTGTTTATCCCGCTCCGAGATCAACGAACGGGTCGATGCCAGCCTTACCATGAGCGGAGTTTTGCACCTGAAGAAAAGACAGACATATTTGTTGTCTGCCGGAGAAACCCAAAGGGTTGTGCTGGCAGGGGTTCTGGCGATGCGCCCGGCATGCTTGATTTTCGATGAGACGACTGCCATGTTGGACCCGCGATCACGCAAAGAATTGATGGATCTGATGTCTGCCTTTCACAAGCAGGGATTTACCATTATCCACGTTACGCATGATCTGGATGAAGCGCTGGCAGCCGATCGCATTCTTGTATTGCACGCGGGACGCCTTGTCATGGATGGATTTCCGCAGGAGATTTTCAAAGATGGGAGAGCTTTACAAGAATATAGCTTAAGTATTCCCTTTTTATTGAGATTTGCCCAGGACCTCCGATCCTGTTTTCCAGAAATCGCAGCTTTTTACAAATTGGAAGATGATCTGCTTGCTGATCTTAAGAATGTTTCACAACTAGGTAGTGGGATAGAACAATCACCCAAAGAGTTGCAACAAACTGATCTTCAAAACGATTTTATTCGCTTCGAACATCTCTCGCATACTTATATGGCCGGTACTCCCCTGGCGCAACCTGCTTTACAGGATATCACTTTCTCTTTACCAGAAGCCAGAAGTACCGGGTTTGTTGGGCATACGGGGTCGGGAAAATCCACACTGCTGCAGCATTTGAATGGCTTGATCCGCCCGCAGCAGGGAATTGTGCGGATCGGGGAATTTGACCTCAACCGAGTGGATGTGGATATCAAGGCTTTGCGCCGGCAGGTTGGTTTGATTTTTCAAGTTCCGGAAGCGCAATTTTTTGAGACATATGTGGGAGATGAGATTGCCTATGCCGCTCGCATGCTGGGATACACAGGAAAATTGCGCGATTTAGTACAGGCTGCCATGCGGGCGGTCAGATTGGATTTTGAACAGCTTGTGGATCGTCCCTTATTTAGTTTGAGCGGCGGACAGAAACGCAGGGTTGCACTCGCTTCTTGTCTGGTGGTGCAACCACGGGTGTTGCTGTTGGATGAACCTTTTGCAGGCTTGGACCCGCTCATCCATCAGGAAATGGTTGGGCTTGTGAACAGGCTGAAAGATGAGGGAAAAACGCTCATCCTGAGCACACACAACATGCGCGATCTATTGCAGATTGTGCAAAAAGTGATCGTGTTGCACAGTGGGAAAATGGTTTATGAAGGGTATCCACCGGCGTTATTCCGCCAGCTCGACCTGCAAGCCTGGGACTTGGAGATCCCATTGGAATTAAAAATTGCAGAAGCATTGCGCAAGAAGGGTTGGAAAATTCCTGTCGATAGGGTGCGCTGGGATGCCATATTAGGTTGGCTGCGAGAAAGAATCACGGGGGATGAAAATGCCCGCTTTTGAATATTTGCGCTCCATCGGCATTGGCTATTATTACCCCGGTGTTTCTTTTCTGCATCGCCGGGATGCGCGCATGAAAGTGCTGTTCTTCAGCCTTCTCATCCTCGGCGTGGCTCTGACTGCCTCCATCAGCGGGCTGCTTTTAGGATTGTTGATGGCTTTGACCGGTTTTTGGATGGCGCACGTTCCACTCTCACCCTGCATGCGGACCATTCGCTCGATTTTCCCTTTTATTTTTATCCTTTGTATCCTTCAACTATGGATTCACCAGCCTGATGAAAATTCCGTACTGATATGGCATTGGAAGTTCATCTCAATGTATAACAGTGCTCTGTTTTCTGCTGTGCGCATGTTGGTACGTTTTCTCACTTTGATCCTGGTTTTGGGGCTGATGACGGCGGTGCTTTCGACATTGGAAATGAATCATGGGTTGGAATTACTGCTGCTTCCTTTGGAAGCGCTGGGTATTCGGATCGGTATGCTGGTGATGGTGATACAGATCATGCTGCGTTTTCTACCGCTTTTAGCGCTGCGCATGGAGGAGATTGCCAAATCGCAAGCTGCGCGCGGAGCAGCCTGGGATGAAGGAAAGGGTGGCGTTCTAAAGCGCATTCGGTTAGTCCTTCCATTGATTACCCCACTTTTTCTCAATACTCTGCAGCAGTCCGAGCGTGTTGCGGATGCCATGCTGTGCCGTGGTTATGGAATATACCCTAAACGCAGTCATTTCTATGAATATCACATTACCTGGGTGGATATCCTTTTTCTGCTCGCGGGATTGGGGATCACGGCTGCCGTTTTGTACCTACCGCACTGTGTTAATTTCCTTTGAAAAACCAATCTACAGAAACGGATAGATAATAACTAAAAGCGATTCATTTCGAACCGCTTTTTTTGTCTCCCAGATCAGAACCTTTCTTTTTACTGGGGATTTGCCAGTAAGCTCCGATGACAGCCAACGTGATCAAAGCCGAAGCGACCATTTCAGGTAGCCCATTGGTAACCACAACTGCTCCCAATGCCTGCCATGGTAAATAGCCCAGCAATCCAATAGTGCCAAGCACTAAAACGGTATTGGCTAAACTTCCCACCGCTCCGGCAGCGAATAAACCAACCGCGCGCCAGCGTTTGAGAACGGTATAGCTGCCCCAGGCAACTGGACCAATGAAAAGGCGCGGAAGCACAGCCAGTACAGGATTGGTAAACCACACGTCCGTTGGACCGGTGGGGGCGACTGCAGCCTGGATCATGCTAAAAACTCCAAAGATAAGCCCTACAATGGCACCGGAGAGCGGTCCTTCCAGCACGGCAGCAATGATCACCGGAATCTGCAGAATGGTGAGGGATACTCCTCCGATCCAGGGGATGAAACCCCAGTGCGTTGCTCCAAGCAAACAGGCAATGGCTGCCATCAAGCCGGTTATGACGATCTTTCGTGTTAAATTACGGTTCATAGAGAAATCCCTCCAGACAAAAGCTCATTTTAACATGGTTGTAAAAACAAAAATTGAAATAGCACATTATTTAATAGCACGAATGTGAAGAAAACAGGGTTCATGTATCAAATTCTGGTAAGCATCCTCAGTAGCCAGTGTTCTTGGAAAATCCGGTGCAGGGCGAGGTTCAAGCACCCTGTCAAGACGAAAACCGGCTTCGATCAGCGGATTGAGAACAGCTTGTAAAGAGCGCCGGTAGCTCTTGATGCGAGGGTATGGTTCACCGAAACCTCGCCATTCTATTTCGTGTAAAGCCATATCGAAATAATTATCATCTGGCCAATTTCTGTAAAAATCCGAAGCAGGGTGCCCACAGGAAAAAATAAAAGAGCCACCCGGTTTTAATGCTCGAAAGAATTCCTGAAATACAGGCAGCCAGTCTTTTATATAATCCATAACAAGTGGGCAAAGGACGATGTCAAAATGTTCATTCTGTGCAAAAGTGAGCGGTTCTTCCAGATCCCACTGCAAGACGGTAGCTTTTTGATTGGTCCGTTCTTTTGCCATTTGCACAAATTCAGGGGTGGTATCCACCGCTGTTACAGTGGCACCGTGTTCGACCAACCAGGCACTGTAGATTCCTGGACCGCAGCCGGCATCCAAAATGGAAAGATCCTTCACGTCCGGTAAAAGCGAGAGAGTGGCCGGACGTTCATAATAGGCATTGTGTGAATTTCCAATCACCTTTTGTTCGTAGCGCTTTGCGAACGAGGAATAATTCTCTTTTCCCAGGTTTGTTTTTGCCATAGAATCTCTTTTTTATGCAATTCTATCATCACGTTTTGGGGTTATATTTAGAAGATTAAATATTAAAGGAATTTATTAAATGGCATTACAAGTAATTAAAAAAGAATTAAATCCTATTCGCATCATCAGACCTTTTACCCTGGTTTTCTGGCGACTTCCGCTGCAAATTGCAAAACAGGAAGTATTGGAATTGAGTTTTGGAGCGATTGTATTTTTATATTTTATGAAAGCATATTACTGTTTACTGTGCAGGCTGGCTCCTCTACTGCAGCGTATTAATCCACGCGCGTTTCGGCAGCTTCATTTTCGCATCAGCTTCTACTTTTATGAAAAAATTATTCCTCCCCCCAGTGTGCTGTTGCGGACAGGGTTGCGCTTGTATCGAAAAATGTAATATATTTTACTAAAGAAAATTTAAGATTAAAAGTTGTCCAGACCATTTACAAGGGAAAAATCTTGTGATATATTCAAGCAGTTTTGCCGACAGGAGAATTTATGCGAAAGAAGTGTGCTAAATTGAAATTCACCACCTGGATATATTCAGGCCTGTTGGCCATTCCCATTCGTTAAAAAAAGACCCCCATTTTTCGGGGGTCTTTTTTTATAAAAAATTAACCAAAGGAGAAAAAAATGAGCGAAAAAGAAAGAAACAATTATTATCTTCCCAATGACAAGCCGCCGTTTGGTAGAATGTTGCTGCTGGGATTGCAGCACGTTCTGACCATGTTCCCGGCGACGGTGCTGGTGGCGCTGCTGGTTGGATTTCACATCAACACGGTACTGCTGGCTTCCGGTATGGCAACGTTGGTGGCATTGATCTTATCCAAGCTGAAAATTGGTACCTTTATTCCCCTCTACTATGGTTCGAGCTTCAGCTATCTGGCAGCTATCATGGCGATTACCAAAACCCAATATGGGGTGGTTGCTCCTGATGAACTGATCCGTACAGCCCAGGCGGGCATTGTGTGCACGGGTGTCATCAATATTCTGGTCGGTCTGTTGATCCATTATTGTGGCGGTAAAACTCTCATCAATAAAATCCTTCCCCCGGTAGTTACCGGTTCTGTGGCATGTGTGATCGGTTTTTCCCTCGGATATACTGCGCTGCAAAATGCGAGCGGTGGAGCATTCGGGGTCACGGATAACGGTGGCTGGTGGTTGGCAGCATTTATCACGTTGTTAGCAACCATCTTTTTCTCCGTATTCTTGCGCGGAAAAGGATTCATTGGCATGCTGCCAATTTTGCTGGGGGCAATTGTCGGATACGTGGTAGCGATACCGTTAGGTTTGGTCGATTTCACACTGATCACCCAGGCGCAATTTATTGAAGCACCTCATATTACCTTCCCTTCGTTTACCAGCGACCTTTCCATGACTGCGATCGCCAGTATTGCCATCATGGCTATTGCAACCATTCCGGAATCGACTGCTCACCTGTACCAGATCAGTTTATATGTCGACAAACTGGCTGAGCGGAAAAATAGGGAGAAGATCGGGTTGAACAAACATATTGGTTTCAATCTCATTTTGGATGGGCTTGGTGACATGATCAATGGTCTGATCGGTGGAGCAGCCGGTACGAATTACGGCGAAAACAATTCCCTGATGGTCATCACCCAAAACTATTCCGGTTACACCTTGATCTGTGCTGCAGCCATTGCTATCTTACTTTCATTCAGTGGCATCTTGAGCGGTATTGTACGCAGTATTCCCACAGCTGTGAGTGGAGGTTTATCCATCTACCTGTTTGGGATCATCGGTATGCAGGGCGTGGCACTGATGATCGAGGAAAAGGTGGATATGTTCGACCCGCGCAACCTGGCGATCGGTGCTGTTATTTTCATCATCGGTGTCGGTGGTCATATCGGATATACCAATGGACTTATGCCCATCCCTCTACTGCAATCCATCTTTCCGGATGGTTGGCCAGCGATCGCGACTGGTGCATTGTTGGGTATTGTGTTGAATTTGATCTTCCGTGTTTTTGATAAGAAAAAGTAGAATGAGAATCAAGTCCTAGCCATAGCGGTTTCTATGGCTAGGACCTTTTCATTTGATTCGGTTATTTGAACCCAAGATACCAACCACCAATTATCAGGATTATCCCGATGAAACAAATAGCAAGCCATCTTGGAGCTTCCCCGAGTGCTTTTATCAAGGATGTGATTGCTTCAATGATTTTTTGGAAGACGTTTTTCTTTTCCTCTTCCCCTTCTCTTAATGCACGAACTTTCTCGGGTTTTTTAAACATTTCTATCACTGCGGCGACGATTCCCGCGATAATAATAATTACACCAATAACGATAAGGATGGTTCCTAAAATTTGTGCAGTCATTATTCCTCCTTTGATTTAAATACATTTCGATTATTGGAAGTGTGATTAATCCTTATTGTTAAATCCCCTGCAGTGGATTTCGCCGATGATTCATTCTAACATTTCAAATAACCTATTTCAACGATAAAAAAGGGATAAACAAAAATATTAATATGTGTTTTCTCTATTTTCCAATTCTTAATTTTATCCAATACCTATTTGATCCCTAGTAGAAGAACAACTGATTCTGATTTTTGTACATTGTTGTATTTCTTTTTCTGATTTGTATAATGGGTTAACGCTGAAGAAAGAGGAGAATCGATAATGAGGAAAATGATAAAAAATGTTCTCTTGCTGAACATCATGATCTGTCTGCTTGCTTTATCGGCTTGCGTTACCATTGAGATGAATGGATCGGGATCTGATTCAAAACCAACAGCAGTTGTTCTGAATGGGGAAGACCAAACTGCGGATGCCACCCAAGAGTCGACCGTGGATGGACGCGTGCTTCCCACGGACCCTCAGTATATTGAGGGCGAAGTGGAGGATACCAATTCCAGTAAGTTCGCTTCGGAGAAAAGAGTGGTTTCGGGCGATAGCTATCTTTCCAATTTTTTTGAACGCCCCTTCACCCGAGAATCCATGGAATACCTTCCAAACGTTGATATCCAATATGGATATATTTCTTCAGACGACAACTTCTTCATTTATACGATCGTGCTAGCCGGCGTGGATCCCACCACGAATGCCCTGGTGGGTTCGTATGGTGTGGAAATGGATATCGATGCGGATGGCCGCGGTGACTACTCCGTTTGGGTGAAAGATCCTGTGTCTACAACTTGGACATCCGAGAACGTGCGCATTTTCAAAGACAGCAATGGTGATGTGGGCGGAAAAGATAAATATATTTCCGATGCACCTTCCTCCGGCAACGGCTATGATCAGGAACTACCCAATACCAATGCTGAAACTGCATTTGCCCGTGTAGTGCCCGATTACCCGGCGATTGTGCAGATTGCTGTGCACCGTGCGCTTGTAGAAAACCCCGTGGAATTCTTATGGGGTGTATGGGCAGACAACGGGCTGCAGAACCCCGGGCAGTTTGATTATGATGATCACTATACCTACAAAGATGCCGGTTCGCCCATTTCCGGCAACCAATATTATCCATTGGATGCGGTACATTCCTGCGATAATACCTGCCGGCGTTCCTATGGTTTTTATCCGGGCTACCGCATTCCGAACATGTGCTGGTCAGGTGGGCCGGTTCTAACTCCCACACCTGGTTTTTATATCCTCAAGTACCCGATCTTTGAGTTTTATTATATGCCCCCGGTCGTTAAATAAATATTTTTGATTAAAAAAGAAGAGGAATGTTTTTTTCCATTCCTCTTCTTTTTATTAACGCTTTAGCGAGTTGAGGACGGGACGTCCGAAACAAAAAACCACCCGCTAAGCGGGTGGAAGAAAGGGCTTATAGAAAAAAGGAGTCACTCCCGATAAAATGATG
>CAYLUJ010000036.1:0-18902 GCA_964386805.1 uncultured Pelolinea sp. | reverse complement strand
AGACCAAATCCAAATGTAACCAGGAAAGGTACCGCATTTGCAAAACCCACTTCTTCTGCATAGAGAGGTCCATACGTTAGAAGCCCCGGCCAGCTAAGAAAAATCAAGCATATTACCAGGGCAAGTAGAAGTACACGTTTTTCCATAAGGGACTTGAGCGAAAACAAGAGATGTGGATCCCTTATATCTTCGAAGCGCATCCATAAGACTACCAGGATCGCAATAATTCCAAATATACCAGTTGTGATAAAGAGCAGGTCGAAATTACCATCGCCCAACAACCACAGTCCCAAAATAGGAGCCAATACCTGACCGGTGATCATGACAACAATGGATGAGATACTAAAACCATCTGAACGCCTTTCTTCAGGGATCAGATCAGCAGTCAGGGTACTCAACCCGGTAGAAAAGAGCGCAAAAGGAAATCCGATCAGAAAGCGCAAGATGCCCAGCCCAGTTAAACCCATCGGGAGGAGCAAACAGAAATTGATCAATGAACCTGTAAATAAAGCTGCAACGAGAGTCCATTTTCTCCCCAAGCGATCGACCAGATATCCCGTAAATGGGCGAAACAAAAATGTCGATAGGGTCATCAAACTGGAAATCAAACCCACCTGGGCTGCATTGCCATTGAATTGTTTGACAATGTACAAGGAGAGAACGGCACCGGTGATACTAACTGTAGAAAATGCCATTGTATTGGCAAGTAATACCAGAATAAAATCCCGCGTCCAGAGTTTGTTGGAAGAAATAGAGTTATTATTCACTGTAGGATCGATGAAATCTCATCAAGTTAGATAATATAGTTTATCATTGATAGTATTCCACAAACGGCTCGTTTTCATGAATTCAGCTCTGGTGCTATGAATCTGGTTTAGGAAAAAGGATTAAAAATGGAAATAAGCGAAGAGAAAAAACAATTCATTAATACTTTTTTAGAAGAGCCACTACTGGCGCGGATAGCTACCGCCGATCGCAGCGGACAGCCGCATGTCATCCCGGTATGGTATGGTTGGGATGGAGAAAGTATCTGGATCAGTTCTTATTCCAACACTCGAAAGATACAATATCTTGAAGAAAATCCCAAGATCGCTATTGCAATTGATGTCGCCGGGGAAGAAGGCGAAACTAGAGCTGTCATTTTCGAAGGGCAAGCTGACCTGGTGAAGGGACCCTCTGATTTTTTACGCAAGCAGTTCCTGTGGATCTACATACGCTATCTGGGAGAAGAAGGCGTACTCGAAAAAAGTCCGCAGGAATGGATCGCTGACCCGCACAACCTGCTTATAAAACTGGTTCCAGAGAAAATCATCACCTGGAAGTGGTAAATCTGGTCTATTTACAGATAGAGATTGTGCTCCACCTTTTTTATCTTCAGAAATCATCCACCCTATCATTCAATTCGCTCATGGCTTTCTACGCCGATTCGGTTCTCTCAAACCCGGATATTCTGGAGATCGAAAAACCATGAACCGACGCAGGCTTGTTGATCGCTACACAGGAAGTTTCCTCGGTACTCACGCTGGCGACCTTACGCAAATACCGCAGCGGCGCGATCCTGGCATCGGCGGGTGCCACTAGCACCCTGAGCTTGAAGCCACAGAGGAGCAGATGGTTTTCACCATCTCCGACGCAACCAAGATCTCGCTCGAGACAGCAGTGAAGTTGCACAAGCTAGATCACGGAAGTTAAGAAACATGAAACGAGGCTGACTAAAAAGGTCAGCCTCGTTTCTATTTTCGTTATTTCGGAAGATATTAGAGTACGACGACGTTCTCAGCTTGCAAGCCCTTGGGGCCTTTAGCAACTGTGAACTCTACGCGCTGTCCTTCTTCCAGATTGCGGTAACCATCACCAACGATGGCATTGAAATGGACGAAAATGTCTTCGCCCTGTGTACGGGTAATGAAACCGTAGCCTTTGCTACCATTGAACCACTTTACCGTACCTTGTTCTTTTTCAGACATGATTTGGAACTCCTTTCTTGTATAGTATTGCCGTGACAAGTTGTGTTCCAAATCAAGATATTACTCTTTGTATTAGAACTTTTGTTAAACAGCAATTTAGTGTACCCTATATTTCAAATCTGTGTGTTAACAGATTATTAGATCAATACCCATGTTAAAAGGAATATAATTCACGAAATGAATTTTCTTAAAGATGAAGGTGCAGTTTTTTGGAATCAAAATCCGTGCGGTGGAAAATGGAAAGATTATCGTCACTTCATCGATTGGTATACATCTACAGAACCCTATTTGCTTGAAATCTTGGATCCGATTGCTCTGAATGGAAAGCGAGTGCTCGATGTGGGCTGCGGGCAAGGAGTAATGTGCAACCTATTGGCACAGAAAAATGCCGGGGTGGTTGGTATTGATATGTCATTCTCTTCACTACAAGCCTCCAAACAAGGAGCGAAGGAATTGGAGGTTACTGACCATGTTCATTTTGTGCAAGCAGACGCGGAGAATTTACCATTCCGCTCCACTGCCTTTGACACTGTTCTCTCCATTGGTGTACTTCACCACACTCCTAATATTCAAAATGGAATCAATGAAATACAGCGGATCATTCAAGTAAATGGGCAGATCATCATCATGCTGTATCGCCGTGGAAACCCAAAATGGTGGATGACCAAGAGCATCCGTTCTGTTTCAAAGGTGATCAAAAGTGTGTCGAGAAAAACGCGCATGACCAAAGGAAATGCCGTCGCACCCAAGGGCACTGCTCTTCAAGAATTACTGGATGTACCTATCATGAACGCATACAGCAACCATGAATCCGCACGGCTTTTTTCTTCATTTCGCGCTATTACGATCAGCAATTATCAACCAGGCTTTGCCCGTTTGGTAGATTTTCAATCCTGGTTGAAGATATTTACCCCATTTCTAAAATGGATCGATATTCACACAAAAAACCAGTGGGGATTTTATCAAGTGATCAAAGCCAAGAAATAATTCATCGCATAAAAGCTCTCCTAGATACGAAACCAAAGGGTACTTAAATACCAGTGATTTTTAATCCCGATTTCTTGAGCAGAGTATAATCAGAAACTTACCGTATAAAAACAGGATTTGGAAAATGAAAATTAAACGAATAGCAGTAATCGTACTGGATGGCGTCGGTGCCGGGGAACTGCCGGATGCCGGTGACTATGGAGATTTGGGAAGTAATTCCCTTTCCAACACCGCCCGCGTGCTGGGTGGGTTGAACCTGCCCAATATGGGCGAAATGGGGTTGGGAAACATTACCCCCATGCAAGGGGTAGCACCCCGCCAGCAAACCCAGGGCGCGTACGGTAAGTGTCGCGAAGCCTCCAAAGGCAAAGATTCCGTAACCGGGCATTGGGAATTAATGGGGATCGAAGTGAAAAAACCTTTCCCCACCTACCCCAACGGTTTCCCAGAAGAAGTGCTGGATGAATTCAAGTGCCTGACCGGATATGATGTATTGGGGAATAAACCCGCATCTGGCACAGAGATCCTCAAGGAATTAGGTGAAGAACACATGCACACTGGAAAGCCAATCGTTTATACCTCGGCTGATTCGGTCTTTCAGATCGCCGCGCATGAAGATGTGATCCCCGTTGAAGAGTTGTATCGCTTATGTGCAATCGCTCGCGAGATGCTGAAAGGCGATCATGCGGTTGGGCGGGTGATCGCACGTCCCTTCAGCGGAGAGAACGCTGAAACCTTCGCGCGCACCAAACGCCGCCACGATTATCCGCTGCTTGCCCCCACCGATACCATGCTCGATACACTTCTCAAAGCCGGACATAAAGTATATGCCACTGGTAAGATCGATGATCTGTTTGGTAATCGCGGCATTAGCAAAACCCATCATTCAGTCTTTAATATGGAAAGTATCCAAGCACTGGTTGATTTCATGGATGAAGATTTCACTGGATTGCTTTTTGCCAACCTGGTGGAATTCGACATGACCTACGGTCATCGCAATGATGTAAAAGGCTACGGGCAAAAACTCGAAGAATTCGATGCTTATATACCGACCATCCGCGAAAAAATGCGGGTTACAGATTTCGCCATGATCGTGGCAGATCACGGTGTGGACCCTACCACTGCAAGCACCGACCACTCCCGCGAATACATCCCCTTGTTGGTTTTTGGCAAGCCAATAAAAAACAACGTCAACCTCGGCATCCGTGATTCCTTCGCAGATGTGGCAGCCACCATCGGAGAAGCGTTTAGGGTCAGCGCGCCAGAGATCGGGACCAGTTTCCTGAAAGAAATCCTGCCCGATTGAATAAGCTATTGACACTGAAGAATACTTCCCAGAGATTATAGGAATTTTCAGGGAGTATTTTTATCAAAGGTTAAATCTGTACAATACTAGATTCACTGCTTGATTCATTGTAGAATCCCCTTTGTATGATACTTTTAGAATGACAGGGGAAGAATCTCACCAGGGTCGCTATCCCAGACAACGTACCAAACCTTCCCGCAGTTTGGGCAAGTTAATTTCAGAGAAAAGTTACCGGGGTCGGTCTGATAAAAAAATGGTACATAATCTCCATTGGCAGGCCATTCTTTCGCCTGCTGGGGTTTCCAGCAATGCTGACAGATCAGGTTTCCTGCAAATTGTGATAAGTGCATGCTAATCTCCTTATAGATTTTTATAACTCCATTTCAATCTATAAAACTTTTCAGAGAGGGAGCAATGAACATTCCTTTCCCCCTGTATTTGCAATTATACTGATATTCAAAACAAATTCAACCGGGCTATTCTCTTCGAGTTTATTTCCCTTTCGGTTTAGCATAACCAACTTTGGGGAAAAGAAATTCTCATCATCCTCATAAGTCCTCAATTTTTTAAGGGATATCCGCTTTACCGACATTCGTTATTTCTTCATTTCTTGAAATATCAGTACATTGAATGTATCTTCACGAATACGCAACTATTTAGAATTGAATGCTCGTGGCTTCCGGTAATTTGTAGCCCATTTCAAACACATTCAAACAAGCATCCACGACATTCGCATCGTACAGAATCCCTTTATTTTTTTGAATTTCATCTTTGGCAATCTCCAATCCCAAAGACGGACGATAGGGACGGTGAGAAGACATGGCTTCCACAACATCTGCTACAGCGATAATCCTTGCTTCGAAAATGATCTCCTCTCCCTTTAAGCCTTGTGGATAACCTGAGCCGTTCATCCGTTCATGATGTTGGAAAATCACTTGAGCTAACGGCCATGGAAATTCAATATTTTTTAGCATGTCGAAACCAACCTGTGGGTGCAATTTAACCAGATTGAATTCATTAGCATTCAATTTACCTGGCTTACTGAGAATTTCAGCAGGAACGGCAATCTTGCCCAGATCATGGATGATACCCGCGATACGTACTCCCTCAATTTGTTCACCGGGCAAATTCATTTCTTTAGCAATGGCAGCAGCCAGATCGCCAACTCGGTTTTGATGACCGGCTGTGTAGGGATCCCGCGTTTCCACAATCACTGCGATGGTTTGAATAATGCCATTCATGGTTTGCTGCAATTTCACTGTCAATCTCGCCTTGATCCATGCAGCAGCCAATTGATTGGCAAATGCAGTGACAGCTGGAGCATCTTCTATAGTCAGATTTTTCGATTGTACCGCGAAAACTCCAATTACTTGTTCTTCCACAATCAGAGGGGCAATGATAATTTTTGGAGTATTCATAAATTTCGTAAAGCTGGCGGGGACTTGCATGGCATATTGGGGGAATATCTGGCTCGAAATCTCATCCGTATTTTCAATATAAATGGATTCTTTCCCTTGAACTACTTTTTTGAACAGGTCAATAGCATCAATTGGCAATGGAAAATCTTCTTGTACTGTTCTGTTAGGTTTCGAGAACTTCTTCAACGCAGATAACTCGTAACTAAAACAGGAAGAGAACATTCCGGTTTTAATATCCTCGATTGGAAATAACATGCACTCTAGATTTAATTTCGCAAGCTCTGCTGCAACCGTAGTAAATATAATCTCAGGTGTCAGGGCTGTGGCAGTAGCAACAGATGCTTTATTCAAAGCATTCAATAATTGCTCTGAATGCTTGCGCTTGGTGATATCAAAAATCTGGAATAGAAAATATTGTGGCTTTCCATCCTGATCATGGATTAATGAAACGCTTAAGAACACCCAAATACTATGATCCAGCTTGTGGATAAACCGTTGCTCTATTTGATACATCTTGATTTCTCCACCCAACATTTGGCGAATAGAATCAAGGTCGGCTTTCAAATCCTCCGGATCAGTGATGTCTTGATAAGTTTTCTTAAGTAATTCGTTTTCAGGAAAACCAACAATCTCGCATAATGCATGGTTAACCTGCAGGAACATACCATCCATTCCAACCAGAGCCATTCCAATGGGGGCAAATTCAAAAGCACGAGAGAATCGTTCATTGCTTTCTCGGAGTGCCTCTGAAGCCAGTTTTCGTTCAGTGATATCCTCTGAAATTCCCAATAAATAAAGTGGGGTTCCGGAGCCATCTTGAATCGGAATTTTCTTGGTATGAATAATTCTTTCCCCCAGATTTTTTGTCATCAGCTTCTCTTCCGGGATTTCAACATATTGATTTTTTTTAA
Organism: uncultured Pelolinea sp.; assembly: GCA_964386805.1. GTDB lineage: Bacteria > Chloroflexota > Anaerolineae > Anaerolineales > Anaerolineaceae > UBA4781. The sequence continues at coordinate 12,313 of CAYLUJ010000036.1, read as the reverse complement.
GTGCTTCTCTATCACCTTGGACAAAGAATTCTGCTTCTTTTTTAGGGAAGAAATCATAATCATTTTTTCCATACATTTCATCTCTGGAATATCCCAGCAGCTCTTCGCCAGCTTTATTAAAGCGGATATAACGGAGATCCTGAGCATCTTTTACAAAGATCATATCCGGCATGTTTTCAATAATACTGTTGAGGAATTCCTCACTTTCTCGTAGTGCTTTCTCCCCTTGTTTCTGGTTGGTAACATCTCGAAGAATGGAAGTAAAACCAAGTTCCTCCCCCAGATAGGTAAAGGTTGTTTCTACGTCTAGAAGTCTTCCGTCTTTTGCGAGTAATTGGGATTCCCAGGTACGTTTATAGCCTTTCTCGCGCACCTCTTTTAATATTTCCACCATTTGTTTTCTATGTTGTTCCGGCACCAGCGCATCCGTTGTTTTACCAATTCGTTCGTCTTTGGTATACCCAAAAACTTCCTCGGCTCCTCTGCTCCAATCGGTTATCAACCCGTTGCTGTCGATTGTTACAATGGCATCAATAGATGTTGCGACAAGAGTGCGGTAGCGATATTCAGATTGTTTGATCTTCTCAAATAAGCGATTCTTTTCTATGACAATAGCCACATTATTGGTGATTGTTTCCAGATCACGCACAATCTTTTCATCAAATTTCCCGGCAATATCGCTTAGAAATCCCCACACTCCTATTAAATGTTCCTCATACACCGCTGGTAAAAATAGGGCAGATTGGATCGAAGGAACTGCAGATAACCAAAACGGGTCCTTAAATAAATCGTTGATAATAAGTGGATCAAGAGTTTGGCCAACCATTCCGACCAATCCTTTTTTTGTACCCAGCTTAAATTCCCATTCGTGTTGTAATCTTTCAAAATCCTTTTGAGAAAAACCGGTGGCAGCTTTCAGTTGAAGTGTTTTCGTCTCATCATTAAATTCGAAATAAGAAACATGAGTACAACTGATCGCATCAATGATCTTTTCCAATATATAAGCAAGCAGTTCATCCTGCGGAATAGAGGCCGTTAGATCGACACTGGTTTGGAAGAGTGTAGATAGCCGTTTATTCACCTGTTCCAATTCCAGCATTTTATCTTCCATCTTACGGATCAGGGCTTCATTATATTTTTTGAAAAAAACTTTTTCTTCAGTGATCTGAGGAGTGGCTGGTTTTGCCATTTTTTTCTTATATTCATTCAAAACATCTTTCACGATACCAATAAAGTCATCTACCTCTGCCGGTTTCCTTACAAAGCGCTCTGCGCCAAGACTGAGAGCAAAATCTTCATCTTTCGGATCGGTATATGTGGCAGTATAGAAAATAAAAGGAATTTTCTTTAATTGATCATCTATTTTCCACTGCCGGCATAAGCTAAAGCCGTCCATGCCTGGCATGAGAATATCAGAAATGATCAGATCGGGAGGAGTATAGTGAGCCGCTTCCATAGCTTCGATCCCATTTCGTGCCAATACAACACTATAACTTTGCCCCTCTAAAAGCAATTTCAGAATATACTGATTTTGCTCGTTATCATCTACAACCAGAATTTTTGTCATACCTTTCAATCACTTTCTGAGAATCGGCTCTAAAAATATTTCTCGATACTTGTAATGAATGTATCAGGATTAATAGGTTTTGTAATATGATCGACACAACCGGCTGCCAGCGCCTTCTCACGATCACCAGGCATGGCAAAAGAAGTGATTGCAATAATAGGAATTTTTTTCTTCGTCAGTATTTTTCTCAATTCACCCGCTACAACATATCCATCCATAACGGGCAATTGAATATCGAGCAAGATCATATCCGGTTCAATTTTTTTTGCCAGTTCAATACCTTCCGGTCCGGTGCGTGCCTGAACAACTATATATCCGTGTTTTTCTAAAATAAAAGTCTCGAGGTAGCGATTCTGTTCATTATCTTCAATTAACAATACTTTTCGATTCATTTTCTTTTCCCTGTCTTTCCTTGGGTAAGGTAAATGTGAATGTACTTCCTTTCCCCCATTCGCTTTTAACACCGATCGCACCTCCCAACTTTTCCACCAATCGTTTGCAGATCGCCAATCCCAATCCGGTACCTTCATAGAGTCTGCTTAGCCCAGTGTTCACCTGTTGGAATGGTTTGAATAAGTACCTTAAATCGTCTTCCTTTATACCGATACCTGTATCAACTACACTTGTCTCTATCCATTGTTTTTTATTTCTGCATACAATCTTAACTTCACCCTTTTCGGTGAATTTGATCGCATTGTTAATAAGATTCAAGAGAATTTGTTCCACACGTCGATGGTCACTTGTAATTTGACCAATTTCTGTGTCTATCTCTAATAATAATTTCAGATCCTTTTTATTTGCCAGGGGCGTTACTGTCTGTACCACTTTTTCAAGCAACTGGCGCAGATTAAATCGCTCTGACGTGGTCACCAATTGACCCGCTTCAATTTTGGAAATATCCAGCACATCATTGATCAGTTCCAACAAATGAGAAGCACTACTTTGAACCATCCGCAACTGTTTTGTCTGTTCTTCATTTAAAGAGCCAACCAATCCCTGCAGTAAAATGCCAGTAAAACCAATAATCGAATTTAGAGGAGTGCGCAATTCGTGCGACATACTGGCTAGAAAAGCTGACTTCAAGCGATCTGCTTCTTGCACCTGTTCATAGAGACGTGCATCTTGAATTGCGATAGCTGCTTGCCCGGCTAAGCGGATAATTAAATTCAAATCATCATTTGTAAAAATTTTTTTCTCTTTGTTACTTACAACCACAAGTGTTCCTAAAAATTCCCCGGATATTTCCAATGGGGCAATGGCGGCAGATCTCTTCTCTTCCCGTTTCGCACGTACCAATGCTTTCCCTCGAGTACGTTTGTCTTTCTGAACATCTTTTACAAGGATGGGGGCCCTTTTTTGGAGAACCCACCCATTGATGCTATCCTGAAATTCCTCAAAAGTATAATCATCCAGGTCGGTCGGTGAATAACCAGACGTAACCAGGTTGTCGATTTTCATCTTTTCAACATTCACCAGATATATAACACTTCGCTCAGCGCCCACAATTTCAGCGGCATTGTCCGCAATGATCTGGAGCATGGCTTTCAAATCGAGAGTGGAGGTGATTTCTTTGCCAATTTGATAGAGTGCTTCCAATTCGTTTGCACGCCGATGCAACTCTTCTGTTGCAGCAGCTATCCGTTTTTTCAACTCCACTGCATTGCTCCGCACCTGTTGGTATAGGTGAGCATTATCGATTGCAACTGCCGCATGGTTGGCAAAAGTAGTAAGCGCTTCCAGATGGAGGGGAGTGAAATAATTTTTTGTAGCACTATCAACATTTAGAAATCCAATCACCTCATCTCGAATGATAATAGGGGCTCCGGCATAGGAACGTAAAAAGTCTTCGCCTTCAATGTGAACCCAAGCAGGGAATTTAGAAATATCCGAAACGTATAATGGTGCATGTGTTTCAACCATTTGTCGAAGATTTGAAACTTCAGATATTTCAAATGCGGTTTTTGACATGATTTCCTGCAATCCGAAACGGTCGTAGCCTTGGGAACGGGAAATATGCGCGACTCCATTATGAATAAGCATGATGTTTACTGCATCATTTGGAATGACGCGGCTCACCTGTTCAAGAATATGATCAAGCACTTTTTCGATTTCAAGGGTTGTTCCAAGGATTGCAACAGCTTCCCCCAAGGCTCTCGCTAAATCACGCTCCTGCTGCAGTGCTTCTTCAATTTGTTTCCGCCCTAGAATCATATGGTTGAAAGCTTCACCCAGCATACCAATTTCATCTTTTGATCGGACATCAACCTGCACATCCAGTTTTCCTGATTTGGTAACACGCTGGGTTACATCACTTAACCCACTTAATGGTTTCAAAATAAATTTTGATAGTCCCAGATTGGTGAACAATCCGAAAAGAACGATCGTCAGGAATAAACTAAGCAAAGGCGGATAGAACGCCAGATTTTGCACCTCGTGATTAATTACTGAAAGCGGGATTACCGCTGCAATCTTCCATCCCAATTCCGGGGATGTGTAAATGAAATAATAATCATCCTCAAAAGTGATTTGACCTATGGATTTTTCCATGAATTCAGCAGAATTTTCATCGAATATAGTATTAATATTTTGAAAAAGGAGTTCTTCATTTTTGTTCGCTAAAATTGTGCCGTGCTCATCTACTAAAAGAAGCCGCCCCGAATAGCCAATATCAAAACTGGAAATATAATTTGTCAATTTGGAAAGTGTGATATCTGCACCGACCACACCAAATATTTCTCCATTCTGGTCCAACAACGCTTTTACTATGCCAATATTCACGTCAGTAATCGTTACAGATTGATAGGGTTCTGTTATCATCACTTCATTGGGATTCTCTGCAGCCAGAATATACCAGGGCCTGGTACGCGGATCATATTGTGTTGGTAAATTTCTGGGATGAGAGCGTACAAAACTCCCATTTTCCCGTCCCATGTAGACAGAATTCACATAAGGGTGAGTTGTTCGGTATGTGTTCAGAACATCAACAATGCTCTGTTCCAGGTCCCCGATATGATACTCAAATGTAGTTTCATCAGCGTTCAGAAAATTTGTGAAATTTTCATCGTCCCGTGTACGAATAAGTTCGTTTTCAGCAAGTGCTTGAACATCGTTTTTAGCATCATTAATAAAACTAACCAGACTTAAATCAAAAAGCTCCAGCTGGTTTTCCACATTTTCTTGAACTATTTTCATGAGGTTTTTTCGCAGCTCTACATACATCCATGCCCCCATGAGCAGAAGAACCAGACTACCAATGACCAAATATATAACTAGCAATTTCGTTCGAAGTTTCATCGATTGTTTCCCCGATACAAATAAAAATACACTACTATTAGGTCAGAAACGCAGAGATTCTATAACGTTAATTCTAGCAAGGCTTTCTTCTACATTATATACTTCAAATAGAAAAGCTATATCTATAAAACAATTTTTTTTACTTTTGGTGACTCGATCAATTCTCCATACAGGTGCAGTTAATAATGTTCTTAGAACGTGTTTTTCTTCAAAAACAGATCGGATGGGAGGGACTCCATACACTTCATAACTTCAATGTAATTTCATCTATTAGAATGGATGAGGGTTTCAATGTCGACAATCAATTCAATAATAACAGGCTGCTTGCTTGGTATTGTGGAATCTTCATCATGTAAAAATAATTCTTAAAACATTATTCTTTCTAAACAAGATTGTTCTTATTTAGAATGCCCAATGATTCAATCTTCTTTTTGATCAAGGGCATGGAGATCTTTTCACCCATACTGAATATTTCATCATTTACCATCACAACCGGAAGTTTGGAATCAGGTGGTAATGCGGGACAATCTTCATCAAATAAATCAGAATACTTCACATCCACTTTTCCTGGATACTGAACAAGCAATTTCGAACGAAGCCACTTTGCAACATCGCGCCAATCATCCCGCACACCCTCTGAGCAAGCAATTTTAGATGCAACGATATGTATTAAAATTTCCGGTTTATTCATCCACAGCATCCTGACCCTGCATTAGGATCGCAGTTTGGGGGATTGAATGAAGTCGCTCCACCAGCGCGAATCAATGAACCTCCTGAGATTATCTGCTTATTTTTTTGACTGCCACACCTTGGGCAGGTTGGAGTTAATCCCTCATCTTTTTCTAAAATAGATGCGCGAACATCAAATGTTTCTTGGCAATTTTCAAAAGTAAATTCGTAAGTTGGCATGAGAATCTTCCTCTCTAACATTTATTCTTTTTTGACAAATCAGCAAAATCCATTCCAATTAATTGGCTTATTTCTGTATTTACTTTACGTAGAAAATCAATTCCTTTTTGCTGAGATTTTGCATAATGTGAAATAATTTCGTTTTCTTGTGCCTGCCTTTGAGTTTCTCGTAATTCATTGATATCATCCTGCGAAATTTGTCCGCTGTATTGCTTCTGGCGAAATTGTGTTTGCAGGGAATTTAATCTTTGCAAGATACAATTTGCTTCTTCGTTGGAATCCAGTTTTGTTTGTGCAGTAAGATACGTTTCCAAATCCGTGCCTTTTACCATTCCATTAATCATCGCTTCCAAGGATGAAGCTAAAGATGCGGGTAATTCGTATTGATCGTTTTTCATTATTTTGTCCTTATCCACAACAACTTGCACCGCATGAGGTCGCAAAATCAAGCCTACAGGATTTTGAAATCACCTGAGCACATGAGCGGCAGAGTGTTTGAAATTCTTCCTGCGCAGAAAAGTATCTTTTTACCGTTGGATAAGATTGGAAATTAATCCATAACCGATCTAAATCGCTACGTTCTGCGGTCGTAAAATTATTGAAAAGCTGTTTGGTTTGTAAACCTTGTGCAAATGCTTGATATTCCTTCAGCGCATTTTGGGCAGCAGCATCTTTTTGAAATTTCTCAATTGCATTTTCAAAATCTCTATATTGCGGAGTCGCTACCAAGTCTTTTGAAAATTGATAAATCACTTCCCTTAACTTAGGATTATTGGTTATTTCCTTGCTCTTTTCTTGTTTGTTTTCCATAATTATCATTTATCCTTTATCGTTATCGATCCAATTCAGAAACTTTGATCTTTTTATTTTCTACTTAAAATCATTTTCCTTATCCAACCAACGAGAATTGAGGGGTCATCCATGAAGTTGTGGTTTTCCATAGATCATTTCCCCAAGCTCTGATAGCATTTCCAGACCATAAATTTCATGGGATAGCAGGGGTATTTGTATGACGGGGACATTAAATTTATGGGAAATCTCCTGTAAGTATTTATTCTGCATCGCTCTTCGAGAATGTACAAAAGCGCTATCTACCTGCTCGGGCGGAATAATATAATTTGCCACCACCATACCAGTATGAATGCCCAAACCAGCTAATTCTTGTGAAGCACGATAAGCTTCCAGTATGGGTGTGGATTCAGGGAACATGACAAACGCAAATGTGCTTTGTGTGGGATCTTTCATCATATTGATCACTTTGCCAAATCTCTGCTTTGATACATCGTCAGCAGCATCAGTATCGACTGTTGAAAATGCCTTGATCTCAATTTGTTTACTCCAGTCAACCGGTAACTCCAACAATCTTAATGTGTGACCTGTTGGAGCAGTGTCAAAGACCACAGCTTTCCATTCTGTTCGCGAAGCCAGATCGATAAATCTATCAAAAGCAGCCATCTCTTCTGTGCAAGGTGATTCCAATTCTTCTTCCATAGTTCTAATCGCTTCGGGTGAGCGACCACGTTTCTTAGCATCATCAATAATGTGCTTTTTATACTCTTCAGCGGCAGATTTTGGATCAATGCGAGCAGCCCATAGATTTTCAATACCCACAACTGGAGCAGGATGGTCACCAACGGGTACTCCCAGCACATCTCCGAGGTGCGCAGCCGGATCAGTGGTTAGCAAAAGAGTCTTATAACCGCTGTGTGCCAGCCAAACCGCAGAAATGCAGGATGCAACTGTTTTCCCTACCCCGCCTTTGCCTGCAAAGAATACAGTGTGGCGATGATCATTCTTAGATAATCCTCGGATAAAGGGGAGCAATTGCGGTATTTCGTTTGGCGTAATGTTTTCTGAAAATCGGAGGGGCTTCGCTTCTTTTTCACTTTCCCTATCAAAATAAATTCGGCTTACATCCCGCAGACGGTTAATTCCTTTGATCTCCCCACTCAATAATTGCATCGTTCTTTTTGAAAAAGAAAATTCCTTGTTGATTTGGTCCAAATATTCAGTTTGCATTTTGGAACGGGCGCCAAATAATGGATTCGCTTGCGCTTCAGCAGGAATAACACCATTAATAATTAATTGAAATGAATGAATGTCTAGTTTTTCCAATTCACCAATAGCACGCTTGGTCTCATTAATAGCAATGGCTTCAGATTGCAAAACAAAATTAAATGTGGTGCGGTCAGCATCCCTTAACATCTGTAAAGCACGCTCGTATTTATGTTTTGCATCTTGGATAGCTGCACTTGGACCAATGCAAGTTTGACCGCTGCCCTCATTAGCCGCATCAATGGATTGACTCCATTCTGAGGGAAGTTCCAGTAATCGAATAGTATGACCCGTCGGTGCAGTATCGAAAATGATCATATCAAATTTTTTCTCAGCTAATTGATCGGTATCCAAAAAATCTGTAAACCGGTCAAATGCGGCTACTTCAGCCGTGCAAGGACCACTCATTTGTTCTTCCATCACATCAATAATCTGTTGTGGAAATGCTGCACGGATGGGAGCCATGGCTCGGTCAATATATTCTTCCGTGGCACGGTCGGGGTCAATCTCCATTGCCCAAAGATTTTCTACGCCAGAGATAGGTGTAATTTCATGTCCAATCTTTTGTTCAAATACATCCGCCAGGTTCGATGCCGGATCGGTGGTCACAATCAAAGTTCGTTTTCCCTCATCTGCCAAACGCACAGCGGTGACGCATGCCAGGCTTGTTTTACCAACACCACCTTTTCCAGAATAAAACAAATACTGTGTACTCATTTTTCCATCCCGTTTACTGCAATTTCAACTTCATTCAAAGATGGATAAGTACCAGACTTTATTACCCTTCCGTTTACAACGGTAATTGGCAGGGCGCTTATTTGCTGTTCACGAACAAGCTTCATCACACTCTCATTGTTGAGAAATGCATTAGGGTCGCTAGCCATTTGATAGCGTCTAACTACAATTCCCTTTCCTTGCAGCGTAAGGATCATTTCATTAACATCCAACAATGTTTGGTCCAGTGTAGGTCCGCAAAGTCCTGTTGGACAGCACATCGGTGGATCAAAAAACTCGACGAGTTTTTTACTTTCCATCTTCGCGTCTTGTTGCATAGTGGTAGGTTGTATCATCGCAGTTCTCTTTCGAAAATATTATTTTGTACCTAAATGAATTTTTTCAACCGAAACCATCATTTCATTGATCGGGCCGCAGGTTTGTAAACGAGGTTGAATTCGGTCAGGGTTGAGAAAATCACTTAGAAATTCTTTTAACTCTTTATACACTGCTTGATTAATTGTGTAATAGATCCAACGTGAATCCATAGGATCTTTTTCAATTAACACCAAGCCAGCTTCTTTCAGTATTCGTAAATGGTGAGAAATGAGATTGGGTTGTAAGTTTAATTTCTCACAAAATTCACAATTACATTGGGTTCCCTGTCTGATTAAATCTATTAAGCGCAATCTTGTTGGATCGCTTAATGCTTTAAGGTATTTGGCAATATCATCTGTTTGCATGATCATTCCTTTTTCCATTTTGTATATATTTCAATACTTGTTGAATTATATAAGCAATAAATTAAATGTCAAGGATTGATTGCCTTTATAAGTGTGATATATTCTTTTTGACCAAAAAGCTCGCTTGAGTAAATCGGTACCAGTACGTTTTTCTCTATTCGATCCGTTTTCCATATAAATGCGGTTGGCAACGTTTAAGAAACATTCCAGAACACTGGGGAGAGATCAAGTGTGATCGTGACCAGGCGGTTCGCATCGCGAGTTTGAACCAGGTAGCTTCCATCGGGAGCATAGGCAAGCGGGACAGTGTCATTGTAATACTTAGAATACTTCGGTTTCTCTTGAAGAGAATTATTATTCTAAATCATCTCCATTTGATTCGATGACTCTCTTGTACCAATTAAAGCTCTTCTTTTTCGTTCTTGTTAGTGTTCCATGTCCTTCATTATCTCTATCAACATAGATAAATCCATATCGTTTATCCATCTCGCCTGTACCCAAACTTACCAGATCAATACAGCCCCATGGAGTGTACCCAATACATTCCACGCCATCTTCATTAATGGCTTTTTTCATTTCTTCAATATGCTGTTTCATGTAACTGATACGATAATCGTCAATGATCTCCCCATTTTCATTGACTGTATCGTATGCTCCCAGCCCATTTTCTACGATAAATAAGGGAAGCTGGTAGCGATCGTAGAGATTGTTCATCTCAATACGCAGACCGATCGGGTCATACTGCCAACCCCAATCACTCGTTTTCAAGTAAGGATTTTTAACCGTTTTCATTAAGTTGCCAGCAGTGAGTTCTTTATCAGTGGAACTGCTCGCAGCAAAGCTGTGGTAATAGCTAAAGCCAATAAAATCAACAGTGCCTTGTTTCAGGATACTGTCATCTTCGGGTTCTTTAGCAAGATAGACATTTTTTCTTTCAAGGAATTTCAATGCTTTTTTCGAGTACGCACCTCTCACCTGGATATCAGAAAAATAATAGGTCAGGTCGCTCATGCACAGACTTTCCCATTGGTCTTCCGGTTTACATGTTTCAGCGTAAACAGGATGCCCGAGCATCATCATGCCAATCTTGAATTCTGGGTTAATGGAATGACCAAGTTTTACCGCTTTGGCACTGGCAAGAAATATATGATGTGCCGCCTGATATACAACCTGGTTAAAATCCTCCCCTTCATTGATTCGAATCCCGGTTGGCACAGCAGGATGAAAGATAATAGTATTGATCTCATTAAATGTCATCCAGTATTTGACCTTATTCTTGTAGCGTTTGAATATCGTTTCGCAAAAATGGAGATAGAAATCTACCATTCTTCGATTTCGCCAGGAGCCATATTCCTTCACCAATCCATAGGGCGTCTCGTAATGCGATATGGTCACGACGGGTTCAATATTATATTTCAAACACTCATCGAATAAATCATCGTAGAACTGTAATCCTTTTTCATTGGGTTCTACCTCATCGCCATTGGGAAAAATGCGCGCCCAGTTAATGCTGGTACGAAAACACTTAAATCCCATCTCTGCAAATAATGCAATATCTTCTTTGTAACAATGATAGAAATCGATGGCATCATGACTTGGATAATATTTCCCTTCAATGACCCCATCGGTATATTCCCGACGTATATTTACAGACCCAGCGGTCATACAATCCGCAGTGCTGATACCTTTTCCATCCACATTCCAGGCACCTTCACATTGATTTGCGGCGACTGCGCCACCCCATAAGAATTCATCTGGAAACATTAGTATTTTCTCCCTTTTTCTCTTATTTCTTAACTTTTAATTTGAACGATAATACATACAATAGTGTCCCGAAAATAACAAGAAATGAGATGCTTTGATAAAAATGCCTTATACCAATCGCATCTATTAACTTACCACCAACAAGATTCCCAAATATTCCAGCCAGCAGGATTGTAGAATTCATTAAGCTTTGGTATGTTGTAACCAACTCGCTTTCAGCTATTTCGAAAACATATAAATTACAGCACGCGAATAACAATCCGCTACCAATACCCGCAAAAGTGGCCAAAGATAAGATTGATGTAAATGAATGGGCTATCCCAAATGAAAAGCACACAATCGAATATGAGATCCCAGCTACAATAAGCATCTTGTATAATGCATACTTCTGTCTAAGCTTTTTTAAATTTAGAAGGATAAGTATTTGAACAATTTCCTGCCATCCGAGAACAATTCCAATCTTAGAACCATCAACACCTATATCAGCAAGTAAATATGGGGAAAATGTCATATTACTCTGTGTAGCAATACTTATAATCAGGGTGAAAGCCAGGAACGTAACAAAATAATAATTTTTGAAGGTTATGCGAATATCAATTTTTTTTGTTTCGTTGTTATTATCGTTATTTCTTTCTTCTTTTGTAAAAATCACCACACCAAGCATCGGTAAAATGATTAATGGTACAAAGATAAATGTCTTGTCCGCCCCGATAATAGGTATCACAATCCCCAGCATAATGCTAGTTATCGCCGCGCCTATGCAACCTATTGCCATCAAAAACCCATAGTTAAGTCCCCATTTATTACTTGATTTAATGACGATATTATCCACAAGAGTTGAAATTGGTGAGCGGAAAACGCTTGATATTACAACAATTATCAAAATGATCAGTGTTTCTTTTAAAGCCTCTACAACTCTCGGGATGAGACAATAGAATATCGAAATGCCGATTAAATTAATAATTAAAACCTTTTTTGTAGATCTGATTTTGTCGCTTAATAATCCCCACAACGGTACTGTAATAACACCAATAATCAAATTCAACGCAGTAATTTTTCCCGTCGCTGAAGCAGAAAAGCCTAGTGATTGGAAATATACTGAAAAATAACTGAACAAGGCAAAACACAGCCAGAATAATAATTCTATTACAAGCAGTTTTATTGTTGTCCGTTTTATACTGGTATTGGTATTTATGTTCATTCTAGAGGTTGGCCGCTATAAAATATGCATCATTGGTGGCTTCCAACACCTTCCCAACTTGGTCAC
>CAYLUJ010000035.1:3384-19513 GCA_964386805.1 uncultured Pelolinea sp. | reverse complement strand
TTGGCATCTATGAAGATACCGGTTCATTAATGTATGCCAGCACCACCGCGCGTGATGCACAAGCGGTTGCTTTTCTACTTTCACAGGGTGCGAGTTTAAAGATCGCCGGAGAATATTTGAATCTGTCTCTGTCTGCAGGTCAACAAAAAGTTCTGGATGCGCTGATCAAGAACAATCAAATTGTGGAACTGAAAAAACAGCGCATTATGGTTTCCCATGCAGAAGCAGAGTTTTTGGAAGAAGAAGTCTCCAGCATCGCGCATAAATTATGTGATCTTTATGATCCGGATGCTCTGTTTATTTTTGTCCATACCAAAGAAGGCATGCGTTTTGTCGCTCGCTCGATCAGCGATCAGATCAATGTCGCTACCATTGCGGAAAACTATGGTGGAGGTGGTCATCCACGCGCCGCAGCCGCCTTGCTTCAAGAATCCAGCACTGGCAAGAAAACACTAACGGAATTGAAAAAAGAATTTATTAATTCTCTGGATAAATTTGTTTATCCATCCATCACTGTCAAACAGATCATGTCAAAGAATCCGCTGCTTTTGGATCCTGGCATAAAAGTTCAGGAAGCTATGCAATTCATGCAGCGTTTCGGTTATGAAGGCTTCCCGGTTGTCGAAAACGATAAGGTGTTAGGGCTGTTGACACGTCGTGCGGTTGATCGGGCTATTGCACATAAGATGGATCTACCGGCAAAAAGCTTGATGGAAGCAGGTAATTATTTTGTACATCCTGAAACCTCCCTTGAAGAATTGCACCAACTAATGGCAAAATCCAATTGGGGGCAGATGCCGGTTGTTCACAAACAGACAAAGAAAATCATTGGAATCGTCACGCGCACGGACCTGCTGCAGGCTTACTCTGGCTTCCAGTCACCCCTGAATGGAAATTTGAATCTGGCAGCCAGCCTTGAAGAAAATTTGAATCCGGTTCAAAAAGAATTGGTCAAGGTCATTGCGGATGCTGCTTATGAGATGAAGATGCATGTCTATTTAGTGGGTGGCGTTGTCCGGGATATCTTATTAGGTTCACCATTATATGATCTGGATTTTGTTGTGGAAGGAAATGCCATTGAACTGGCACACAGACTGACAGAGCTGTATGGTGGAAAAGTCACCAGCCACCGTCAATTTGGCACTGCAAAATGGTTTCTTGAAAATACAAAAATCCAATCGGGCACAGCTCATCCTCCGAAAAGCGGATTGCCGAAGTCTGTTGATCTGATCAGTGCTCGCACAGAATTTTATAAAAATCCTAGTGCGCTGCCCACCGTTAAACTCAGCAGTATTAAACTGGATTTACTACGGCGGGATTTTACGATCAACACTCTTGCCATTCAACTGGATGGTAGCCATTATGGGGTTCTATCCGATTATTGGGGTGGTCTGGATGATCTGAAGAATGGAATTATCCGTGTTTTACATTCTCTTTCGTTTGTTGATGATCCCACCCGCATGCTGCGCGCAGTGCGCTTTGAACAGCGTTTTGGATTTCAAATTGAGGACCGCACATTGGAATTATTACTGGAAGCTAAACCGCTCTTGAAACAGGTATCAGGAGATCGTATCCGGCATGAGCTGGATCTGATCTTGCAGGAACGCTTGGCTGTAGATATCCTCCAACGCTTGGAGCAGCTCGGTTTGCTGCAAGCCATTGATCCGAATTTCTCATTTACAAAGAAAAATGCTACGCTTCTGCAATTTATTCTTGAAACAAAAACCTCCGAAAATTGGCAACTTCCACAAAAGATTAACAATTCACCTTTGGAACTTGTCCTTCGCTATTCCATTCTACTGGGTCTCCAACCAGAAGATAGAATTCGCAAGGTCAGCACGCGCTTAAAACTACCTAACCTCATTCGAAAAAGTATCCAACAAACTCATTTCCTGATCGAAGAATTTCCGAAACTGGTCGATAAAAAACCCAGCCAAATTTATGCTGTTCTCAAAGAGATTCCTCTTTACGTTTTATATGCTGTGCACTTTTTCTTCCACGATCAAGAGAAAATTCTCCAAATTCTGGATCAACACCTGGAGGAGTGGAGAAAGTTAAAACCATACACGACCGGAACTACCTTACAAGAGCTTGGTGTTTCTCCGGGACCGATCTACAAGCAAATCTTTCAGCAGCTAATAGACGCATGGATTGATGGAGAGATCATTTCACGCTCTGAAGAGGAGAATTTCTTACATTCTATTCTGGATTCCCTTAATCAAACAGGTTTAATCTCTTCGAAATAGCGGTCAGGCAGCCGGTCTATCATCAATGTCGGGTTTTCTGATATCTGTGATCAGTCCGAATTTTGCTGAAGGAGCAGCAATATCTTCCGGTTTAATTTCCCTGCGCGGAGTTTCATTCTGTAAAAACCATTTAGATAATAAAATCCTCCTGTTTTTAATAAAGAAAGGATTCGATTCTCATAAAATATTTTAACGGAAATCTAGAATTTCTCATTAGTGCTGAACCCAATTTCATATTTTCGAAAAATAATTGCTGATTTCCGATTAACAATATTAAATTTTCAGTATATTTAAGTTTTCAGAGCTTTATATTTATCTTCCTATGCTAATATTAGATCGATCGATTAATCAATAACATAAATGGTGAAATCCGGTGAAAGTCCGGTACTGTCGCGCAACGGTAAAGTCCGATCCCATACAATGACTCTTTTTTTGGCTCGCGTCAAGCCCACGAAAATCTACACTTGGCCAGAGCGCCAAGTGTTTTTTATAAATAAGGAGGAATCAATGTTTACGAAAATTAAAAAACGCAATGGAAAAGTAGTACCCTTTGATAAAAATAAGATTATTCAAGCAATTTATAAAGCGGGAAAAGCAACTGAAGAATTTGGAGAAAAAGAATCGAAGAGATTAGGGAAGGAAGTAGTCTCTCTTGCCAGGCAGAATATCACCATGCCCATTCCAACTGTTGAACATATCCAAGACATCGTGGAAGATGTTCTGCTAGATTCTCATTATAAAAAAACTGCCAAGGCATACATTTTATATCGCGACCAACATAAACAATTACGGAATGTCTCTGATAAGCTCAATTACGGAATAATCGAAAAGTATCTTCAAAAAACAGATTGGCAAGTTAAAGAAAATAGTAATATGTCTTTTTCCCTTCAGGGATTAAACCATTACGTTTCGTCTGAGGTAACAAAAAATTACTGGCTGAATGTAGTGTACCCGGAGAAAATTCGCCGTGCTCACATCAATGGTGATTTTCATATTCATGACCTTAATCTTCTATCGGCGTATTGCGTTGGATGGGATCTATTTGACTTAATCACCGTCGGCTTCACCGGAGTTGAGGGGAAAATATCAAGCAAACCACCCAAACATTTCAGAACAGCTTTAGGGCAGATTGTAAATTTCTTCTACACTCTTCAAGGGGAAGCAGCTGGAGCACAAGCTTTTAGTAATTTTGACACATTATTAGCTCCATTTATTCGTTATGACCATTTATCCTACCCGGAAGTAAAACAAGCTATCCAAGAATTTATTTACAACATCAATGTCCCAACCCGGGTTGGTTTTCAAACCCCATTTACCAATATTACACTGGATTTAACAGTTCCATCTTACTATGCTGATCAGGCAGTGATCATAGGCGGTATCCCCCAGGCTGAGACCTACCGGGAATTTCAAGATGAAATAGATATTTTTAATAAAGCCTTTTTGGAGATCATGACAGAAGGTGACGCAAAAGGCCGCGTTTTCACTTTTCCCATCCCAACTTATTGTATGACTAAATCATTCGATTGGGACAGAAAGTCGATAGACCAGTTATGGGAAGCGACCGCCAAATATGGTCTGCCATACTTTTCAAATTTCATTAATTCTGACATGAACCCAGAAGACACACGGTCTATGTGCTGCCGCTTGAGGATTGATAACCGAATGCTTAGAAAACGCGGTGGTGGATTGTTCGGGTCTAATCCATTAACTGGTTCAATTGGAGTAGTAACTATCAATATGGCACGCATCGGTCATATCCAAAAAACGAGGGAGGGGTTTCTGAAAAGATTAGAAGAATTGATGCTTTTAGCGAAGGATAGTCTTGAAATTAAACGAAAAATTCTTGAGAAATATACGGAGGGTGATTTATATCCTTACTCAAGATTCTACCTTAGAAATATTAAAGCCCAAACTGGTTCCTACTGGAAGAATCATTTCTCGACCATCGGTATTATTGGGATAAACGAGGCTCTATTAAATTTGTTTGGAAAAAATATAGCTTCGTTGGAAGGTAAACAATTTGCTGAAGAAGTGCTTGATTTTATGAGAGAATATTTGCTTTTGTTCCAAGAGGAAACCGGCAATAATTATAATCTCGAAGCTACTCCTGCTGAAAGCACAACCTATCGACTTGCTTTGTTAGATCAAAGCATCTTCGAGAACAGTAATTTTGCAAATGGAAAAGGAAAGAGTATTCAAAGCCCATTTTATACCAACTCCTCGCAACTTCCAGTCAATTTCAGTGATGATGTTTTTGAAGTTTTGGAATTACAGGATTCATTACAGACAAAATATACAGGTGGAACCGTTCTCCATTTTTTCCTAGGTGAGAAAATTTCAGATGCCGTAAGTGTGAAGAACCTTGTAAGAAAAATATGTGAAACATACCATTTACCTTACTTCACGCTTACGCCAAGTTTCAGCGTTTGTCCAAATCACGGTTATCTTGCTGGAGAAAAACTTGTCTGTGATCAATGCGGAGAATGCTGTGAAATTTATTCGAGAGTAGTCGGATATTTACGTCCGGTTAAACAATGGAATGATGGTAAAAAAGCAGAGTTTGAAATGAGAAAAAAATTCAAGGTTTAAGCAATGGTCATTGGTGGATTCCAGAAATTTTCGCTTATTGATTATCCGGGAAAGATGTGCGCGATTATTTATGCTCGTGGTTGCAATTTTCGATGCCCATACTGCCATAATCCCGAATTAGTCTTACCAGAGAAATACAGCCAAGAAATTTCTCTTGATTCTGTGATGTTTTTTTTAAAAAGACGTCGGGGACTGCTTGATGCTATTACAATAAGCGGGGGAGAACCTTCTATACACAAAGACTTGGTTGATCTAATTTCCAAAATTAAACACCTAGGGTATCACGTAAAACTTGATACCAACGGCAGTAATCCGGAGATGGTACAAAAAGTTATTGAGAATAAATTGATCGATTATATTGCCATGGATATCAAAGCACCTCTAGAAAAATATAAAAATGTCGTCAAGCAACCCGTTCAGACTGCATTAATTGAAAAGAGTATCAATTTAATTCTAAAATCAAAGATCAACTATGAATTTAGAACAACGGTAGATTGGAATCTACTAGATGAAAATGATTTATTTACAATTGCCCATACTATCCAAGGAGCTAATTTATATTATCTGCAAAAATTAAACCAGAACCGAAAAGGACCCTTTGACCGTCAGGAATTACCAGTAAAAAATAAGGAATTGCAGAGAATTGCAGAAAATCTAACTATTCATGTAAATGCATGCATAATAAGATGAAATCAGGATAATGAATTTTAAAAAATCTTGATAGCAATAGTTAATTTCTCCTTCTCTCTTTCATCAACAAGATAAGCCTTTATATATTCTTGTTTATACATTCTTTGACATTTGGCACGATTCCCCTTAAAATAAGCAGGTTGTTATCATATCTCTTTTAAAGGGTTATATTAATGAAAGAATATAGTACTGGCAACATAAGAAATATCGCTCTTGTTTCACACAGCAGTGCAGGGAAAACCATTCTCACAGAAGCATTTCTTCACACTACCGGTGCTACCACCCGCATGGGCAGTATCAACGAAGGAACCACAGTCAGTGATTTTGATGAAGAAGAAATACGACGCAGTATTTCGCTTTACTCCGCAGTAATTCCCATAGAATTCAAAGACACAAAAATTAATTTCATCGACACACCTGGATATACCGATTTCGTCGGTGAAATGATTTCCGCCTTGAGTGTAGTGGAAGGTGCGGTGGTTGTATTAGACGCAGTTTCAGGTTACGAAGTGGGTACCGAGATTGCCTGGAAATATTGCGATAAATTTCATCTCCCCCGTTTCGTTCTGATCAACAAGATGGACCGCGAAAATGCTGATTTCAATAAAGTAATTGCTTCAATTGAAGAACATTCTGCCACTCGCCTAATCAAAGTGCAGCTTCCTTGGGGCGAAAAACAAAATTTTCAGGGAGTCATTGATTTGCTTTCCATGAAAGCCTTCAAAGGCGATGGAAAAAGCCCCGAAGCCATTCCGTCTGATCTGCAAAACGCAGCCGATGAAGCCCATATGGCGTTGGTTGAAGCAGCCGCCGAGGGTGATGACTCTCTTCTGGAAAAATATTTGGAATCCGGCGAACTCGCCCCGGAAGAAATCCTTAAAGGTTTAACTGCTGTCGTGCTTAAAGGGAATTTTATTCCCGTCTTGGTCAGCGCCGGTGAAAAAGAAATTGGAATCTTACCACTTCTGAATACCATTGTTGATATTTTCCCCTCACCTGACAAGGTTGAAGGAAAAATTGTAGATGGCGCAAATGGAGAGGAAACCATTCAATCCATTGACAGCGGTCCTTTAGCTGCATATGTCTGGAAGACCACCGCGGATCCATTTGTTGGAAAACAAACCTATTTCCGCATTTTCTCCGGTATGGTCAACGCTGATTCTCGTCTCTGGAATTCATCCAAAGACACCGAAGAACGGCTGGGAAATGTTTATGTACCGCGCGGAAAAGATAACATTCAAGTAAAGATCATCCACAGCGGTGATATCGGTGTTTGCCCGAAACTGACTGTTACCGCAACCAGCAACACCCTCTGCGATAAAGGACATCCTGTCAAAGTTCGTATTCCCGAATATCCCACTTCTCTCTTCCAGGTCGCCATTTTCCCAAAAACAATGGCAGATTCCACCAAGATCAGCCCGACGCTGACCCGCCTGTGTGAAGAAGATATGACACTTACCTGGCATCAAGAACCTGCAACCAATCAGACGATTCTGAAGGGTATGGGTGATCAACATATTGATGTAGCTATTCGGCGTGCAGGGTCGAAATTCCAGGTTAACCTCGAGACATCAATCCCAAAAGTCCCTTATAAAGAAACCATCACTAAAAAAGCCAGTGCCATGCACCGCCATAAAAAGCAATCCGGCGGTTCCGGTCAATTTGGCGAAGTGCACCTGCGTGTTGAACCATTGGAAGGCGATGCATTCGAATTTGTCAATGCCGTTTTCGGTGGTGCCATTTCTTCTAGTTATATGCCTGCCATTGAAAAAGGTATCCGCAATGTAATGAAAGAAGGCATCATTGCCGGCTATACGGTTACCGGCATCAAGGTTGAGGTTTTTGATGGAAAAGAACACCCTGTGGATTCCAAACCGATCGCGTTTGAGGTTGCAGGGCGTGAAGCTTTCAAACTGGC
Organism: uncultured Pelolinea sp.; assembly: GCA_964386805.1. Taxonomy (GTDB): domain Bacteria; phylum Chloroflexota; class Anaerolineae; order Anaerolineales; family Anaerolineaceae; genus UBA4781. The sequence goes on along the minus strand of CAYLUJ010000035.1, from coordinate 12,067 downwards.
ATTCAAAGATGCCAGCCCTGTTCTCATGGAACCCATCATGCTTGTTAAAGTGATCGTTCCAGAAGAGAACATGGGTGATATTCTTGGTGATATGAACACCCGTCGTGCCCGCGTTCAGGGCATGGAAACAGAAAAAGGGCAATCCATTGTCACTGCGAATGTTCCATTATCTGAAATGCAGCGCTACACCACTGACCTGCGCTCCATCACAGGTGGACGTGGGATCTTCGACATGGAATTTTCCCATTATGAAGTTGTCCCAGCTCACATCACGAATGAGATCGTGGAGAAGAAAGCCAAAGAAGACGCAGCAAAAGAAGCATAATTTTTAATGCTCAAGTGAAAAGGAGTTGGCTTTTCTCAACTCCTTTTTTATTTAATGAAAGGAAATCAAGTAAAATAACACAATTGGTATTGTACGGGTTTTTATTACTTTCGTTGAACCAGCGATTTTTTTTATTTCGATAGAAGGATAAGAAGAATGAGAGTATCAGTTTTTGGCAGTGCACATCCCAAACCGGGCGACGTAAGTTATCTTCAAGCTTACCAGTTAGGAAAACTGCTCGCAGAAAAAGGACACGTCGTTCTGAACGGTGGTTATGTGGGAACAATGGAAGCGGTATCAAAAGGCAGCGCGGAAGCGGGCGGTCATGTGATCGGAGTTACCTGTGATGATATCGAAAAATGGCGCAATGATAAACCAAACCCATGGGTGCATGAGGTTCTGCATAACACCGATTTAATTGGCAGGATCAGTGGTTTGATCAAGAACTGTGATGCTGCCATCGCTTTGCCCGGTGGCGTAGGAACTCTGGCAGAAATTGCGTTGACCTGGAACATGATCATCCTGGAATCTATCCCGGTGCCATATTTGATCCTGGTCGGCGATGCCTGGCACAAAGTGATCGAAACGTTCTATGCTGAAATGCCCGATTTTATTCCTTCTTCAGTCAGAACCTATATCCGTTTTTGTCAGACCATTGACAATGCTGTGGCTGAATTGAATAATTTTTCTTAATTCGGTAGACTTTAGATTAGATGAGGAAGCATGACAAACGATAAATTAACTACCAGGGATGAAAATTTTTCAGATTGGTACAATGAAATTATCCTAAAAGCCGATATGGCTGATTATGCTCCGGTGCGTGGTTGTATGGTTATTAAACCATATGGCTGGGCATTGTGGGAAAATATCCAGAAAGCACTGGATAGCCGTTTTAAGGAAACAGGCCACCAAAATGCGGCTTTTCCTCTCTTCATTCCCATGTCTTTTCTTGAAAAAGAGAAAGAACATGTTGAGGGATTCTCACCAGAACTGGCAGTCGTTACGCACGGTGGTGGTCAGGAATTGGAAGAACCACTTGTAGTACGCCCAACCTCCGAAACGATCATCGGTCACATGTATTCCAAATGGATCAAGTCGTATCGGGACCTGCCTGTGTTGATTAACCAGTGGGCAAATGTGGTGCGCTGGGAAATGCGCACCCGCCTTTTCTTGAGAACTCTCGAGTTTTATTGGCAGGAAGGTCATACCGCGCATGCAACGGCAACAGAGGCAGAAGAAGAGACTCTGCGCATGCTGCATGTCTATGAAGATTTCGCTGTTAATGAAGCTGCCATCCCAGTCATCTGCGGGATGAAGAGTGAAACGGAAAAATTCGCTGGAGCTTTACACTCTTACACCATTGAAGCCATGATGGGCGATACCAAAGCCCTTCAGTCGGGCACATCCCATAATTTAGGGCAGAATTTTGCAAAAGCGTTCAATATCCAGTATCTTGACATTCAAAACCAGCTCCAATATTGCTGGACCACCTCTTGGGGGCTTTCCACCCGTTTCATCGGTGCCATTATCATGACCCATGGAGATGACCAGGGGCTCATTCTACCCCCTCATCTGGCACCTATTCAGGTTGTGATCGTTCCTATCTTTCATGATGTTGAAGAACGGGAAGTGGTTCTGCAATATGCGCAAAAAATTACTGCGGAATTAACAAATTTCCGGGTAAAACTCGATGATCGCTTCGAGCAAACGCCCGGTTTTAAATTCAACGATTGGGAAATGCGTGGTGTTCCGCTGCGTATTGAGGTTGGTCCACGCGATGTTGCCAACAATAAACTTGTGATCGCTCGTCGAGATATCCCTGGGAAAGCCGGTAAGGAGATCATCGAATTGGGGGCACTCCACCAGAAGGTCCAATCTTTGCTGGTCGATATTCACAACGCACTGCTTCAAAAAGCAACTACTTTCCGCGATGTGCATATTTTTGAAGCACAAACCTATGAAGATCTTAAAAAGAGCGTTCAAAATGGATGGGCTTTCAGTTATTGGTGCGAAGAAAAAGAATGTGAAACTAAAATCAAAGAGGATACAAAAGCAACCACGCGCTGCATCCCCTTCAATCAAGATCACATTAAAGGCAAATGTGTGGTTTGCGGCAAAGAGACTTCAACAAAAGCATATTTCGCAAAAGCATATTGATCGGATTCTATGCCCGCAGTTGAATTGACTGTCCTCAATAGTCGTCTTCAATCTCTGCAGCTTTATCGCAGTGACCCACAGGTCTACCTGCATAAACTGGAAGATCTGTTGAGTATGTATTCTTCTGAGAAAGCAAAACTGGGAGAAAACATACCTATCCAAACGCTCCTGCCTCGTATCAATGTTCCGGATCTGGTTTTGGAAAAAATTGTCGAAACATTTCCAGCTCTCGCTCACGATTTCACAGAGCATGCCATTACGGTTTTGGATGCACTGTGGAAACGAGAAGAATTGGAGTTCAAACTGCTCGCAACCAATTTATTACTATGTCTTCCTTCAAGTAAAACAGATGAGATCAACCGGCGTCTTCCGCAGTGGATCACTTCAACCGATGAAGAAATCCTGCACCGCGTGATCCTTACTCAAATTCCATTTTCCCGCAAAGAGACCTCCCCCAGTATGCAACTATTCATCGAGAGAATGATTAATACCGACGATCCTGAACTGAAAAAATTGGCTTTTCGAGCTTTATCGAAGGTTATGGAACAGAAATATTTTTCCGATCTACCCTGGGTCTTTAATTTAGTTACTCCATTCATTGAGAAAGCTTCCATTAAAACCTATGGGCAGTTGAACCCATTGATGGTAGCCTTGATTAAAAAATCTGAAATTGAAACAGTTGCTTTTCTTTGTGAAATTTACACTCATACCACCAGTGAAAAAGCGAAAAAATATATTCGAAAAATTACACCGCTTTTTACCGCCGAAAACCAGAAATATCTTATGGAAGTCTTACAAAAGGGTGAGGCTTTTTAACTTTTTCAGTCCATACAATCTGGTATAATTTGAGCCATGACTGGTCCCTTTTGCGGTTGTAGCTATACTGCACAAGAGGAGACTTGCTTAGAAAAGGAGATAGCAACGTCATGACAATGACAAAAGAAGAAAAACAGAAGATCATCGATAATTATAAAATGCACGACAATGATACCGGTTCCACTGAAGTACAGATTGCACTTTTAACCAACCGGATCGCAGAATTAACAGAACATTTAAAAATCCATAAACACGATGAGTCATCCCGACGGGGATTGCTCAAACTGGTTGGTCAACGTAGAAGTTTTTTGGCGTATCTAAAGAAAAAGAATTATAAAAAGTATCTGTCATTGACCGAAAGTTTAAATATTCGTACAAAGTAAGTCAAACCCATCATGAGTAGATGGTGATTGAAACCATCTACTCTTTTTATGGGTAAATCCCGCAAGTTGGGCATTGAGAGATGATGAAAAAGAATTTTCTTTATTTCTCAGTTCCTAACTATGCGGGGGAAAGAGAGTAAATATTATGCAACAAAAAGCTTTTAGCTTTAGTGGTACTATCGGTAACCACGAATTCACATTTGAAACCGGTAAATTAGCCGGTCAGGCTGGTGGCGCTGTTACGCTGCGAGTAGGAGATTCTGTCCTTTTCGCGTCAGCTACCATGTCTAATAATGTCGTTGAGGGGACTGATTTCTTCCCACTCAGTGTGGAATATGAAGAAAAAATGTACGCGGGGGGTCGCATTCCCGGTGGGTTCTTCCGCCGCGAAGGTCGACCTGGTGATGATGCTGTTTTGGTAGCTCGTCTGACTGATAGACCACTGCGCCCCTTATTCGATAAGAACATGCGCAATGAAGTGCAGATCATGATGTTCCCAATCTCCTCCGACGGAGAAAATCCACTGGATATCATGGCAATCAACGCAGCCTCCGCTGCGCTACTCATTTCTGATATTCCCTGGGCAGGTCCAGTTGGTGCAGTGAGAGTCGGCAGAATTGATAATAAATTCATCGTTGACCCCACATTTGAACAATCGGAAATTTCTGATCTGGATTTACGCCTTGCTGGAACCAAAGATGCCATCCTGATGGTTGAATGTGGTTCCAATGAAGTTAAAGAAGACGACATGATCGCTGCCATCAGCTTTGGACATGCTTCCATCCAATCTATTATTGCTGTACAGGAAAAGATGGCTGCCGAGATTGGAAAATCCAAACGGGAAGTTCCATTAAATGGAATTGATACAGCGCTCATCGACCAGGTTTATGAAAAAGTCGCTGCAAAAATCAACGATGCGCTTGACCAACCTCACACGAAAGCCGAATTAGATATTGCAATCAATACCATCGAAGAAGAATTGCTGAATGGGTATACTGACGAAGCAAATGGGGAAAATGAAAAACTCCTCCAAGATGCCAGAGAAGCATTTCATGATGCGTATCAAAAGGTAGTTCGAACCAGAATTCTGACCAAGGGTATCCGTCCGGATGGGAGAGATCCAAAACAAATTCGACCCATCTGGTGTGAAGTGAATACAAGTCCTCGTGCACATGGTTCCGGCTTGTTCACACGTGGTGAGACCCAGGTTATGACTCTGGCTACCCTTGGCACACCCAAGGAAGCCCAGGAAATTGATGATCTGACCCCCACCGAGTCAAAACGCTACATCCATCATTATAATTTTCCCCCCTTCTCCACCGGTGAAGTGCAGCGCCCACACCGTTCCCGCCGTGAAATTGGGCATGGAGCATTGGCTGAAAGAGCGCTAATCCCCGTACTGCCTGACAAATCTGTATTCCCATACACCATGCGGCTCGTATCTGAAGTTTTCTCATCCAATGGGTCAACATCCATGGCTTCGGTTTGTGGTTCTACATTGGCATTAATGGACACAGGTGTTCCCATTAAAGCCCCGGTGGCTGGAATTGCGATGGGATTGATCAAGGAAAAAGAGCAGTATACAGTCCTGACCGATATTCAAGGTTTGGAAGATCATCTTGGCGATATGGATTTTAAAGTCGCCGGTACTGCTGATGGTATCACTGCCTTACAAATGGATATCAAGATCAAAGGCATCACTCCTGAGATCATGTCTGAAGCTCTTGCACAAGCACGTGAAGCACGCTTATTCATTCTCGATAAAATCATTGAAGTGATCGCACAGCCGAGACCGGAATTGAAAGAATACGTGCCTAGAATCACAACCGTTAAGATCCCAATTGATAAAATTGGTGCACTGATTGGTCCTGGTGGAAAGAACATCCGCAGTTTGCAAGAAACCACAAAGACTCAAATTGACATTGCGGAAGATGGCACCGTATTTATCGCAGCCATTGATAAGCAGGATGAAATGAATGCACGCGCGCAGATCGAAAGAATAATCGAAGTTCCCACCATCGGTCGAATCTATACCGGAAAGGTCACCAAGATTGTTGATTTCGGTGCTTTTGTCGAGATCTTGCCCGGTACGGAAGGTCTGGTTCATATTTCACAACTCAGCGTTGAGCGTGTGAAATCAGTTCAGGACGTTGTGGTTGAAGGAGATGAGCTCTCTGTCATGATCACAGAAATTGATCCGCGCTCTGGCAAGATCCGGCTTTCACATGTAGCAGTCCTGGAAGGCTGGAGTGTGGAAGAAGCTCGGGAACATGATAGCCATAAGAGCGATAAGAACAACAGCCACAGTGGCAATCGTGGCAGACGGAATGGTTAAGTTGAATGACTAGTAAAAAGAGCTGGTTTCACAAAAACCAGCTCTTTTTTTATTTTGCTGTTGGTAGATAGGGCATCTCAGGACCGTCTACTTTCAAGAATTCCGCCAACGCTGCTCGCATGGCAGTGCGGTCATCCCACAGATATTCGGTCGTTTCAAAACACATGGATTGTTCATGTCCCTTCCCACATGCAATCACCAGATCATCTGCTTCCGCCAACTTTATACCCATACGGATGGCATTTCCACGGTCAGGTACGACGAAAATATTTTTTCCAAGAATGCCGCCGACTTTTTCAGCCGCCAACTGCATTTCCATCAGAATATCTTCCAATCTCTCTGTTCGTGGATCTTCAGCCGTGAAGATGCAAATATCTGCCTGCTTCACGCCTTCAACTGCCATCATTTTTCTTTTTTCTCGATCGCGCAAGCCGGCAGAACCAAAAATGGCAATCACACGCCGTTGGCTGATGGTTCTAGCAGTTCCAAGGGTCACCTTCATCGCATTAGGGGTATGTGCAAAATCAACGATTGCTGTGAAAGTCTGCCCCATGTCAATTTTCTCCATTCTTCCCGGAATGCCCGGTAGTGCCGCAATGCCGGCGCTGATCACATCCGGTTCAACGCCTAACCCGATGGCAGTCGCCCCTACTGCTGCCATGATGTTCGAAACGTTATATCCTCCAACCAGACTGCTTTTTATATTCATTGGTTCGCCCCGGCACTCGAGTTTTACTCTCAAACCATCCGCAGTCTGTTCTTCTTTTAGAACATGAATATCCGCATTTTCTATACGGCTATACGCAATACTTCGGATAGCATTCGGTTCGATACTTTCTAGAATCTTCTCCAGTAGCGGATAGGATTGATCATCTTTATTCAACACTGCCAACCGGATATTCCCGGTTTTTTTTGGATGGGTTTCAGCTAAACATGTAAGCAGCCGTGCTTTGGTCAATACGTAATTTTCATAGGTTCCATGATAATCAAGGTGCTCATGTGTGATGTTGGTAACCACCCCAATATCGTATTCACATGCTGCCACCCGGTATTGAGCCAATCCATGCGATGTGGTTTCCAGTACAACATGAGTCAATCCATGATTCACCATGCGTGCCAATAATTCCTGCACTATGGGTGCTTCAGGGGTTGTAACATGAAAACCCGTGTCAATGGTCTCATCCCCAATAATTGCATTGACAGTAGAGATCATACCGGCTTTGAATCCAGCCTGTCTTAAGATTTGGAAGATCAAGTTTGTTGTTGTTGTTTTCCCATCCGTGCCGGTGACACCGATCACAGTCATTTTTTGCGCAGGAAAATCGTAATAAGCTGCAGCCAGATAAGCCAGCGCTTTTCTCGCATCATTCACAAGCACATATTTTTCCGGGAGAAGCTCGCGCCACTTCTGTTGGGTACCTACAATGATCGCCGCGCCCATCTCAAGAGCGGGTTGAATAAATGCATGCCCATCATGATATTCGCCCTCAAAAGCAACGAATATACTTCCTTCTTTTACAGCTCGTGAATCAAACTCGACACTGGTAGCAGTTATTTGTGGAAGGATCTCGGGAGCCTGAAGAATTCCCGGACAGTGAATAAAAAGCTCGTTAATCGTTTTTATGGGTATCATTGCTTTGATTTCGTTTCAGGTCCTCCCATTTTATTCGGAAGATTTGCAAATCTCTTTTTGATCAGGCTATAATTAGCCCAAACGGAAAGCGGACCAGAAATGACAAATCCGATCAATATATAGGTTGGCGCACTTCCCCGCCATTGATCGATCAGATACCCTGCGCCAATGACCATTCCTGTTATCATCAATGAAACCAATACAGATATGAGATACTGTTTCCGCATGGCTTTTTTTGTGATGTCATTGTGATCTGTATTTTTATCAAGGGTTTTCATAAAGGCAGATTATAACATTCAAATATGTCTGGTTTTCCTAACCCACCTCAAAACAAACACTCCGATTCCAACAATTCCTAATCCCACCCATATTCCCCGCCACATCCAAATTTTTAGTCCAAGGATGGCTCGCATTTCAATGTCAACCGGCAAAACAAGAACTGGTATGGATGATTTTGCATCAATTGTTGGCAATAAGGAGATCCATATCTTGCCGGGTTTCATTTCACTGTATGTCGATGTAATTTCCCATTGTACGATCGCCGTTTGAGGCAGCTGAATGGGCAGTAGAATCCTTTTACCCGGTTTTGCTTCTATGGCATCGAAATCAAGATTTGCATCCAGGATAAAAGGTGGGATGTTGCCGGTGCCAGAATTTGAATTGGTTGATCCAGCCCGATTGGTGAAAACAGCCTGTATGATAAAGGGTTCCCCATACCATGATCGTGCAGGATAACGCACATTGATTTGATAATCGTTGAGTGCTTTGCTGATCGCAGCTCCCCATGCAGGATCGATCTCGTTATTAATGAATCTGTCAGGGAATTGGTAGGTTTCTTCAACGATGGGTCCCTCAAAACTTGTGATTATCAGACACAAGGATGAGATGAAAAACATCATCGCTGATACAATTTGTAAGTTATCTGTTCTTTTTTTTATTTTCATTATTTACCGTAAGAAGAAAGATTATTTATTACACAGGCAGTATAACAAAAAAGTTGATACACTGACACTAGAATTATCTTTTAGGAGAAT
>CAYLUJ010000035.1:0-3374 GCA_964386805.1 uncultured Pelolinea sp. | reverse complement strand
CAAATGTTGCAACATCCACCAGAACCTTTTAGAATCAAAATGGTCGAGCCCATTCAATTAATATCACCGGAACAGCGGAAAAAAGCCATGCAAGAAGCTGGTTATAACCTGTTCTCGTTAAGAGCAGAAGACGTTTACATCGATCTCCTGACAGATTCAGGCACCGGCGCCATGAGCCAATATCAGTGGGCAGCCATCATGGAAGGCGATGAATCCTATGCAGGAGCTCGATCCTATTTCCATCTCAAACAGACCATGCAAGATATTTTTGGATTTGAGTATTTTGTGCCAACGCATCAAGGTCGTGCGGCAGAAAATATTTTGTCGTCCATACTGGTAAAACCGGAAGCCATCATCCCCTCTAATATGCATTTTGATACAACGGATGCGAATATCCGCGCCAGGGGTGGAAAACCGGAAAATTGTGTGATCGATGAAGCATTCATAACGAAATCCACCAATCCTTTCAAAGGGAATATGGATATTGGCAAGTTGGAAGAATTGATTCGTAAAACCGGACCAGAAAATATCCCATTCGGATGTATCACTATTACCAACAATGCAGGTGGCGGTCAACCGGTTTCTTTGAAGAATATTCGAGAAACCAGCCAGATTTATCACAAATACAATATTCCATTTTTTATTGATTGCTGCCGCTATGCAGAAAATTGCTATTTCATTAAAATGCGGGAGCCTGGTTATGAGCACAAATCATTGCTGGAGATCGCAAATGAGATCTTCCAAACAGCAGATGGCGCTTTTATGAGCGCAAAAAAGGATGCCATCGTGAATATTGGCGGATTTCTGGCAGTCCGTGATGGCGATCTTTTTCAAAAGATCAGCAATGAACTGATCTTGCGCGAAGGATTCATTACGTATGGTGGTCTGGCAGGTCGAGATTTGGAAGCCATGGCGGTCGGACTGCGTGAGGGGTTGGATGAAGCGTATCTTACCTATCGCATTGGGCAAACGGCTTACTTTGGCAGTCGATTGATTGAAAATGGGATTCCTATTATCGAGCCTACCGGTGGTCATGCGATCTATGTAGATGCCGGTTCATTCTTACCGCATATTCCGCACGCTGAATTCCCCGGGCAAGCGCTCGCAGCTGCTTTGTATTTGGAAGGTGGTATTCGTGGCGTTGAGATCGGTTCAGTGATGTTTGCGCAGCCCGACCCGCAGACAGGGGAAATGATCTATCCGAAATTGGAATTGGTCAGGCTCGCTCTACCCCGCCGGGTATATACACAAAGTCATTTGGATTATGTGGTAGAGATTTTCAAGAAAGTTGCCCAGCAGCGCAAAAATATTCACGGATACCGCATTCTCTATGAGCCGCAGTTCTTGCGCCATTTTACGGCCAAGTTTGCTCCTCTTTTATAACGAAGATTGCTTTTTTTTTGCATCTTCCCAAAATGCGTCCAATTCAGCGAGGGAAAAATCGGCAAAGGTTTTTCCTCGTTCTTGTACACATCCTTCGATATATTCAAAGCGGCTTGCGAACCGTTCGGCCGCTTCGCGCAGTACCGATTCAGCATCACACCCGTACCAGCGGATCAAATTCACTATGGCAAATAAAACATCGCCCAATTCCTTGGCGCGCTCAGCATCGCTGGTAGCAGCATCGACTTCTTGAAATTCCTCAGCCACTTTTTGTTTCACCGGTTCAATCGTTTCCCAATCAAAACCTACCCGCGCAGCTCTTTTTTGATAAGCCTGAGCCAGTGATAAGGCAGACATGTTTTTTGGAACAGATCGTAGAAGACCCTGCGCTTTGTGATTTTCTTTTCTTTCCTGTGCTTTGAGGATCTCCCAATTCTTGATCACTTCATCTGCTCCTGAAACAGCTTTATCACCGAAAATATGCGGGTGCCGGAAAATGAGTTTTTGTTCAATACCCGTGATCACATCTTCCAAGTTAAAATCTCGGTTTTCACTGGATATTTGCGCATGTAATACGATCTGCAGAAGAAGATCGCCTAATTCCTCTTGCATTCCTTTGAGATCACCCCCATCAATGGTATGTAGTACTTCATAGGTTTCTTCCAGAAGGTTGGGACGTAGGCTCTGATGCGTCTGTTCGCGATCCCATGGGCAACCTTCTGAGGCACGTAAATGCGCAATCAATTCTTGGAAATCAAGCATTGAGTTTTTTCTCTTGTTCGCAGGTATATAGATCGCGAGGATTCTTTTTGATGATTTCTTTTGCCTGGCTTCATTGAATGGGTAGGTTTCCAAATGGAAACTTTCATGACCATCCATATTTTGCTCAAAGAGAGTGATCGTATGATCATCGGGATAGATTTTCGATAGGAGCTGGTAGAGGAAGTCATTATTGTTTGAATCAGGGATATCCATAACAAGAATATTTTGGTTGCTGGAAAAGGGTGGATAGTATTTATCCTTCAAATCTAAAAATGGAATAACCATTAAATGATTTTTAGCTAGTTTCAAAGAGTAGTTAATAATATCAATATTTGACATATGAATCCTTTATGAAAGATCAAATCTTCTAAAAAATTATACTACCCGCCTTGTTTGAAACGAAAAGCGGGTAGTATTTTCTCGAAAGATAAGAAAAAAGTGGTTTTAACGTTTGGTGTAAGTAGGAGCCTTGCGGGCACGCTTTAGACCTGGTTTCTTGCGTTCCTTCTCACGTGGATCGCGCGTAAGAAGCTTGTTCTTCCTTAACACAGAAACGTAATCAGCATTCATTTTGGCGAATGCGCGTGCCAAACCCAATTGAACTGCTGTGGTTTGCCCATTCACCCCGCCACCCGAGACAATAACGCTGACATCATACTGCGTTTGGTTTTCTCCGGTAGCTTTAAATGGAGCAAGGATAGTTTCTGTATCACCATAGCGGGTGAAAAATTCTTCCAGATTTTTCTGGTTCACAACAAAATTTCCAGAACCAGCACTGAGACGAACCCGTGCGGTTGCTGTTTTTCTACGTCCAATTCCTTCATAATACTGAGCCGACATTCTTATCTCTCCTTCACTTCAATGGTTTGGGATCTTGCCCAATGTGCGGATGTGCACTCCCCGCATAAACATGAAGGCGTTTAATGACCTGCCGTCCATATTTATTATGAGGGATCATTCCCCAGACCGCTTTTGCCAGAACACGCTCTGGATGTCTTTTCAACATGTCAGGCATTGTAACGGCTTTCAGACCGCTGGGGTAATTCGAATGAGAATAAAATACTTTTTCTTCCATTCGTTTCGGGCTGACAACGATTTTTTCAGCGTTGATTACAACCACGTAATCTCCCATTAAAACACCTGGTGTATAGGTCGGTTTATTCTTACCCAATAACATATTCGCGATATCACCTGCTAAGCGTCCAAGGCTTTGACCACTTGCATCAACC
>CAYLUJ010000034.1:17437-19989 GCA_964386805.1 uncultured Pelolinea sp. | reverse complement strand
AAAAATTCATCAATCAGAATCTTCCCAGAAAATTATTTTTTCTTAGATTGGGCTCCAAATTTTCATAAGAGTCGGTTCTATCAGAATATAAGGATATATTCTTTCTCTGACTTTGTTGATCCATTATCCGAATTCAATCCACCCTTTGAATTGAGAGTTGGTATTAATTTCATGAATTATGAAGATATTTACGTTGTGTTTACGGGAGAAGATTTTATTGACAATTATGGAGTCTATGAAATCTGTGCAGAAAAAATACCATATTCAGACTCACCATGGATGAGAGAATTGGCGAAGTTGTATATCGTCCAGGATTATCAATTTATCAAACCATAGAAATATTATTGGCTTAAAACATAAACCGTCGTTCCTCGTTTGACAGGCTTGATGGTTTTAACTGCTACCAGCTCCCCTTTACCAGCCTGCTGAATGGGTTCATTCTCAATTTGCATGGAGGTGATTTCTTGCTGAAAATCGCTGCCGTGGCCAAGAAAATGGACAGAATCACCGGCTTTCAATACAGCGCAGAGATTAATGACCGCCACGGAGATATGATCATAAAAGTGAAGGACTTCTCCTGCCTTTGTTCCGCTCATGTTTCTTCTCCGATATCTTTATATTAATTATAGCGATCAAATCAGAAAATGAATGGTAAAATAATTGAACACATGTCCTATAATAAAATTTCTAAAATGCGTTATAGTAAACGTGTTAAATCCATTAAGTAAAAGGTTCACATGAGCGCGATCGAAGTCATAAACTTGCAACGAGATTTCCAAACAACCATCGGAGTATTCAAACGGAAAAAGAAAACTGTGACTGCTGTAAAGGATATTTCCTTTGAAATTGCCGGCGGCGAATTGTTTGGTTTACTGGGTCCAAACGGAGCAGGAAAAACGACCTCAGTAAAAATGCTTACCACCTTGCTCATCCCAACCGGAGGTACTGCCCGTATTTTAGGTATGGATATCATCAAAGACGCTGAAAAGGTACGCCCGCGCATTGGTTTCATTTTTGGTGGTGAACGAGGTTTGTACTGGCGTTTGAATGCCACTGATAACCTACGTTATTTTGCCAGCTTATACTACATTGATCCGGCAGTTTCGAAAAAACGCATTCCCTATTTGCTGGAAATGGTCGGCTTGAAAGATCGGGCTGACGAAAAAGTGGAAGGGTATTCACGCGGTATGCGCCAGCGACTCCACATCGCACGCGCCCTGCTGCATAATCCGGAGGTACTGTTTCTGGATGAGCCGACCATGGGGCTCGATCCGGTGGGAGCGCGCGAACTACGCCAAACCGTGCGAAATTTACAGAATGAAAAGAAGACCATCCTGCTAACCACCCACTACATGTTCGAGGCGGATGCTCTCTGTCAGCGCGTGGCCGTTATTAACAAAGGGGAGATCGTTGCCATGGATACTCCTTCCAAGATCAAAGATACGGTCAACGACTTGTCGGTGGTGGAGATCGAAATCTTCGGTATTCCACCGGAGACTGTGGAGAAGATCAAAACCCTGCCGGTGGTGGAAAGTGCCAGTGTAGAAGATCGCGATCAGCTCCAACTTTTACTGGTGCATACTTCAAAAGGTGCCGAAGCTATTCCATTATTGATATCGGAATTGAACGGTTTGAAATTAGGAAAGGTAACCACGCGCGAACCAACCCTTGAAGATGCGTATGTGCGTCTGGTGGGAGGAGAATGATGACTGGCTGGCAAAGGATCCAATATAATCTGCGTGTCATTTTTATGGCGTTCGAAATCGAATTACGCCAATCGTTTACCGATGCCTTTGTGCTGTTTGGTATCATCGTGCAGCCCATGATCGTAGCCTTCATGGCATTGTGGATGTTAAAAGATCAGGTTGCCAATTATGCCATCTTCGTAGTGGTTGGGAGCGCCATGACCGGCTTATGGACAACCTTGCTTTTTCAGGGCGGGAACAGCATTACCGGTGAACGCTGGACGGGCACATTGGAACCATTAAGCTGTGCACCGGCTCCATTGCGGGCGGTGGTTTCCGGAAAACTGTTGGCGAATATCTCACAATCTTTGCTATCTATTGTTTGTTGCTACACATTCATCTCCCTCATGATGGGATTGCCACTCACCATTGCCAAACCTGGACTGTTTGCTGTATCCATTGTTCTGACCGTGGTGGCTTTCATCACGTTTGGATTGATCATCGGCTCGCTGTTCATTATTAACCCGGATGTACAACGTTTTCAGAATGGATTGGAATTCGTGGTGTATATATTTTCCGGATTCCTTTTCCCCATTGCTTTACTACCTATGTGGACGACCCCTTTTAGCTATATTCTGACCCCTTACTGGGCGGCGCGCGCTTTACATGCAGCATCCAGCGGGTCGGGCAGCAACAGCGAGATCTACTTTTGTTGGGCAATGCTGGTCGTTTTCAGTGTTGTGTATGCGATCGCTTCCAAATTCCTTTTCAAATCTATCCTCCGCAAAGCCAGGGAAGATGCAACCCTAAATATGCAATAACTATGGAAAAATTAAAACTGAACATCAAGATCTTTTTTGAAGGGGC
>CAYLUJ010000034.1:0-17427 GCA_964386805.1 uncultured Pelolinea sp. | reverse complement strand
TATCCTATGTGGGTCTCTTCCGTTGGTTGAGACCTTCTACTTATTTGGCAACCCTGATATTTTCCCCCTTGACGCAGATGCTCTTTTTTGTGCTGATCGGAACGTATGCCCAAGGTAACGATAAAGCCTATTTCTATGTTATTGGAAATGCTCTGATGAATGCGGCCATGAGCGGTATTTATGGGGTCACCATGAGCATCGGCGGCGATCGTTGGGACGGTACACTACCGTATCTTTTTGGCGCTCCGGCCAACCGCATGTCGGTTTTCTTAGGAAGAGCGTTCATGCATATCTTGAATGGAATGATCGGTGTGATAACCGGTTTAATGTGGGGGTGGCTGCTTTTTCGCATCGATTATTCGGCAACCAATCCGTGGGCGCTGCTGCTCACTATCCTGGTGACCACCTTCAGCACAGCAGGATTGGGGTTGTTGATGGGCTGCATCGGATTGATCACGCGCAATGTGATGTTCGTTAACAACACGGTTTATTTTGTACTGCTGGTTTTCTCTGGCGCTAATCTGGAATTGGCGACCTTGCCGAAATGGATGCAAATTGTTTCCAATTATCTGCCGCTAACACGTGGGATCGCATCAGCCCGATTGATCATTGCCGGGCATGGGTTAGCCGAAGTAACTCCCCTGCTTATCGAAGAATTTGGTATCGGACTATTTTTTGCTTTTCTGGGGTATACCTTATTCCGCTGGTTTGAGGTAACAGCCAAGAAACGGGGAACACTGGAAGTATTCTAAGGTGAAATATGCAAAAACCGGTCTATCTGGACTATAACGCGACCACTCCCGTTGCTCCGCAGGTTGCGGAAGCTATGCGCCCATTTATTTATGAAAATTTTGGTAATCCATCCAGCAGCCATGCTTATGGCAACGCAGCGAAAAAAGGGGTGGAAAAAGCACGCCGGCAAGTGGCAGAAATGTTGGACTGCCAACCGGATGAGATTGTGTTCACCAGCGGGGGTTCCGAATCTAATAACCTGGCGATCAAAGGGGTAGCATTTGCGTATCGCGAAAAAGGGAACCATATCATCACCTCTGCGGTGGAACATCCGGCGGTTCTGGATGTGGTGGAATATCTTAAAAAGCAAGGCTTTCGTATCACCATCCTGCCAGTGGATGAATACGGCATGGTGGATCCGAAAGCGGTTGAAAAAGCCATCACCCCCGATACGATCCTGATCAGCATCATGCATGCCAATAATGAAGTGGGTACCCTCGAACCAGTGCGGGAGATCGCGAAGATTGCCCATGCATATCAGGTGTTGATGCATACGGATGCAGCCCAATCGGTGGGAAAGATCATTGTGAACGTGGATGAATTGGGCGTAGACCTGCTCTCTATTGCTGGGCATAAACTGTATGCACCCAAGGGGATCGGAGCGCTGTATATCCGGCGAGGTGTGCGTTTGGAAAAGATCATGCATGGTGCAGAACACGAGATGAACAAACGCGCCGGCACGGAGAATGTGATCGAGATCGCTGCGCTAGGGCAAGCCTGTGAACTTATTAAGGAAAATCTCCCGCAGTATCAAGCACACATGCTTGCCATGCGTACCCATCTGGAAGAGGGATTGCGGAAAGATTTTCCGAACCTGAAATTCAACGGACATCCTGAACAGCATCTTCCCAACACCACCAATGTGAGTTTTTATGGGCTGGAAGCAAATACTATTCTATCTGAATTGGACCAAGTGGCGGCATCGGCAGGGGCAGCTTGCCATGCTGACCAGGTGGATGTCTCGCCGGTCATCGCAGCCATGGGCATCCCGGTGGAATATGCCATGGGAACCATTCGCCTTTCGGTGGGACGAAATACCACCGAAGAAGAAATCGATTTTGCATTGGAAGAGATCAAACGCGTGATCGGGAATCTGCAATCGCAGGAACAGCCAACTTCCAAACCGGGCTCATCGGAAGAAATCAAACTGACCCATTACACACATGGTCTGGGCTGCGCCTGTAAATTACGCCCCCAGCTTTTGGAGGAGGTGCTGGCAGATATCAAGCCACCACAGGATAAGCGTATCCTGGTTGGTACAGAAACCGGAGATGACGCTGCGGTTTATTTGATCAACCCCGAAACCGCCATTGTGCAAACGGTGGATTTCTTCACCCCCATTGTGGATGATCCCTATCTTTTCGGCGCTATTTCGGCAGCCAATTCACTCAGTGATATTTATGCCATGGGTGCCACACCCTTGTTTGCCTTGAACATCGTGGGTTTCCCCAGCAACCGCCTGCCGATTTCTGTGCTGCGTGAGATCTTACGCGGTGCACAGGATAAAGCCAATGAAGCGGGTATTTCCATCATAGGCGGTCACAGTGTGGATGATACGGAACCGAAATACGGCATGGCGGTGACCGGTGTGGTTCATCCTGACCGGTTGATCACCAATGCCAAAGCTCAGGTCGGCGATCGGCTGATCCTGACCAAACCGATCGGGACCGGCATCCTGACCACCGCATTGAAGCAGGGATTGCTGGAAAATGAACAAACCGAACAGCTTATCCAAAGCATGGCGATGTTGAACCAGAAAGCCGGCGCGGCGCTACAGCAATTCCATGCGCATGCCTGCACCGATGTGACCGGTTTTGGTCTGTTGGGGCATTTGCTGGGGATGATGAAAGCCGCTGGATTGACCGCTGTATTAGATTTTGCATCCATTCCGATCATGGAAGGTGCATACGACCTGGCAGCCGCAGGTATCATACCGGGCGGCAGCCGCAATAATTATGCCTATACCAAACCCTTTGTGCAGTATGCAGAGAGACTGACGGAAATTCAGCAGATCATCCTGAACGACGCCCAGACCTCCGGCGGACTCTTGATTGCTTTGGAAGCGAATCAGGTTGAGCCACTGAAAGACACTTTACAAAAAGAAGGCGTCTCTGCTGTAGAAATTGGATCATTGATCGTGAAGAAAGATAAAAATTACATTTTTGTGAATTAATATTTCCCTTTACTTTCAGTGATCATTCTTTTCTTGTCCCTCATTTTCCAGCGCTTGAACATAGGTTTCCGGATTGGGCAGCGGCTCGGGATATTTCAATTTTAAAGATTTCAGGGTCTCCACGATCACCGAAGCCACACACAAATTGCGATACCAGTTGCGGTTGGCGGGAATGGCGTACCAGGGCGCCCAGGGGGTGCTGGTCTTATTCAAAACATCCTGATAGGCATCCTGGTAAAGATCCCATTTTTTTCGTTCTTCGAGATCGTTGGGATTGAACTTCCATTGTTTTTTAGGGTCGGTCAAACGTTCCAGAAAGCGCTGTTTCTGTTCTTCTTTATCAATGTGCAAATAGAATTTCAGAATGGTTGTGCCTTCTTCAGCGAGCATTCTCTCGAAGGCGTTGATCTGCTCAAAGCGTTTTTTCCAAACCTCTTTCGGCACCAGTTCATGCACCCGCACCACCAGCACATCTTCATAATGTGAACGGTTGAAGATCACCATTTCGCCTTTTGCAGGAACCTTGGCATGCACCCGCCACAAATAATCGTGGTCAAGCTCCACTGTGGAAGGGACTTTGAAATTCGCAATCTTCACACCCTGCGGATTGACTTTCTCCAAAAGAGTTCGGATAGTGCCATCTTTTCCGCCGGTATCCATGGCTTGGAGGATAATGAGGATTTTGTGTTTTTGTTCTGCATACAAAATTTCCTGAAGCTCGGCAAGGTCTTTTTGCAGTTTTTTGAAAGCTTTTTGGGCGTCTTTCTTTTTTCCTTCCCAATCTCCTAGATCGTTGGTGTCTAACTTTTTGATTTTGATGGGTTTTTCTGGGTTGATCCTGTACTGCTGCATGCTTCCTCCTTACTTTTCTAACTCCTGCAAGATCGTATCGAGCATGTCCTGATTATCTGGCATGAATCCGGCTGCCGGTAGACGTCGCAGCGCTTCTGCCCAATCCCTGTTTTTACTGAAAACAGAATGGAAGATAGGCAGTGCTTCTTGTAGATGCCCATTGGCTGCCATGGTCACCGCCTGCCAGAAGGGCAGTTCATCGATGGTGGGAGCCAGATCGGCACCCATACTATATTGCTTCATCGCCTCAGCCATTTCATTTTTGACTAAAAATTCATCCCCTTTGTTCATATGTTCGTAAGCACGTTGGATACGTAGAAGTCGTTCCAATTCCACCAGTGGTTCGGGATGATCATCCACACGCAGGTCTAGGAGAATATGTTCGTAGGGTTCATCACTGCGAATCCCATCTGCCACCAGCATGGCTGCGCTTTGTTTACCGCGAATGTCGCCACCCTGTGCCTGGGCTGTTTGTAAAGTAGCCAGCATACGTTCTGCCAGGTCTCCCTGTGTTTGCTTAAAGGCTTCTGCCATCGCACCCCACACCGTATCATTCTTCATCATATTCGCCTGAACGGAAAAACCGATGCCTGCCACATGCCCGGCTTTGGCAATGCAGCGAGTTCCGGTATGCACTGCCACGTTCCCCTGCGCATCCACCATGGCGACCTGCCGGTTTTCTCTGCCTTCATCTTCTGTCAGCAAGGTGTGTAGCGCTTCCTGTGCGCTCTTTCCTTCACGCATCAGTTTCAATCCCTGCGGGCCATAGCTGACCTTTACCGATGATTGGGTGGCAACGGCTCCCACACCTGCTTCAACCCAGGGGCAGAGTGAGCCGACGTTGAACCAGTGCGATTGCACGGCTGCTCCAAACTGACCACTCTTTTCATCTCTGGCAACGATGGAATAAGTATGTAAGATCGCGTCCATTTTTTCCTCCGAAAAACTCATTTTTCCCAAAGAGCATAAATTGCCCGTGAAAGGTATCTCTTACTGCTGGTTTCCTGTTGTACCAATTCGCCGGCAGTGATAATTCCTCCATGAGTTTGCAGTTTCTCCTGTGTGGCACGCAGCAGGGTGAGGGCAGAAGCTTTCACTGCGTAGGCTGTCAGCAGTAGGAAAGAAGCCTGCGGGTTGAGGATTTCTTCACAGACTTGCAGCAGATTGGGCAGATATTTATAAAATTCCCACACCTCGCCGTTGGGACCTCTTCCGAATTTTGGAGGGTCCAGCACGATGGCATCATAGGTTTTTTGCCGGCGTACCTCACGTTTTACAAATTTCAAGGCATCATCCACGATCCAGCGGATGGGTTTTTCCTGCAAACCGGATAACTCCTGATTGGTTTTCGCCCAGCTCACTGCTTTTTTTGAAGCATCCACGTGCGTAACCTGCGCTCCCACTTCGGCTGCAAAGAGGGTCGCCATACCGGTATAGCCAAACAGGTTGAGCACTTTCATAGGTTGCTTATTGTTGCGGATATGGTCGCGCAGCCACTGCCATTGCGGATACTGCTCCGGAAAAAGCCCAATATGGCGGGAGCTGGAGAGTTCCAGTTTGCAGCGCACGTTTCCCACTTGAATATCCCAGGATTTGGGAAGCTGTCGATGGTATTCCCAGGTGCCGTTTTCATCCTGAGAGGGGGAGAGGTAAACAGCATCTGCTTTCTTCCATTCCTCTTCAGAGAGGCTTTTTATCCAGAATGCTTCGGGTTCAGGGCGAGCGAGGATGACCTTCCCATAGCGTTCCAGTTTCGTCCCATCCCCGCTGTCTAATAATTCGTAATCATTCCATCCTTGTGCGATGGTAATGGGAATGGTTGTTTTGGAATCGAATTCTTTTTTAATCATGGATTACCTGTATAGGATATTCAAATATTGAATTGTGTCTAACTGTTTTTCAGTGATATTTGTATCGTATCTTTTTTATAGTTCTTCGTCAAACCGCTTTGAGATTATTATCTCTCGATAGAACTCATCAGAGAAATTCGCTTGCATAATTTGCTAAAATGAATATCATTCTTTATATTCTATAGTTTAAAGAATTACTGCAAATTGATCTCATGTACAGTATATATTGGAATGTTCCCATGCGTACATGAGTAAAAATTACAAAAGAATTTATCATAGAGCCAGGTCAACAGCATGATGGAAACAACGAGCAAAGAAAATAGAACCAGTACTTTTCTTAGAAAATTATTCAATACCCTTGATCTGAAGCAGTTCCTTTGGTGGTTACTGCTGCGAATACCGAAGGATTGAATGACTGGATTCACAAAATGAAAGAAGATCCGAATTTCGAAAGTATTGCGGTTGTTGACCCTGCCGGTGTTGCCTATGATGCGGTCTATGCGGCATATTACCTTCTTACCGGCTATCCGATCAATGCTGCGGCTCTGGGAGGGAAAAACTGCACCACACTTTCTGTTCCTATTCCTGTGGTGACCAATGAAAACCTTGCAGAGTGGTGGACTGTTTATGAACCGATAGGGGTCAGTTATGATATTTGGTTGGATGAATTGATGACACCGGAGATGATTTTGGAACAATGGTTCCTTGAGAAGTAAAAGCATAATCTTTTTTCCCAAGGATTGATGTTCGGGAAAAATTTCCAAAGATGACTGTTTGCTACTTCATTTTGAAAATGTATAAGAAGAAAGGAAGATCATGAAGAAAAGAGTACTACCAATCATTATCCTGTTGCTTTTTATTTTTCCACAGTTGATTGCGGGATGTTCCGGTGCATCTGGTGCTGGAAATAGTGAAAATGAGGAACAGCGGACTTCTGCTGTGGATGATTCATTCACCGTCGCTGAAACAGACAAAGAAGAGAATTCCGTTGAAGGACCGGCGCTTTTGGATCCGCAAAATATCACCATTGGGTATGGGGGTGATGACCAGTGGGAGCCGCAAATGAAGGAGGATTTCTTCAAGGCTTGTGAGGAACTGGGGATCCAGTGTGTGGTGGGTGACATTAACCAGTTGGTCGAGCAGGGTGTGGATGCGATCGTGCAGAATACAGGTAATAACTCATCAGAAGGTTATCATAATGATATTTTGAACGCTAGAGAAAAAGGCGTCCCGGTTTTTGTCCTGGATGCTGATACGATTACGGATGGTGCTTACAGCATAGCCGTGGATCAAAAAGAGTTCGCAGCGATCAGCCTGGAGTGGATGGCCGAAGCGATGGATGGAGAAGGAGATTTCATCTATGTTCATCCAGGTCCAAACAATGTGCGTTCTACTGCGATCGAGGAGATGTTGGCGAAATATCCGGGAATTCATGTGGTGGACAGCAGAATAGAAAAATATGATGCCACTGCAAATCTTCAATCGGATGTCGTCAGTTTCGTCAATGCTTATCCGAATCTCAAAGCGATCTGGTCAGATTCCGCATTGATGCATGTGGCATGGGGTTTGGAAGAATCGGGAATTGCTTTGGAAAATTGGCCGCTTTTTGTCTGCCCTACCAGCAAAGAAGGATTGGATATGTGGCGTCACAAAATGGAAAAAGATCCGAATTTTGACTGTATTGCTGTCATCAATCCTCCCGGCATCGCTTATGATGCGGTCTATGCTGCATATTATCTATTGAGCGGATATGAGATCGATCCATCGGTTTTGGGTGGTGAATATGGAAAGATGCTGCCGGTCAGCATTCTGGTTGTGACCAGTGCAAACCTTGAAGAATGGTGGGCTACTGTAGAATCAGAAGATATCGGTTATGAGATCCTTTTGGATGAATGTATGACCCCGGAGACGATTATGGAACAATGGTTTCTTGAGAAGTAGATAATCCTTTTTCCCTAAGAAACCTGTTCGGGGTATCCATCTAAAACGGCTATTCAATAGCCGTTTTAGGTTTAATATGGATTTTGTCTTCTAATATTCTGTATTAACCGCAGTTGATCGACCATGAATGATCACGATTAGAAACAAATAATCAGTTTCAAGTAGAATAGGGGTGTTTATAATCGAGGAAACATGGCACAAGACTTTAATATCGCAATTGATCGACGACACAGTGATTCAATAAAATGGAATGTGTATCCTGAAGAGGTGCTGCCCATGTGGGTGGCAGATATGGATTTCTTTTCACCACCTGCAGTGATCGAAACGCTATCCGAAAGGGTGAAACATGGGGTTTTTGGATATGCAGCCGAACCACAGGATTTGAATGAAATTGTCATCCGTTGGATTGATGAACAATACAACGTGCAGGTGGAGCCGGAACACCTTCTTTATGTTCAGGGTGTGGTGACCGGATTGAACATGGCGAGCCGCGCTTTCCTTTCTCCCGGAGATGGATTGATGTTTCAGCCTCCTATTTACCCGCCATTTTTTGGGGTGGGGGAACATACCGGTTTAGAAAATTATGAGGTCGATCTTGTCCAAAATCCGGATGGTTCTTATGGCATTGATTTCAATGCTCTGGAAAAGGGAATAAAAAAGAATACAAAAATGTTCCTGCTGTGCAATCCTCATAATCCGGTGGGGCGGGTCTTTGTCAGAGAGGAATTGGAGCAAATAGCGGCTTTTTGTATGCGGCATGATTTATTACTCTGTTCGGATGAAATCCACTGCGATCTGATCTATTCGGGCAATACACATACGCCGATCATGTCATTGGGGGACGAAATCGCACAGCGGACGATCATGTTGATTGCACCCAGTAAAACGTTTAATATTGCTGGATTAGGTTTTTCGGTAATGATCATTAAAAATAAAAACATGATGAAAAAGATGAAAAAGACCTTCAGTGGAATACTACCGCACCCGGATCTGCTCGCGGTCCAGGCAGCCCGCGCAGCTTATCTATCAGGAAAGCCGTGGCTACAGGAATTGATCGACTACTTGCAAGGCAATCGAGACTACCTGTATGATTTCGTAAAAACGGAATTGACTGGCATTTCCATGGCAAAGCCAGATGGCACATTTTTAGCGTGGTTAGATTGCCGAACGATGCCTTTCGGGGATGATCCTTATACCTTTTTTCTAAACAATGCAAAAGTGGGATTGAATAATGGAATCGACTTCGGATTAGCGGGTAAGGGCTTTGTGCGGTTGAATTTTGCTTGCCCTCGTGCGACACTTGAAGAAGGATTAACCAGGATGCAACGGGCAGTTAAAAACCATATCTGAACCGGGTTAATTCTGGTAGGATTGTATTTAATATGGATACAAAAGTTGAACAACAAACTGTAAAAAAGAAGAAAATTGGAATTCGGAAATTAACCATTCTACTTGTGATTCTATTTTTCTCCATATTTCTTCTCAGAGCTATGGGTTCTTACCTGATCGTTTCTAGCGAACTCGAATATGCTAATGCTATCGTGGTGCTCAGCGGTGGGGATGAGAGCCGTATGCAGGAAGCATTGGAACTCTATAATCAAAATTATTCCAATTTGATCATTCTCACAGAGACCGGTAATGTGGTGGCGGGATACGATTATTTACACAGTTTTGATATGCGAATTGAACTTCTAAGCAATGGCATACCAAGTGGAAATATTCTAATGACGGATCAGATTGCCACCAGTACGAAAGAAGAAGCTGAAGCTGTAAAACGCTTGCTTACCAATCGGCAGTTAATATCCTGCATTGTGGTTACTGATCCCTATCACACCCGGCGGGCTTATATGATCTTTAAAGATGTCTTTGCAGATACAGGGATCAAGGTCATGATCCACCCGACTTCACCTCACTGGTTTAGCGCGAATACATGGTTCTTAAAAATAAAAGGATGGCATTTTGTCGTTCTGGAATATATAAAATATATTTCTTATAAGCTGGGAGGATAGTAGTTGAAGTGTGAACTGCTTCAACTATATGCCGTGTATAATTATTCATCAAGGGAATCTTCATGCGAAGCAGTTTTTTTGTTTTATTCACTTTAGCTTTATGCTCTTTTATTACCAGCTGTACTATTAATTTCCCATCCAAGCATCAGCCAGGGGAACTGCTGCTGGTGGATGATTTTTCATCACCCAATTTTGAATGGGATGTATGGAAACGTGCAGATAGTTCGACGGTTGGTTATTATCAAGAAGGATTGGTTTTCATCATTAATTCGCAAAATACCGATTACATCAGCACTGTGAATAGCACATATACCAATGTGCGCGTAGAAGCGATTGCGGATAACCTCAATGGATTGATAAATAATGGTTTTGGGTTGGTGTGCCGGTATCAAGATGATTCTAATTACTATGCTTTCCTGGTTTCATCGGATGGATATTATGGCATCCTGCGCGTTCTTTATGGTGGTTATACAGTTCTCAATGGAGGAGAGCTTCAATATTCTGAATCCATTTATCAAGGGAAGAGCGCCAATCATATCCGCGCTGACTGCATTGGGAACCAGTTAACCCTGTATGTAAACAATGTGATGCTTGCACAGGTTCAAGATGATGTGTTTTCCGAAGGGCGAATTGGTCTAACAGCCAGTTCTTTTGAAGAACCTGGTGTGGCGATCCTATTTGATAATTTTCTTGCGGTTTATCCCTAAAAATGAAAGTATTTTTGGGTTCTATTGGGTGTCGGCTTAACCAGAGCGAATTGGAAATGCTGGCAGCGGAGCTGCGCGCAGCAGGCCATGAAATTGTAGCTACTCCGGAGCGAGCTCAAGCTGCCATCGTTAATTCCTGTACGGTAACAGCTGCCGCTGAAGCGGATTCACGCCAACTGGTGCATCACCTTCAACGGATGGGAGTGGGAAAAATTTATCTGACGGGATGTTGGGTTTCTGTGGATACTATCAGTGAAGAAAATCTGCTTGACGGTGCAATTATCATTTCGAACCATCAAAAAATGAATATCGTGAAAACATATTTTGGTGGTTCGGCTGCTTCTCAATTTGAGAGATCTGTACGGATTCCACTACCTGGCAAGGCGAAGCGGACGCGCGCCTTTATTAAAGTACAAGAAGGTTGTGATTATCACTGCACCTTTTGCATTACACACATAGCCCGCGGAAGAAGCGTCAGTCGTCCTTTGGATCAAATCATGAAAGACATAGAATCAGCTATCCGGGCAGATGTAAAGGAAGTTGTGCTGACCGGTACGCAGTTGGGAGGTTGGGGCAGAGACTTTTCGGATCGGAAGACGATTTCCTATCTGGTCAACACGCTGCTTGAACAAACGACCATTCCTCATGTTCGCTTGAGTTCCATCGAACCGTGGGATATTGAAACAGATTTCTACCCGTTCCTTTCGAATCCCCGTTTTTGTGATCATTTACATCTTCCTCTTCAATCAGGTTCGTCGGCTACTTTGAAACGCATGGGCAGAATTATGACACCGGCTGAATTTTATGCTTTATTGCAAAAGATTCGATCCTGGAATCCGAATATTGCCATTACAACGGATATTGTGGTTGGTTTTCCCGGTGAAAGCCAAGAAGAGTTTGCCGAGAGCTTGCGTTTTGTGGAGAATGCACATTTTGCAGGAGGGCACGTCTTTCGATATTCTCCCCGAGCAGGTACGCCGGCAGCCAGTTATGCCGGTCAGATCAGCGGGTTTGAAAAAAGAGAACGGAATGAGCGGATGCGCATAGCGCTGCAAAAATCCGCGGCTA
The DNA here is from genome assembly GCA_964386805.1 of uncultured Pelolinea sp. GTDB lineage: Bacteria > Chloroflexota > Anaerolineae > Anaerolineales > Anaerolineaceae > UBA4781. The sequence goes on along the minus strand of CAYLUJ010000034.1, from coordinate 6,035 downwards.
ACTATCGTGCCGGGTTCCTGAATCAAACCGTTCCAGTGCTTTGGGAACGAGGAAATAAAAAAGAAGACAATAGGTGGATTATGGAGGGTCTTTCGACAAACTATTTACGAGTTCAGACAGAATCTGCAGAGAATTTATGGAATACAATCTCTTTTGTCTATTTGAGAGAGAATTGTGGAAAATATATGGCTGGTGAAATAGAACTATAATTTCAAGAATCCATTTGTAACACGAAAGTGCCAATATGGTATAATTTTCCAGCTATATCAAAAGAAATCAACCGCTAGAAGAAGAGGAAACGAAACATGCCGAAAAGGACATATCAACCACGTATACGAAAGCGCGTTCGTGTTCATGGTTTCAGACAACGCATGGCAACCGCCAATGGCAGAAAAGTTCTTAAAAGAAGGATGGCTCGTGGGCGCCATAACTTGGCAGTCACCAAGAACAATCACGTAAAAAATGTGCGCTGGTAACCCAGAAAAAATTTTGATTAATTTCCTTTGTTTGAGTTGCAAGTGAATCGGAAATTCCGTCTTACAAAGAGCGCGGACTTTAAAAAAATTAAGGATTCTGGCAATGTTTTTTTTCACCCAATCGTGAAAATGGCAGTTCTTCAAAACGAAAGACCGCACTCGCGATTTGCGGTGATAACCAGTAAAATAATAGGCAATGCAGTTAAACGAAATCGCTGTAAACGAAGAATGCGAGCTGTGTTAAATCTTCTTAAAAGCGATTGTGAACCTGGTTGGGATGTTATTTTGATAATCCGAAAAAACTTTTATTATTCAAATTCAAGCGAAATACAGACGGCTGTCGAGAATTTATTTCTTCAAGCCGGCTTATTGAAAACCAAAGAAAAAATATATGATCGCTGAAGAGAATCATTCTCAAGAACCATCATTGCGTGATGTAAAGGTTACAATCTGGTCATTCCCACGCTATATTGTATTGTTCTTGATTCGTATCTATCAAAAAACAATTTCTCCGGCATTACCTGCAAATACCTGTCGCTTTTATCCAACTTGTTCTCATTATGCATATCAAGCAATTTTTCGATATGGAATATGGAAAGGTGGTTATTTATCGATTCGTCGTTTAATCCGCTGTAATCCCTTCAATGAGGGCGGATATGATCCTGTCCCATAGGAAAGAAAAAATCTAGGTGAAAAAATGAAAAAAAATATTACTATCGCAACACTTTTAATCTTGATTATCGCGGCTACTCTTGCTGGTTGCACCTCTACTGTTGGAGCATCTACCAGTTGGCCAGGACTTTCAGTTGGTGATGATCTGGCTGTTGTGTCGTATGGATACCAGCTCTATGCTCTTGATATTCAAAATGGGAGCAAGGTTTGGGTTTTTCCGGCAGAACAGGATAAAAATGTTATTTTTTATGCTCCCGTAGAGTTTGCAGAAAATGTGGTGATTGCGGGGGATTATGTCCATCATCTATATGCTGTAAATACCAGCAACGGATCTCTGAATTGGGAATTTGATGGAGCAAAAAGCCGTTATGTTGCCAGCGCTTTTTATAAAAACGGATACACGTATGCTCCTAATGCTGATAAAAAGCTATATGTGCTTGATCAAAATGGAACACTACAGTGGGTATTCCAAACCGATGGTCCAAACTGGTCAAAACCTGTTGCCGATGAACAATATCTTTATATGGCTTCTATGGACCACAACCTATATGCACTGAATCTAAATTATCAAGTTTCTGACTTAGTCACTGATGAGGAAGGTACTAAGAATCTGGTTGAAAAACCAATTTGGAAAACCGATCTGGGTACGGCGATTGTTTCCGACCCGTTGCTGGCTGATGGTTTTCTCTATGTCGGAACAATTGATGGAAAGATGTTTAAAATCGATGCAAGTACGGGTGCTATTGTCTGGATATTCGAGGGTGAAACAAAAATTAAAAGCATCTGGACGAAACCAGTCATTCTGGATAATGTTTTGTTTTTTGCAACTGAGGATGGAAACATTTTCGCTCTCAATAGCGAGACTGGCGCATCAATATGGGATTCATCCATGTCTACCGGTTCCCAGATTGTTGCGGGTGGAGTGATCCTGAATAATGCTGTAGGCTTTGGAACAATCGACGGTAATTTTGTAATTGTAGACAAAGACCAGGTTACCTCTCCTTCTTTAAGCCGTGAGGGCAGTATCTATACCACGCCAACCTTCAAAGATGGAAAACTTTATCTGATGATGGTTAACGGAGAAAAACTGGTTTATGCATTAGACGAAAATGGTCGAGAATTTTGGTCGTTTTCTACAGAAGAATAAATAGAAAAGGAAAAAACCATGTGGGATTCACTTATTATCAAACCCTTTATTAACACTCTGTTGTTGATCTATAACTTGACTGGAGAAAATTTTGGAGTCGCGATTATTGTTTTCACGATACTCATCAAAGCAATTACCCATCCTTTGATTGCGCGCCAGATCAAGAGTTCTGCTGCTCTTCAAGATCTTCAAAAAGATGAGGAATACCTTGAGATGCAGAAAAAATATAAGAATGACAAGGAACGTCTAGGTCAGGCACAGATGGAATTGTATAAGAAGAAAGGCATTAAACCATTTGCTTCTTGCTTGCCAACTTTGATTCAATTTCCAATTATCATTGGTCTTTATCAAAGTATTATCCAAACCATGGGAACTGCACCTCTGCAGGTATTGACTCTTGTATCAAAAATCGGGATGGGATTATCCAATTTCTTCTCATTCATTCCGGCTATTAAGAATCCGTATACATTGATTCCTTTAAATAATGAATTCTTATGGATGGATCTCAGCCAACCTGACCGCGTCTACATCCCCGGTATTTCTTTTGGAATTCCGGTATTGGCAATCTTTGTTGTGATCACCAGTTTTATCCAAAATAAACTGATCAGCCCCTCTGGTGGTGATCAGCAAGCCAACCAAGCAACTGGGATGATGAATATTTATATGCCGCTGTTGATGGGATGGTTCGCTTATTCACTCTCTTCCGGTTTGGCATTATATTTCGCCATTTCAAATGTAATCAGCCTTGTGCAATATGCTGCATTGGGACGCGTGAAATTAAAAGATATTTTCAAGAGGAAAGCAGCGCCAGCAAAAAAGCCATCTGCATAGATGGTATAGAATAAATGACGTTGTACGAAGAAAGAATATCAAAAACGAATGCTTTAGAGGTTTCTACCCCTTTGATAAAAAGGGGTAGTGAGGTTTCACTTGATTTCTGAGACTCAATTTTAATCGCACAATGAAATTCGTTATTCAATAATTTGGTTCCAGAAAAAAACCCCTGAAGCGCTGAAAAGGGAAAGGAAGAAAGAAATCATGGAAGGACAAGCTGCTGAAGTAAAACTGTCAACCTCTTACCTTGATGACGCTGAAGATAAGATTGAAAAAGCCCGGCAATTGGCTTATGAAACACTCACCGATCTGCTGGGAAAAATGAGTATTGATGCAAAAGTGGTTACTCGTATTGTTGACCCGGAAGATGATAAGGATCGTCCCATCATCCTGGCCGATATATCTGGTAAAGATCTGAGCATCTTGATTGGTCGTAAATCAGAGACATTGAATTCTCTCCAATACATCACCAGTCTGATACTCTGTAATCAGATTGGCGAATGGGTACCCCTCATGGTGGATGTGCAAGGATACCGCTACCGACGTGAACGTCAATTACGCCAGCTTGCTCGACGGATTGCCGATCAGGTCGTTCAAACCGGTCGCAAACAGGTGTTGGAACCTATGCCTGCGAATGAACGCAGAATTATTCATCTTGAACTGCGCTACCATCCTTTTGTGACAACCGAAAGTACCGGAGAAGAACCCAACCGGCGTGCCACCATTTTCTTAAAACCACGGGAATAAAAACTCTCTGTGTGTTGTAAGGAAAGGAAGCGTTATGCGTGCAGTTGACATCATCATTCGGAAACGAGATAAGCAAGAACTCACCAAAGATGAGATCGAATTTTTCATTAAAGGTATAACCAGTGGTTCTATTCCTGATTATCAAGTTTCTGCCTGGACAATGGCTATTCTATTAAACGGCATGACCCCACAAGAAACTACTTACCTGACTTTAGCGATGGCTCATTCGGGGGATATCCTTGACCTATCTTCTGTTGCTCCGCTGGTGGTGGATAAACATTCCTCTGGGGGAGTAGGCGATAAAACCAGCCTGGTTGTTGCACCCATTGTTGCTTCGTATGGATTACCGGTGGGAAAGATGTCGGGGAGGGGATTAGGATTTAGCGGTGGAACACTGGATAAAATGGAATCTATCCCCGGATACCGCGTTGATCTGACCGAAGCCGAGTTCATGCACCAATTAAAAAAAATTGACATTGTCTTAACTGGTCAAACTAGCGATCTCGCACCAGCTGATGGAATTCTGTATGGGCTGCGAGATGTAACCGGTACGGTTCCATCCACCCCGTTGATCGCTTCATCGATCATGAGCAAGAAAATCGCAGCCGGTGCACAAGCCATTGTTTTGGATGTCAAACTGGGTTATGGCGCGTTTATGAAAGACCTGGAACATGCCCGGGAATTGGCACATTTAATGGTGGAAATTGGGAAGTTAAGCGGGCGAAAAGTACGTGCTCTCCTTTCGGATATGAACCAGCCGCTTGGGGAAGCGGTTGGAAATGCCATTGAACTGAAGGAAGCCATTGAAACACTGCACGGTCGTGGCCCCGCTGATTTTCGTGAACATTGTTTTACGATTGCTGCACATATGCTGCTGCTGGGAGAAAAAGCAAAAACCCTGGAAGCAGCACACAGCATGGCGGAAAAAGCCATTAGCGATGGAAAAGCATGGGAAAAATTTATCCAGCTCGTGAAAGCGCAGAATGGTGATGTTTCTTATATAGAACACCCCGAAAAATTACCATCTGCGTCCATTCAGGAAGAGATAAAAGCTGATAGGTATGGCTATCTTTCCATGGTTAATGCTCAGTTGGTTGGTGAAGCTGCGGTTTTGTTAGGAGCCGGACGTGAAAAGAAAGGTGCTCCGATTGATCTGGGTGTTGGAATTATCGTCCACTATAAAGTTGGAGCTGAAATTAAAAAAGAGGATGTGCTTTTTACTGTTTATGGAAATGATAAAGAGCGCTTGGAAGCAGCTAGACTTAAACTTAAAGAAAGTATCGGAATCGTTAATGAAAAGTGCGCCGAGCTGCCGCTCTTTTATGGCGTGGTATAAAGCTGCTTAATTGATAAAAATCTCTATTTATGAGATAATCAAAAACGAAAAGCTGCGATGGAAACGAGTAAATACGAGCACTGTTTTTAGCGAGCCGAAAGATTGTGAAAGTCCGGTAAACATCTCGAATTGAAAATCCTTCCGGAGCTGTGATCTGAACATGGCTTGCCCGCCACCAGTAAGAAAACCGGGAATGCCAATCGTTAAAATGGCTCAGAATTCTGATGGAGAGCTCTCAAAAGAGAGAATGTGGGTGGTACCGCGGGTAAATTTGCTCGTCCCTGAAACAGGACGAGTTTTTTTATTGGAGGTGTTATGTTCAAACCGGTTTCTTCAAAATTGGAAATCAAAGAACAAGAAGAATCAATTCTGGATTTTTGGAAGCAGCAGGAAATATTCAAACAAACCTTGAAAAAAACCGAGGGTGGTCCAGAGTATGTTATTTATGAAGGACCCCCAACTGCGAATGGTATGCCCGGCGTGCATCATATTTTAGCCAGGGTTTTCAAGGATGTCTTCCCGCGCTATAAAACCATGCAGGGGTATCATGTTGACAGGCGGGGTGGTTGGGATACCCATGGTTTGCCCGTTGAAATTGAAGTTGAAAAAAAATTAGGTTTCACCAATAAACAGCAGATTGAAGAATATGGAATTGAAAAATTTAACAGACTCTGCCGCGAATCAGCATTTTCTTATATCAAGGAATGGGAAAAACTAACGGATCGCATTGCCTATTGGGTTGATCTCAGCAGAGCCTATGTTACATACAGAAACGAATACATTGAGTCTGTTTGGTGGATTCTAAAAACTCTTTGGGAGAAAG
>CAYLUJ010000033.1:15316-20306 GCA_964386805.1 uncultured Pelolinea sp. | reverse complement strand
GAAAGAAGAGCGTTTAAAGATTCCTGCGAAATGCTTTTACCTTATCCATAAATGCTTTAACGCGTTTGACATCTACAGCATTCTGAAAAATGCCATCGAATTTGAAGGTGGTGGCGACCACAGCTCCGTCTGCAATGCCGAGCTGTTCTTCCACGTTTTCAAGACGTACTCCAGTATTTGCGAAAACAACAGTATTGGGCACGGCGACTTTTACCAGTTTGAGCGTGGTAGCATCCGTTTGAACGCCGGCGGTTAACCCGGAAACGCACAAGGCGTCTGGTAGATGATTGAACACGGTCGATTTGGCGATCTCATCAATGTCGCGGGGAGCCAGATAGCGGGCGGCTTCGGGCACAATATTGAACAGCAGCTTGACATTTTCTGCTCCCAGGGCGTGCTGGTGGCGGATCACGGCGCCGCAGTTGGTGTTCCACAGCCCAAAATCGCTGGCATACACGCCCGAAAAGATCTCGCGCACGAATTTTGCGTCCACGGCGGCTGCCAGATCAAGCGATGCGAAGGGATCCCACAATACGTTTACGCCGTAGGGAATGCTGATCTCAGACATCAGCTCTCCGATAACGCGTCCCATGGCAGCGGTTGTTTCAGGGTTGACTTTCAGCAGGTAGGGCAGGCTGAATTCATTGGAAAACATCACTCCGTCCACGCCGCCTTCCTGCAGAGCCAGCAGGTCAGCTCTTGCCAGTTCGATGACTCTCTTTACTCCGCCGGCTTTATCATAACCCGGGTCGCCGGGCATGGCTTGCAAATGGCACATGGCGATGATCGGTTTCTTCGTGTTGAAAATTTCTTCAGTCCAATATTGTTTCATCTTTACCTCGTTCCCTATTCAATTTTCGCTTGAAAATAATAAAACGAAAATTACAGAATAAGACAAAAATATGTATAATAATGTTCTATATGTGACATTATAACATAACCACATTTTAACTCAATAGTATGGTTAAAATTGAGAAATTGTGAGGAGTAATGATGCTTGATAAATTAAAAAAAGAATTGGTCGATCTGCTGCGAGAACTCCCTGCGCATGATCTGGTTTGTTTGACCAGTGGAAATGTCAGCATACGCGATCAGTAATCGGGTCGTATTTTATCAGGCCCAGCGACGTTCCTTATGACCAGTTGGACAAGTCCAAACTGGTTGTGTTAACCATGGATGGAAAGATAGTCGAGGAAAATTACAACCATTTTCCGATACCACCCGCCATCTATATATCTATCGGAATCACAGTGATGTGAATGGAATTGTGCATACCCATTCTCGCTACGCTGCGGTGTTTGCCGCGCTTGGAAAGAACATCCCGGTTGTGATCACGGAGACCGCCGAAGAATTTGGAGGAGAGATCCCCTGTTCGGATTTTGTCCTGATAGGGGATGAGGAGACCGGCAAGCAGGTGGTGAAATATGGAGAAGGCTGTAATGCGGTTTTACTGAAGAAGCATGGCGTTTTTACCTTTGCCCCAACCGCTCGCCGGGCGGTGGATCTGGCAGTTCTGGCTGAGAACTCAGCTTTCATTGCCTGTGCCTTGCAGATGGGCAACCCGGAAGGGATTGGTGCGCAGGATATAAAAGCGCTGTATTATTATCGCCAGCAAAATATTTACGGGCAAAAATAAATTTCCGCAAGAGAATTGGTATTGAAAACAGATTGTCTTACCCTTTTCTATTATCGGAAATATGTTCTATAATAGAGGGATAGGAAGAGCAAGCATGGACCTTTTTGATTATCAGCTCAATGTGAATTTAAGCGATCAAGCCCCGCTGGCTGCTCGCATGCGCCCGCGTACCTTTGCCGAATTCTTCGGTCAGGAGCACATTGTGGGTGAAGGGAAAATGTTGCAGCGGGCAGTGCTGGCTGACCGGCTCTTTTCCTCGATCATTCTATGGGGTCCACCCGGAACAGGCAAGACCACACTGGCGCAGATCATAGCGAATTACAGTAAATCATATTTTGTTTCCATTTCCGCGGTCATGGCGGGTAAGGCGGAATTAAAAACAATCATCGATGAAGCACTGGAGCGCCGGCGTCTCTATAACAAACGTACCATTCTGTTTGTAGATGAAGTGCATCGTTGGAACAGAGCCCAGCAGGATGCCCTGCTCCCGAACATCGAAAATGGCTTGGTCATTCTGATCGGAGCAACGACGCAAAATCCCTATTTTGATGTGATCCCTGCTCTTGTTTCCCGTTCGCGGGTTTTCTCATTGAAACCGCTGGATGAAAAGGCATTGGCAGCTATTCTGCAAAATGCGTTGCATGATAAAGCGCGTGGTTATGGGAATATCCCGATCGATATTGATGATGATGCGCGTGATCATCTCATCCAAATTTGCGGAGGAGACGCGCGAAATTTATTGAATGCACTCGAACTGGCTGTGGAAAGCACTCCCAAAGGGGAAGATGGACATATCCATATTTCCCTGCAAGATGCGCAGGACTCCATCCAGAAGCGTGCTGTGCGTTATGATAAGAGCGCCGATGAACACTATGATACTATTTCTGCCTTCATTAAATCTGTGCGTGGATCCGATCCAGATGCGGCGTTGTACTGGCTGGCGAAAATGCTGTATGCCGGGGAAGACCCCCGTTTCATCTTACGTCGCTTGCTGATATTGGCAGGCGAAGATATTGGGCTGGCTGATCCGCAGGCGCTGCAGGTGGCGGCTTCTGCCGCCTATGCCTTTGAATATGTGGGGTTGCCGGAGGGCGTCTACCCTATTGTGGAAGCCACGCTGTATCTGGCGACCGCACCGAAGTCGAATTCGGCTGGTGCTTATTTTTCTGCTCTGGGAGAAATCGAGCAAAATGGTGCACAGCCGGTGCCAATTCACCTGATGGATGCAAGCCGTGACAGTAAAGCCTTTGGGCATGGCCAGGGCTACCAGTATCCGCATGAATTTCCGGAGCATTTTATCGCGCAGCAATATTTGCCCACTTCTCTGGTAGGGAAGACATTTTATCAGCCATCCGAACAGGGAAGGGAAAAACTGATCGCAGAAAATGTCGCCAAGTGGCGAGAAATTCAAGCTACTACTTTGAAAGAACAATTTCTAAAAAGACCAGAAAAATAGATTCACTTTTGTAAGTAGAGGCTTACTGCTTTCACAGCTTTTGCTCGATGACTGATCAAGTTTTTTTCCTGTAGATTCAATTCCGCCATGGTTTTTTGTGTTCCTGCCACCAGAAAAATTGAATCATACCCAAAGCCTTGCTCTCCCCGTTCTTCGGGAATGATCTCTCCAGCGCATTCTCCTTCCTTTGAAATGGGTAGATGCCCGGGAATTACGAGAGTTGCAACGCAAATAAAACGAGCTTTCCATGGTCTTGGATAAGTTGACAATTTTTCCAGCAGTAGACTGCGCCGATCATGATCGCTGGCATGGGCAGAATTAGCAAAACGCGCAGAACGGATGCCGGGTAAGCCCCCCAGGGCTTCCACTTCCAGACCGGTGTCATCAGAAAGCACCGGCAGATTGCTGGCTTGACTGAAAGCCAGCGCTTTTATTTCGGCATTTTCTCGATAGTTGGATCCGGTTTCATCGACATCAAGCTTCAAGCCGATATCTGAGGGGGTTAAAAGTTCTATATCAATATTAGAAAGTAAACTGCTGATTTCTGTGATTTTTCCGGGGTTGGTGGTCGCAATTAGAAGTCGCATTGTATTTCTACCTAATAATTATGAATAATATCATAAAAACTTGACCATGTAGAACTGGCGTGCTATAATCGACCAAGCATCAATATTTTAATGGATATATTGTGAACCAACCCCGCAGACCTTTTCGAATTAATGTCGGTTTTCTCATTAACCAATCTATCGGTTTCAGCAGGGAAATAGCATTTTCCTTCGAGCGATATCAATTTCAAAATAATGGGATAACGGAAACCCTCTCTGGAACGGTAACATTGATTCGAACACAGACAGGTATTCAAGCCACGATGGATTTTTCAGCGCTGGTGGATGCACAATGCGTGCGCTGTTTGGAGGATTTCAAGCAACCGCTGCATACTTCTTTTCAAGAATTATATACTTTTTCACAGGAGCCCATTTCTGAAGACGAAGAATCGATCCCTGAAGACGGATACCTGGATTTTGAAGAATCCATCAGCGATTATATCTTTCTTGAATATCCAATAAAACCACTATGCAAACCCGATTGCCGTGGCTTATGTATTGTTTGTGGGCAAAATTTGAATAATGCTGCGTGTGAACATGCCGGTCTGCAGTGATAGATAATAGGTTTCGTCATGACCGGGGACGAATTCTTGTGGGAGGTATTCATTGTCGTACGATGAACAAAAAATAAAGGACGACATACTTGAAATACTCCTGGAACAATCCGAGACTCATGATGAATTATCCATGGAGGACGTTTATAACGCGCTTCCGGATTCGGAAGAATTTGACCAAGAATTTATTTATGAAGTAGTAGGTCAACTGCGGAAACAAGGGGTGGAGATCTCCGAAGAAGAAGGGGATGCGATTCCGGATGATAGTGATCAATCTCCTCTAACGGACATGGATCCTTATGCTGGTTTGGGGCATATTTCCAGCGATGATACGATTTCACTGTATTTGCGAGAAATGTCGCGTGTTCCTCTGCTTGATAGCACTGAAGAGCGGGACCTTGCGATTCGAATCGAAAATGGAGAATTGGCTCAAATCGAATTGAGCCAACTGGATGGAAATGCAACATCTCTGCGAAAAGAAGAACTGGAAAAAATTATTGAAAGTGGGAAAGAAGCTCGAGCTCACCTGATCAAAGCCAATACACGCCTGGTGGTCAGCATTGCCAAACGCTACACGAACAGGGGAGTACCCTTTCTTGACTTGATCCAGGAAGGTAACCTGGGGTTGATGAAAGCGGTGGAAAAATTTGACTATACCAAGGGTTTCCGCTTTTCAACCTATGCCACCTGGTGGATTCGCCAGACCATCACCCGCGCCATCGCCGACCAGGGTCGCACC
>CAYLUJ010000033.1:6779-15306 GCA_964386805.1 uncultured Pelolinea sp. | reverse complement strand
ACCGCATTCGCCAGATGTATAAACAAATCCATGAATTGGAACAAACACTGGGCAGAACACCGACCATTGATGAACTTTCCAAAGCACTACAAATTGATAAACAAAAAGTTTCCTGGATGTTGCGTGTTTCTTGGCTGCCGCTTTCGTTGGAAAGCCCGATCAATGATGATGAAGATGAATCAGAGTTAGGTCATTTCGTTGAAGATAAAGAAACCCCCACTCCCATTCAAACTGTCTATTCTAAACTGCTCAAAGAAAAAGTCAATGATGTGCTGGATACACTGCCCTGTCGTGAGGCACGCATTCTAAAATTGCGCTTTGGTCTGGAAGATGGAAAATTTTATACGCTTGAAGAAGTTGGAAAAAAATTTGGGCTGACACGTGAACGCATTCGCCAGCTCGAAACAAAAGCGCTGCGCCGGTTGCGTCAACCGCAGAAATCGCAGCAGTTACGCGATTACCGTCAATAAAGCCTAGCGACTGTCTAAAAATTCCAATAGATACTTTTGTACCAATTCTGAATATTCCCAAACGAATAGATGATCTGTGTGCGGTATTTCCTTTATCGCAGGATAAATAAAATGATTGATGAGATTCTGTTTCTGCGCTTGGTTTGAAAAGGGATCATCTGCCCCAAACAAAAAGAAAATCGGTGTGGAAATTTTTTCTAGTGGGAAAACCGGTCGGTATTGGTGTGTCATCAACAGGTCACACTTTAGGGTTTCACTACTTTCAACGAACAATGGTTTGCTGATCTTTTCTCGTTGAACATCGGAGAAACCGGAACTGAAAAGTCTCTCAGAAAAGATTTGGATCCAATCTGATTGGTTTTTATCCGGCGTATCTGTTTCAGAAAATAGCTCTTTAAAAACAGGATCTGGAGTATATGCAAGCAGCGCTCCCTGCTCGCACAGGGCTGGGTGCTGGAGGATCAATTGCAGAACGATCGCGGCTCCCATGGAATACCCAATCAAATTCGCTCGTTGAATTCCCAAACCATTCAGAAAGAAATGGATACCTTCAGCGTACTCTTCAATCGTATAAAGCTTTTTCTTAGCAGATTTCCCATGATTGGGCAGATCGATCGCGAGGATATGCTTACTTGGGAGGTGCCGGATAGAAGCTGGCCAACCCAGATGGGAACTGCCTGCCCCATGGATCAAGATGGTTGGAATTTGATCACTATCACTTGCAAGAAACTCCTGATATGCATATCCTTTAAAAAAGTGAAGAGGCATTTATTAGCCTATACTTGCCGGATCATATACAGCTCTCCCCCACGGAATCCTCTTTCAAAATAATACTGGCGGGTGCCGATGGCTGCGATGACTGCCAATTGCTTTATTCCCTTTTCTTTACAGAGTTCTACAGCCTTTTCGATAAGGTTGCTCCCCAAGCCTACGTGCTGGGCTGCACCCGATTTTTCGGTGCCAAATTGCAGGCTTTGACCATAAATATGTACTTCCCGGATGATGGCGCAACCGCTCAATTCGGGAATTTCTGCATTAACTTGCTCATAAATATATTGCCCTTCTTTTTCAGAGAGATCCGGAAAAGATAGCCGCAGATAACCTGCTAGCTGATCATCGGGAGTGCGGTAATGCAAGAAATGCTCTTCGGAGTAATGGGGATGATAGATCAAATCGTTCAATTCCAGGTTTTCTTCGGCGACCAGCTTTCCACGAATTTCGCGACAGCGGATGCAGCGGCATTGTTGCCCACGGGCGGCAAGCTCATTTTGAACATCCTGCCGCAAGCTGGAACGTTTATTTCCATCAACGATATACGGAGCAGGAATATCGCGAATGATGCGGTTTACACGACAATATTCCGGAATGGTAGGTTTAATATCAGCAATAAGCCGGATCAATTCCTGGGTTGTGTACGGTTTATAGGAGCCATTCAGCCAGTATTGGTAAAGCTGGCTGTTCTCGACCAGTTGCGTTGGATAGATCTTTATTTCATCAGGGCAGTAGCCATCTTGCCACATTTTGGGGAAATCAGTTCGATCAGAAGAGATGGTTGCGCCCAGCAAATTGGGCATCCAATGCATGACGATCTTAAACCCTGCCGCACGCAATAAAGCGGCTGCCTGTAATGTGGCGGCTGTAGTATGACCGCGTTTGTTCATCTCAAGGATCTGGTCATTAAAGCTTTGTGCACCGATCTGCACTTTCGTAACCCCCATTTTGCGAAGAGAAGCCAGGACTGTGGGATTAATCGTATCGGGGCGGGTTTCAATCACCAGCCCGACATTGCGGCGTTTGCTCGATTCGTTGATGGTTTGAGCTTCTTTTAAAGAAGCTGAATCTGTTCCATTCATGGCATCCAGACAGCGTTGAATGAACCATGCTTGGTATTCTTCAGGGTAAGCTTTCCACGATCCGCCCAGAATAAGCAGTTCGATCTTGCTGGTAGGGTGCCCGATCGCATCATACGAAGCCAGCCTGGAAGACACTTGTAGGTACGGATCAAATTGGTTTTCAAATGCACGTGCTGCCCCGGGTTCTTCTCTTAAATAGCTTTTAGGAAGCTCCGCATCATCCGGGCAAAAGATGCAATCTCCCGGGCAGGGATGCGGTTTTGTGAGCACGGTAACGGTAGTGACACCCGATAATGAACGAATTGGTTTCATTCTGATCTTTATTAGAAAAGCCGGATTGTTTTGATATGTTCCGTTTTCAACGAGTTCTTGGTATTGTGCGATGAGAGCATGTTTGGCAATATAGCCACCGGCTTTGAGAGGATGGTTGTGAATTGCTTTCATCACCGGTGCACCAGCGGCGATCTCATCCAAGACCATATGGGCAATGGATTTTTCTTCCGAAGAATACTGTAAGGCTTCTCGCCAGGCTTGTTTTGTTTTTTTCATTCGTTTCGATTGGTTAAGCAATACACTATAATGACGCTTGTGGATAATAATACTATTCAACGAATTAATGCGCTTAATTGCGAATTTTATCAGACTTTTTCCGGGTCCTTTTCTTCCACGCGTTCTCAAGCGCAACCAGGCGTAAAGCGAGTTGCAAAGCGTTTTCCCATGGATGGGAACATTCTGGATTTGGGATGTGGTAACGGGAATCTGATGCAGGTTCTCTCTGCAAATAATTTTAGAGGAATGTATGCAGGGGTAGATTTCAGCGAAAACCTGATTGAGGAAAGTCGACACGCTTATCAGAATCTTGGTAGTCAGACTGCATTTCAAACCAAATTTTCTTTTTTTGACCTGGCTCTATCAAACTGGAGTGAATTTCCCATCAAGATGGGTTGGGATGTGATTTGTGCCTTTGCTGTTTTCCATCACATTCCAGGGAAAGAAAAGCGCAGTGAGATTTTCCGTCAAATCCATTTCATGCTACAACCCGGATCCGAATTTATTTTCAGTGTGTGGCAACCGCAAAACAGCCAGCGCCTGGCAAAACGTTTTCTGAATTGGACTCAGGTTGGATTGCAGGAATCAGATGTAGAAGAGGGCGATGCTCTGCTCGATTGGAAAGCAGAAGAGGTCTGTGTTCATAAAGTTGGTTTTCGCTATGTACATATCTTTAATCAAGATGAATTAGTGGAATTGGCTGCAAAAACCGACTTTTCCATCAAGACTAGTTTTTATTCTGATGGTAAAGGAGGTAATTTGGGGTTTTATCAAATTTGGCAAGTGAAAGATAATTCATAATGTAAATTCAATTCGTGATTAAATTAAGAGGAGGGAAAAATGAAGAGAGAATCAGTACAATGGCATAGGAATGCAGAATCAATACCGAATATAGCTTGTAAGGGGTCATTTTTGGTACTCGAATCTCAATTACCCAAGTTTTTATACGTACCCTTGCTCCAGTTCTAAAAAATATTTGTTTGTTATGAAATAGAGTTGTTTTTCTTAAGAGTGGATTAAAACCAGCTAGTTTTACAAAATTCGTTAAATGATTAACATACTCCTCGTCCAAATTTCTATGTATAGCATTGCAAAAAGGAGATACCGGGATGGCGACGGGGGAAATTCAGCCTTTGCTACAACCATCATGATCGCTGTCGCTTCTGTGTATTACTCCTCTTTTGCAGCTTCCAACCTGGACTTCAGTATTGTTAGAAATTCACAAAAACTACGTTGAAATTACAACTTTGAAAAGTGAATTGTAAAACGGAAGCGGCAATCCTCTTCAAACCACATAGGGAAATTTGTACCCCATATGTTGTTGTATAAATTGAAATGCATTCCGCCTTTCAAGTTGGGTTGTTCATTGGAAAAATTGAGCAACGAAGGTTGACCGGGCGCGACCAGTGGCGAATCGAGCGCGAGAATTTCCAATCCATTCTTGCCATCCTCGCATGTTATGCCCTTCCCTGATGCGTGCAGGTGCCGGTTGCCATTTTTCACCACATCCAGAGGAGAAATATATTCGCCAAGCTTTTCGATGCTCCACCGTGCATCATCGCTAAGTTGCGGTTTAAAGGTGAGCCAAAATGCTTCAGGCAAGCGGCAAGCTGGTTTCTCGAACCACTGGAGTTCTAGTTTAACCTCGGGTTCATTTTGTGGAAAAGTAAACTGCAGATAAAAATCCTGAGGGCAGCCATATTCCCGGGTGCTTCGTGGGTCAGCCTGAAGATGAAACAGATACTGAGTTTCTGCTGCTGATGTTTTCATATATTGTTCATCTACAATGGGTTGCCAGAAACGGCTGGGGGGATTGGCGGATTCCATACCCGGTTTGGTGAAGTCCTCGCGGCTCCAGCTATTCTTTTGCTCCTCCGGGCGAATATATTGGTGGAAGAATCGTTCATAATCCTCGGCAGAAAAAGTCTGGTAGCGAAGTACACCCAGCGAATGGGAATTATCTGCCCAGTTCTTTGTATTGAAATGGGTCATTAATGAAACGAGTGCGCCGGTAGAAGAATTAAATTGGATGGTATATTGCGATAGTTCAATGGGTTTATCCGTAAAAACACCTTTTTCCCAATCAGAAAACTGTGGTCGTGCAGGGCGAATTGCTTGAAGATGTCGGTGAGCTGAATCGGCGTAAGTCGTATTGCTCAGCACATTCACAGCCTCCTGGATGTAAGCACGTTTTTCTGCCCAGGATGACTCAAATTTAATGAAATTTGGTGTCCCGAGCGCATTAGTAAATTTGTCTGCTGCATAATTTTCATGATCATGTAAAAAGGTCTTTTCATCCATTCCCCAAGTATGTTCTGGAATCATCAGCAAGGCATTTTGAAACCCTCGAAACCATTTTTGGTTGTGGATCTCGGGCTTTTCAACAAGCCACTTGCTGCGCAAACGTAATAACTCGCGAAACTGGCTGACCTTGATAGGATCGCTGCCCACTCCATGGATCCAGGTATCTCCGATTTCTTGGGTAACGATCGGTAAGCGCTGGCGGATTGGTTCAAGCTTCTCCGCAAAAGCATTCAAAGTTGAAGCAACAATGTGAGCGTTGGGAAAAGATGTTTGCATGGTTTGGAATACATCAAGCACCTGCTGCGAATTTTGCGGACCGAGATTATCAATGGTGTGAGCGAACGCCAAAGTGTCTTCAATTCCCTCAACGGTAGTGATGTTCCCGTAGCCACTCTCAACCATCACCATGATTTCCTTTCCTGAAGGGTCCTGCCAGCGGAAAAGAGGAGGAACACCAGGGACGGTAGAACCGGGGTTAATTCCAATATGTAAGAATTTGATATCCGCATCAACCATAAGAGGAATGATCCCACGAGTGTGACCTGGCACATCGCTGAACTTGGCGGCAATGGTATGTTTTCCAAAACGGCGATCGAGTTCCTGTGAAATGGATAACCCAAAGCGGAAAAGCTCTACATCCATCAACTCGGTATGTGTTGTGAAGGGCAACGCATGCCAGGTTATATCTCCTGCCAGGATTGCATTTTCCATTTCTTCCCGCTGAGCTGGTTCAGCTTGTTCGAGATATTCATAAATGAGCCAGGAACCGGTTGTCCAGATAAATTTTTCAGTTCTTTCCATTGTGCGCATTTTACGTGCAGTAGCCAGAGCAGTGGGAATGTAGTTCGAAAAATAATTCTGAATAACCCCGGCAGCCGAATCAGTAAAACCGATATCCAAATGCGTTTTAAATATGAGGTGAATTGTTTGTCTCATGACTCCATCCTTAAGAAAGTACTTTGCCAATTTGAAATAATTAAAACCCATTCATATTGTAGACCTAACAAAAATAGAAAGCAGGATGTGTTTTAAGGCAGAATCGAATGTAAGAAATATGTATTTTTTTTAATCAAATCATGAAAAAACTGTACAATATAATAAATGGAAAAAGATGAGGTCATTCAATGAGTAATGGACAATTGGATTTATTGAGCATCTTCAATCAAGTTTCAAACACATTGAAAACCAATCAAAATGCCTTAAACCAAGCAGATGAATATAACCATGATCATGGGGATAACATGGTCCAAATTTTTGAAGTGATCACTGCTGCTATGAAAACAAAGAAAAATGCTGACCCTGCCGATCAGCTGGAGTATGCAGCTCAACTTTTGCGACAAAAATCAAGCAGCGGATCTGCACAAACATATGCAAAGGGGTTGACCCAGGCATCCAAACAGATCAGCGGCAAATCGATTGATATGAATACTATTCTTCCGCTGCTGCAAACACTTTTAAGCGGTGGTGAAACAAAAACAACCGCAAAAAGCAGTGATGGATTGAGCGATATTCTAGGTCCTCTGCTTGGCGGAAGCACCTCTTCTTCTCAATCCACAAGCAGTGAAGGGCTGGATCTCAGCGATCTGCTGGGGGCTGGCTTATCCTATATGCAATCCAAACAAGCTGGCAGCTCTGATATGGAAGCACTCTCCAAAGCGTTACTGGGAGGTTCACAATACAGCAGTAATCCATATCGAAGCCAATCTGGCGAATTAGTAGCCAACACCGTACTACAAGCTCTCACTAGTCTGATGAGCAAGTAGTTTTCTAGAAAAGCCAATTTGAACAAGAGTTGGCTTTTCTATTTAAACAAACGTATAATCTTCTGGAATTTACAATTGAGGGAAGATCATGCCTTACTTTCTAATAATCATCGGGTTCATCCTGCTTGTTTTTCTAATTATGTTTTTCCGCACTCTCCAATTATCTGGAAACAATCCTCAAAGTTCCAGTGCTGATCTGATAGCAGTAGATACCAAGAAATCAGCCGAACACCTTGCTGAGGCGATCAGGTTTAAAACCATCTCGAAATTGAGTATGGATGAAACAGACTTTGAACCTTTTAATAATTATCACCGCTGGCTGGAAAAGACCTATCCCAAACTTCATGTGACTTTAAAAAAAGAAGTTGTGAACCAACACAGCTTGCTGTATTACTGGAAAGGTACCGACTCTACATTGAAACCTGTTCTTTTTGCCAGCCATTTAGATGTGGTGCCGGTTGATGAAGTAACTCTACCTGCCTGGCATGCTGATCCATTTAAAGGAGAGATAAAACAGGGTTTTATCTGGGGGCGTGGCACTCTGGACATGAAAAATCATACCATTGGTCTGTTCGAAGCAGTTGAAATTTTGGTGGCATCCAATTTTCAACCAAAGCGCGATATTTATTTTGCCCTCGGGCAAGATGAAGAAATTTCGGGAAAAAATGGAGCGAAAAATATTGCTGCTCTTCTCAAGAAAAAGGGTATTCAATTAGCCGCAGTTGTGGACGAAGGTGGGATGATCAGCCATGGATTGGTGCCCGGAGTGGAAACCCCGGTTGCCTTGATCGGTGTGGGTGAAAAAGAATATGTAACCGTTAATCTGATTGCGAAAGGAATTCCCGGACACTCTTCCAACCCACCGCGCCAGACAGCGATTGGGGTTTTGGCTCGTGCGATTGCTCTGTTGGATGATAGCCCTTTCAAGGCACGACCCGAACTTGCCATTGAAACTTTAAAAAGGATTGCTTATTTATTTCCCTTTTCAACCCGTTTTGTATTGGCAAATACATGGCTGCTAAAATCAGTGCTTGTCAAGCAGTTGGGAAAAAGAGTTCAAACGAATGCCCTCATTCGTACCACGCATGCAGCAACGGTGATCAAGGGCGGAATCAAGGATAACATCCTGCCCGCCGAAGCACGCGCAAAGATCAATTTTCGTCTTTTGCCGGGTGATTCTCAGGAATCGGTTCTGCAGCATATTCGCAAGGTTGTGGATGATCCCCGTGTAGAAGTGGAAATAGACATGGCAGATGCCTGGGGACCCAGCAAGGTTTCAACAATGGATACACCTGCCTATAAAACACTTGAACTTGTCATCAGCCAGGTTTTTGGCGAAATTCCTGTTGCTCCTTATCTGTTGATGTTTGCAACGGACGCGCGCCATTACCAGGACGTCAGTGAGCAGCTATACCATTTCTCTCCCCTTGCGCTAGAAACTGATGATCTAGGCAGAATGCATGGGATCGACGAGCGGATCAGTACTGATGCATTAGCGGGCATGGTGAAGTTTTACGCAAGATTATTGAAAGTGTGGGGTGGAGTGACCGTGGAAAACGGGATGGTGACTAAACTGAATCTCAGCGGT
>CAYLUJ010000033.1:0-6769 GCA_964386805.1 uncultured Pelolinea sp. | reverse complement strand
GACTCATTGCCGCGCATGAAATCGACGGCTGTGCGGGAATTTTCAATTGCCCATCGAATTAAATAGCTTAATAAAACCCATCCTGGAGAAAAATACTGCAGTTCATTGTGAATGCCGGAATTATAAATATAGATTGTTTTGTGATCATCAAAACAAAAATATCCGGCTGACAGAACACCATTAATCTCAAGAAAACACAGTTTGAGAACATCTTCTGTGAAGCTCCAGGAAAGAAGGTTTTGCATGTGGCTTGCCATGGAGGTACTCAGGAAGCTATTTTTTGCACGATCTTCTCGCATCAGGTCTAAAAGAGCCTTTCCACTTTCTGGGAGATCGCTTTCATCCTCTACAAAGAAAAAACGAAAGTTTGCTGCTTCCTGTTCCACCCGACGCATTTTTCTTTTGATCTCATGCCGCTGTTTTTTATCAAGACTTTCCAGATAGGTTTCCCAATTACTGGGCAGAGTCAAGAATGGTGCAGGGATGTCTTTTTCGATATCACAGTAGATGTTTTTTGAATGAACTGCATTTTGAAAAAAATGGAGCAATGGAGAGAATTCGTGGATATTTGTAAATTCAATCCGCTCCCACATGTCGGGAACATCAACTACCAGATGATGGATCACTGCTGTTAGAAAACTCTCATAATGTTCGGTTGAGACGATTAGATCAAGATAATCAGAAATTTCTTTACTTCCAATGAGTGTGAGCAAAGCTTTCCCATCCTGAACAGTCTGGAATAACGGCGCAATGCCCACCAATTTCTCGTTTTCATAGCCCAAGATGATATACAGTTTCCCGCTTTCCCATTCCCCACCGCCCAATGTTTGCCACCATAACTTTAGGTAGCCATATTTAAGAAACGGTACGTTTACAGAGCTGGTTTGCAGCAATGCATCCCAAATAGCTTGAAGATCATCATCAAATGAATTCAGAACTTTTATTTCCATGCTCACCTGAAAAATGGTTTTGTGTGGTTATTATACCGGGTACATCATGATAAAATCTTTGCGATATGCATCAACAAAGAATTATCCTGGCTTCTTCCTCCCCACGTCGCAGAGAGCTAATTGCATGGATGAATATTCCATTCGAAGCAACTTCAGCCGATATTGATGAAAGCCTTCAAAAAGAAGAACATCCCATCGATTATGTTCGGCGTCTGGCGTGCGAAAAAGCCGAAGTAATATTTAACAACAACTACCCCATTTCGATTATTCTGGCAGCCGATACGATTGTCATTAATGGGGAGCATATCCTGGGGAAACCAAAGGATGAAAATCAAGCTACTGAAATGCTACTTGCTCTGCGGGGTGTGATCCATCAGGTTGTTACTGCTATTTGCCTTATCCGACCCGATGGAAAACGGATGAAAGATTTGTGCGTTTCCAATGTCCGCATGCGGAATTACTCCAATCAAGAAATTAGAAATTATGTCAATACTGGGGATCCCATGGACAAAGCAGGTGCGTACGCGATACAGAACGGAGCTTTTAATCCCGTTTCTGAATTCAAAGGTTGCTTTGCCAGCGTCATGGGTTTTCCGTTCTGCCATATTGAAAGAAATCTACGAAAAATAGATGGGTATAATTGTGTACCAACGGCAGATATATGCCAAGAAAATCTTCATTACTCCTGCCCGATTTATGCACGAGTGTTGAATGGTGAAGATATAGGATAAAAGAATGAAAAAAATCGCAAATATATTTTCTGTCATGGTGCTTCTTGCCTTTCTCATTGGGGGATGTGGACCAAAAGATGCGAATGCACTGCCGACTCCTGTCATTGCAAAAACCACTGCACCAGATGTGGAGCCTACTGCCCTAAACTACCTAGAAGCGTGGCAAAACAAAGACTATACAGCCATGTATGGTTTCCTTTCACAACAAAGCCAGTCGACCATGACCCAGGAAACATTCACGGCATTGCTCACAGAATTCACAAAGAATATGACCCTGGTATCTCTAACCGCAGAGATTTCCTCAACAGCTACCAATCCAACGACAGCCACCGCAAAATTTCTTGTTAATTTCACAACGTCTTTATTTGGAGAGTTTACTCGGCAACCCGAAACAAATTGGGTCCTGGAACAAGACGAGTGGAAATTAGTCTGGGATAATGGAACGTTTCTGCCGGAATTAGCTGGTGGAAATACTCTGGCATTAGAAGCGAGTACTCAGGAGCGCGGTAACATTTATGATATCAATGGGGAACCTTTGGTTGAAGAAACAACGGCGTATGCATTGGGGATTACACCAGGAGAAATAGAGGATGGTAAAGAAGGGCTACTTGTATTCAACCTGTCTGAATTAACCGGAAAGACAACCCAATCTATTTATGAATCTTATGAAGATGCTGGTCCGACCTGGTATGTACCGGTGGGAGAAGTATCAGCAGATGAAATTGGCGACCGATTCGATTCCCTGATCACTCTTGGCGGAATGGTCTTATCAGAGTACGAATCACGCTATTACTACGGCGGAGGAATTGCCCCGCAAGCACTCGGTTATGTACTGGGTATTTCAGAAGACCAGCAAGCAGAATACATACAAAAAGGATATTTGGGGAATGAGAGTGTAGGGCAGGCAGGTTTGGAAAAATATGCAGAAGAAGCTCTGGCTGGCAAACCCTCGGCATCGCTGTATGTGGTCAATGCCGAGGGGCAGGTTGTTACCCGCATTTCTCAAGCTGATCCGACACCGGCTCAATCTATCACGACAACATTGGAGAAGAACCTACAGATCGAAACTCAAAAAGCCATTTCAGGTTTCAACGGTGCAGCTATTGTAATGGAAGTGGAGACAGGGAGAATTTTGGCAATGGCTTCTTCGCCGAGTTTTGACCCCAATCTTTTCGATCCGAATAATATTAACAGCGCTGAATTACTGAACGATGTGCTGAATGATAAAAATCAAAGTCTATTGAATCGAGCTACCCAGGGTTTATATCCCTTGGGATCGGTCTTTAAAATTATCACTATGGCAGCAGCTTTAGAGAGTGATCTCTATACCCCAGATTCTTCATATTATTGCGGTTATTATTTTGAAGAACTGCCCGGTGAAAAATTCAAAGATTGGACATTGGATAAGGGTTATGACGAGAGTGGCGAATTAACCCTTGTGGAAGGTTTAATGAGATCCTGTAATCCCTGGTTCTATCACCTGGGTTTAGATCTTTTCCGCCAGATGGGTGCCACATATCTTTCTGATATGGCACGCGGTTTTGGTTTAGGAAGTGCCACTGGAATTGAACAAGTTGCTGAAGATACCGGCTCCATCCCTGACCCTCAAACAGATGGAGATGCCGTGCAGCAAGGTATTGGTCAGGGGGAAATGCTGGTGACACCACTTCAAGTGGTACGCTTTATCGCAGCCATCGCCAATGGCGGTACGCTGTATCGACCACAATTAATTGAAAGTATGACCAGTTCCACCGGGGTAACAACTTATACATTTTCACCCGAAGCACAGGGAACTTTACCCATCAGTCAAACCACACTGGATGCAATTCGTGAGGGAATGGGTTTGGTTGTAAGTTCCAAACGTGGCACTGCTCATGATGTATTGAATGGATTGAATATCACCATGTATGGAAAGACCGGAACAGCGACCAATTCTACCGGTGATCCGCATGCCTGGTTTGCAGGTTACACGGATACCAATAGAGAAGATAAACCTGATATCGCGGTTGTAGTATTGGTCGAAAATGGTGGTGAAGGTTCTGAAGTGGCTGCACCGGTCTTCCGGCGCATCATTGAAACCTATTATTTTGGGGAACCGAAGAAACTATATCCGTGGGAAGCTGAATTCAATGTGACCAGAACTCCTACCTTGCAATACACGCTGACACCCACACAGACCCCTTATCGTGAACCGGTCGAAATCGAACCAACCTCGACCCCCGCAGGATGACAGAAAAACGTACTGTTGGTATGGTGACCCGCATGCAGGCGGGATTTTATACTGTGAAAACAGAAGGCTCTGTTCTCACCTGCCAACTACGTGGTCGTTTAAAACAGCATAAAAAAATGGAAGACCTGGTTGCAATTGGCGATCGGGTTTTGGTTAGTTCTTTAGATGAAAAACAAGGGGTCATTGAAGAGATTTGTGAACGTGAACGAGTGTTGGTGCGGATGGCTCCGACCACACGCGGGGTCTATAAACAAATCCTGCTGGCGAACCCAGATCAGAATGTGTTTGTATTCGCTTGCGCTGACCCTGCGCCCAGTTTGCGTATGCTGGATCGTTTTTTAGTGATAACAGAGAAACAAAAGATTACCGCAGTGATTGTTGCCAATAAAGTGGATATGCTGGATCAAACTCAAGCAAAGGAAATCTTTTCCCCTTATGCTGTGTTGGGATATCCGGTTGTTTACACCTCAGCCAGGGAAAATATTGGGATCCACGAACTGCGCGCTTGTTTGCAGGGGAAACTTTCTGCCTTCGCTGGACCTTCTGGAGTAGGGAAAACCAGTTTACTGAATGCCCTACGCCCCGGGCTCGGGTTAGAAGTCAGAACAGTCAAAGAGAGTTCCCATAAAGGCAGGCATACCACCATTGTGCGTCAGCTTTTTTCTCTCGATGAGACAAGTTTGGTTGCCGATCTCCCCGGGATCCGTCAACTTTCTGTGTGGGATATCGAACCGGAAGAATTGGATGGATACTTTTGCGAATTCCGTCCGTTTGTAGAGAATTGCCAGTTCAATGATTGCAGTCATGCTCAGGAACCAGATTGTGCGATTAAACAAGCTGTCCAGAATGGAACAATCAGCCCCGCTCGTTACGAATCCTATTTGCGGTTGCGAAAAGAACTTGAAACATATCAAAATTATTGAAATTATTTTATGAATTGAGATTCCTTATGAAAAATAAACCAATCATTCTTTCCATTTTACTTTTTGTAATCAGTATTTTGGTCATTTCCTCCTGTTCACAATTGGGTTCAGCTAAAGTCACTCCCACCGTTGTTGAACCTACTGCCACAGCTATTCCTTTAAAGGAACTAACCCTGTGTACTGCCAATGAACCCGATACGTTATTCTATTATGGAGAAAATAGTAAGGGTGCTGATTTGATCTTTGACGCCATTTATGATGGTCCATTTGATTGGGTTGATTATTTACCCGAACCGGTCATCCTGGAAAAGATACCTGCCATGAGCGATGGCAGTGCAAGCTTTATACCGGTGGGCGTGAATGGTGGCGATTTGATTGTTGATATAGAAGGAAATATCACCAATCTGGCAGAAGGAGTGCGTCTGTATCCGCGTGGATGTCAATCACTCGATTGTGCGGTCACCTGGGATGGCGTAAGCCAGTTACAGATGGATCAATTGACACTGGTATACACAATAAAGGATGGTGTGCGTTGGTCAGATGGTGAAAATGTAAAAGCCACTGATTCCCAGTATTCTTATCGGCTCGCTGCAGATTTTCAAAACACAAAATATGAAGGGATCATTGATGAAATAGTATCTTATGAAGTTGTGGATGACCGTAGTGTAAAAGTGACAACGCTACCCGGGTTGATCACGTCAGATTACACTCAATTTTTTTTCACACCCTTGCCACAACATACCTGGAATTCTTATGCCCCTGTAGATCTTGCTATGGCAGATGTTGCCGTAAAGTTTCCTATTGGTTGGGGACCCTTTAAAATTACTGCCTGGCAAACAGGAGTAAGTATCACACTTGAAAAGAATGAATACTATTTTCGTGCTGCTGAAGGGTATCCTGCACTGGATAAGGTCGAAGTCAAATTCCTTGAAGCAGGTGCTTCTATAAACAATTTGGTCAAAAATAATGGCTGTGATGTGGTTGATGATTCACTCATCACTGATTCAATTTCTGGTGAGCTTGTCGCTTTGCAAAGCGATCCTGCTTTTCGGGTCGATATTCTTGCGGGAGAAAACTGGGAAGTATTGTTGTTTGGAATTACACCTGCTTCGTATGATGATGGGTATTATCCATATGGATCCGACCGACCTGATTTGTTAAGCGATGTCACGATTCGCAATGCAATCAGGCAGTGTATTGACCAAAACGCTATCCTAGCGCAGCAGGGTATCGTTGGAAATGACCAACCTTTTGTATATTTCCCATACGATGTACCGGATAGCAGTCTCTCAAGTGAATCGAAAACCTATGATCCGGTAAGTGCGAGTGCAGTTCTTGATGCTGCTGGGTGGAAAGATTATGATTCCAACCCGGCTACACCTCGTGTGGCATATGGAGTTGATAATGTTCCGGATGGGACGGTTTTCTCTCTCAATCTGATTACTACAACAAATACGAAAAACACCCAAATCGCTGAATTGATCAAAACCTCCCTTTCCGCCTGTGGAATTCAAACAGCCGTTTCTGCGGTACCCTCATCTGAATTATACGCAGAAGGCCCAGAGGGGATTTTATTTGGGAGAAAATTTGATCTAGCATTAATATCGTGGAATGTGAGCGATGCACTCCCTTGTGAATTATTTGAGGGTGAAGAAATTCCGAGTGAATCCAATTATTGGATCGGCGAAAATGATGGGGGGGGGAATATAATCGGTTACAAAAATCCCGAGTTTGATAATCTCTGTACTGTAGCCCGGTTTGGCAGCACAGACCCAGAAACGGCATTGAATGTTCAAATTCAAGTGGGAAAAATTCTCGATCAAGAAACGCCGTTCGTATCTTTGTTCTTCAATGCCAGAACGTATGTCGTGAATTCAACACTCTGCTTTTCAGGTGAAAAGAACAGTGAAAAATATCCATATTCTTCGCTGGAGT
>CAYLUJ010000032.1:0-21376 GCA_964386805.1 uncultured Pelolinea sp. | reverse complement strand
TCCCTCTGCCAATCCATACCACCCTGCCAACCGAAACACCCATCCCCACAGTGCTGCCAACATCCACCGAAATTTCATCAAAACTGCAAACCGTATTAATCTACCTGGTAGCCATTGGCGATAATGGCGTCTCTGGAGAAATGATCGGCTGCGGAGACAGCCTGGTACCGGTTGAGGTAGCCATCGAACCGACCGTGGCTGTGCTGCGTTCTGCGCTCATCACCTTGCTCAACCTGGCACCCGAGATGACCTACGGGCAATCGGGACTATATAATGCGCTGTATCTATCTGACCTTCAGATCGAATCCCTGGATATCGTAAATCGGGAAGCCATCATCCGATTGACCGGCACTTTGATAACTGGTGGGGAATGTGACATCCCCCGCATAGAAGCACAGCTTACTGCCATTGCGCTGCAGTTCTCGACCATCGATTCCGTCACTATTTACGTCAATAGCACCCTGCTCCAGGATCTGCTCGACCTGCGGGGGTAATATTCAGTTTTATTTCAATAAATTATTTCGTTCCAGTGCGGTTTCCAGAATCATCACGATCAATTCTTCATTCGAGATGCCATCGGCATGCGCCGCAATGACCAGATCGGAAACATTGGACAAGCCCGGCAATGGATTGATCTCCAGAATATAGGGCTTCCAGTTATCCTTCACATCCAGACGGAAATCCACGCGCGCCACATCCAGCGTGCCCAGCACGCGGAAGACCGCAGCCGCCAGCCAGTTCAACTCATCTACCATGTCTTCATCCAGCGGCGCAGGGCAGATGTAATTCAAATCGGCTGCCAGCGCGACTTTCAAGCGGTTGCTGTATACTGCATCAGTCATCAGATAGGGTTTTAAGTCTACTTCCATGGGGGGGAGGAAACGCAGCCCGGATTGGATGCGCGGTAATTTTTCATCGTGCGGGATGCGGCGAGCGATCGGTCCGTGCAGATTTCCAACCATGCCGACCGTCACTTCGCGCCCCTCGATGTATTCCTCCACCAAAGCAGGTTGATTGTAGCGGTTCATGATATGCCCAACCTGCTCGTATAGCTCTTCTTTGGTATTCACCACCGATTTCAAACTCACGCCCATGCTAGTGCCTTCGCGGCTGGGCTTTACAAACAGTGGAAAGCGCAGGGTTGGGTCCAGCGGTTCATCTGCTCGTTCAAAAGTTTGAAAAGGCGGGGTAGGTAGTTCATGAAAGTCGAGGATACGTTTGGTCATAGGTTTATCCAGCGCCAATGACAGCGTCAGTACTCTGGATCCAGTATAGGGAATGCGCAGCATTTCCAGAATAGCGGGGATATGCGCTTCGCGTGAATCGCCGTAGTAACCTTCGCAGATATTAAAGCACATATCCGGTTTATACTTCGGCAGCGTATCAATGATCTTGAAATTTCCTTCGAAGAATTCGCAGTCATAACCCCCACTGCGTATAGCTTGCAAAATAGTGTTAATGGTCTTTTCTGAATCTAAATCATCCCATTGGTCTTCAGGCATGCCCTCCCAGTGAGGTGCATTTACTTTCAGGTTCGCAAGTAGAGCAACCCTTTTCTTTTTCAATGATAACTCCTCATTCAGTTGTAGTAAAAATAATCAAGTGTTAGATTTTTCATAATATTCATCCCACTGTTTAATCATATCATCGAGCTGTTCCTGCAAGAAGAGGTAATCTTTTCCAAGTTCACCAACTGCTTCAGGATCAAGCTCGGGATCCTTCAAATTCTGCTCCAACGTTTTAATTTCTGCTTCTAAAAAATGTATACGTGTTTCCAGCTCATGCAGTTTCTGTTTGTTGAGCTTCTTTCCCAGTGTTTTTTGGGGTTCGGGGTGCGATACCATAACACGTTCTTTTGCAGCCAATTCCGGTGGTGTCTGCCTTCGGATTGTGAATTCGGTATACCCGCCCTTAAACACCTGTAGAGTTTTTGAAACTGCATCCACCATCCAGATCTGGGTGGCTAGAGCTTCGAGGAAATAACGATCATGGGTAACCAACAGGATTGTCCCATTGAAATCAGCCAGCACTGCTTGCAGGATCTCTTGCGAAGGCAGGTCAAGATGGTTGGTTGGTTCATCCAGAAAGATCAGGTTCACACCTTTCAGCGCCAGAATAGCCAATGCCAGGCGCCCACGTTCTCCACCGCTCAACACGCTTACGGTTTTGAACACATCATCCCCACTGAAAAGGAATTTACCCAGATAGTTACGAATTTCTGCCGGCAGCAGCTTGGGGGCATTGGCTTGAATCTCCTGCATGAGTGTCCAATCCATATGCAGATCGTCATGAGCCTGGGCGAAATAACCCACATCCAGGCTGGCTCCCAGGCTCACCTCCCCCTGATAGGGGGGGATCTGCCCCAGAATGGTACGTAATAAAGTAGTTTTTCCGGCGCCATTTGGCCCGATCACGCCCACACATTCCCCGCGCCGCAGTTCCACATTTGGCATGCTGAAAAGGGAAACATCTTCATCCTTGAAGCCGATCTGCACACTTTTGGTGCGCAGGATGATATCCCCGGAACGGCGATTGTCTTTAAAGCCAAACGCCATGCGGTGTTTGCGCGCAGGCGGGATCAACTGCCCTTCCTTGAGCATGCGTTCCAGGCGCCGACGCCTGCCTTTCGCCTGGGCAGTGTTCTGTCCAGCAATGTTGCGGCGGATGTAATCTTCTTCTTTGGCGATGAATTCCTGCTGGCTCTCATACTCCTTCATCTGCCGTTCCATGCGCTCCTGGCGCAGGTGTAGGAAAGCCGAATAATTACCGGGGTAGCTTTCGATAGCTGGGGTCATCTCCCAGATGGTATGCACGGTTTGATCGAGAAAGTAGCGGTCGTGCGAAACAATGACCACCGCGCCGTTGTATTTTTTTAAGAAATCTTCCAACCATTCCATGGCTTGGATATCCAGATGGTTGGTGGGTTCATCCAACAGCAGCACAGTCGGATTCATTAAAAGCAGTTTCGCCAGATACGCCCGCGTACGCTCTCCCCCGGAAAATTGCGTGATGGGTCGGCTCAGATCGATTTCTTCAAAACCCAATCCGCTGACAATGCGCAGAATATAGGAATCGATGGTGTAGCCACCCAGGCGCTCATACCGTTCGTGCAAGTCACCCAGGCGGTTAATGAGCGCATCATCATTGGGGTTATCATGCACCAGCACAGTTAGGTCATCAATTTCTTTTTGCAGGTTGAAAACGTCCGCCAGGGCATCGCGGCATTCCTGTTGCAAGGTTTGCGAAGAATGGAAACGCGATTCCTGCGGCAGATAGCCCATCTTCAGGTCTTTTGCCCAGGTGATGGTGCCACCATCTGATTTTTCAATTCCATACAGCATGCGCAGCAAAGTGGTCTTTCCAATGCCGTTCTCACCCACCAACCCGATGCGGGCATGCTGGGGAACGCTCAGTGAGATCTCACTGAAGAGATCTTCTGCACCAAAAGACTTTGCTAGATGAGCAGCCGTAATGAGAGACACGTTTTATCCTTTTTCGTCCAGTAGACGAAATGGAATTTTACCCGAATTAATTCCAAATACCTGTTGCATTTATTCTAATCCAGGTGCGATTTGACAGTGCTTTTTTCACGGGGTATGCTTAACCATTGACCCTATGTTTTTATTGGAAATGAGAAAATGACAAAACCACCTATCTGTGATTATGAAGGCTCCGATTATCAAAAATCTTTCTGGGAGGAAGGCGGGCGAGAGTATGAAGATGCTGTGGAAGCCATCGCCCTGCGCCGCCTGCTGCCCCACAGTGGTAAGCGTCTGCTGGAACTGGGTGCCGGAGCCGGGCGCAACACCCCGCGCTATACCGGCTTTGAGGAGATCACCTTGCTCGATTATTCGCGCACGCAGTTGGAGCAAGCCCGCGCGCGCCTGGGGGATTCATTCCACTACCGCTATGTAGCCGCCGATGCCTACAACCTGCCTTTTGCTCCGGCGGTTTTCGATGCTGCCACCATGATCCGCACCATCCACCACCTGAAAGAAGGCGAAAGCGCCCTCAAGCAGATCAGCCAGGTGTTGGCGCAGCAGGGAGTTTTCATCTTGGAATTTGCCAACAAGCGCAATTTGAAATCCATCATTCGTTATCTGTTGGGGAAGCAGAAGTGGAATCCTTACCACCTGGAGCAGGTGGAATTTGTAGAACTGAACTTCAATTTTCATCCTAAGCAGATCAGGCGCTGGTTGCGCCAGAACGGCTTTTCCATCAACCGGCAGCTCACTGTTTCGCACTTCCGGGTTGGGTTCTTGAAACGTTTTCTCCCGCTTGGACTGCTGACCGGGTTGGATTCCGCCCTGCAATGGACGGGGGCTTTCTGGCAGCTCACCCCCAGCGTTTTTGTGCGCAGCACGCTCACCCAAAATACCCAACCTCTGCAACAGGATTTTGCTTTCCAATGTCCGCAGTGTGGGAATCAGCCTTTGAAAGCTCTCCAGGCTGATATAAAATGTACAAAGTGCGGTAAGATATACCCATATCAAGGCGGCATCTATGATTTCCGTTTGAAATAAGGGCACGCGCGCTGAGTGTGCCCGATCGATCAGAGGAGGAGAAGCATGCAATTGATCACCACCTGCTCAAACTGCGGTAGTTCTTTTAAATGGGATGATGCTTTTTGGAAAGGACTGGGCATGCCCGATTGCCCGGCGTGCGGTTTCAACAACCAGACCGGTAAAATGGGCAAAAAGGAAGGTCCCATCGAACGCGGGTATCGAAAGCTGGCACAGCAATATCAGAACAACTATGGACCACTGCAATCAATTGAATATTTAAGTCATTTCCCAAAATTTGAGATCAATTTTAATTTTGAAAAAGCCACTGTCTATTCCGGTCCGCGCCAGGGAGCATACGATATCAATTTTTTATCATTGGGGTATATCGGCGAAGGTCCGCGTTATGCTAAAGCCTTCATGGATGAGCTGGGCTTCAGCATGACCACAGAAGAAATTGATGGCATCAAACCCGGCGCAGTGATGACATTGGAAGATGGAAAAGTGATCATCAAGTATAAGGAAAATTCGTAAACGTATTTTTTACCTTATTTTTCCGTCATTCCGAGCATCGCGAGGAATCTCACCAAAACGAAGCCAATTCCTAGATATGTCGCAATGATCAATCTTGATTTTTATTCTATCAATCTTCCTTCTCTAGATTCACAATGAGATAACTCCAACGACAAACGAGATCCTTCGCTAACGCTCAGGATGATAGGTTGGTAAATAAACATTTAATCTACTAAATTCACGTTACTTTTCCATTAATAAAATCGGTCACAATATCCTCATAGATTTCATAGTCGATGCCACAATGTTCATAAACAACGAACAATGGCCAAGCGAATTGTTCTGTTAGCTCAATGATCTTGGGAGAAATTTCATCAATAGAAACTGTTCCTTTTGTACGAACTTCATTTTCATCGGTAAACCTTTTTTCAATATACCTTGTAAAATTAGACGATCTAAGCAGCCTGCCCTTTAAACCAAAATAATTTATTTCAATATCCACCCACGGATTTTCATCTGCTAATCCCAAATTTGAATACAGTTTTTCACAAAAGAGAAGGGTCTCGGTAACTCTGACAATTCTTGTATTAAAAAATATGGCGATCGTATTTCGCGTATCTTCATAGATGCTTTTTAATTGGTAAAAATCTCCACTGCAGTTGAAAGCCCAATAATCATACGTTCCCTTATATATATTTTCACTTTTTGTTTTCCCTTCCAAATAAATACCGTTGTTTAGTGGCTTGGGTCTAAATTGTTCATCGGATTCCATGATTATTCCAATTGGCCACCCAAACGTACGTATTTGAGATTTTTCAACTGCTTTGGTTAATTTCTGTTGATCAAAGCTGTTTTTTCTATTTTGAAGAGAAAACTTTATTTCCATGTATGTACGAAAACCTGATTTCGTAAATTGCTCATGCGCTCTTTCATATTGATCCGCAAACCATTTTTTTGGTGAAAGCATAGAATCATTAACGTACATGGACTTTGATCACTCCTTATTGAATAAAATAATTTTACATATTTATTTAATATACTGATTCTCTTCTTAATTCATACGTTAAGTTGTTTCTTCAAATACTCATTTCTTTGCGACTTATTGGAAAATTGATGGGAAAATGGAGAGATTCCTCAGTCGCTGCGTTCCTTCGGAATGACAATAAATTTAAGCTTCTCCCCTGTGTAAAGCATGGGGGAGATTGAGAGGGGGACGTCATTCCGAGCCCTGCGAGGAATCTCCTCCAAGCAAAGTCAATTCCTCAATATGTCGCAAAAATGTTTTTGGTAGGGAGTGTTCCTAATTGCGCTACCAGACTAAACTTTTTCCACTACCCAAAAGTGCGATAAACCCAATCCGCGCAGGGGAGTTTTCTCCAGAAGCTGCAGCACACCGCGTACGACCTTACCCAGCGCCAGGCTGCGGCGGATGATATTATCGTAGCCCCCAAAAATGACCGTGCGGTACACAAAACGTACCGGTAAGTTCGCAAATAATTTTTCCAGATCGCGCTTGCGATACACGCGCACATGCGGTGCCAGCTTGTTGCGCCAGCAATTGGGCAGATAATTGACAAACAATTTATTTCCAAAATGATATTTTCCCTTGCGGTAGATGCCATGCGTCTCAAAAGGATAACCACGGTTGGGGCAGAACAAAATTATTCGCCCGCCGGGTTTCAGCACGCGCATGATCTCCGCCACCGCCAGGTGGTCATCCTGCACGTGTTCAATGACTTCGTTGCTGATGACCAGGTCAAAGGTCTGTGCGGCATGCGGGAGAGCCTCTCCAACAGCAAGCTGTACAATCAATCCTTTTTGATGAGTCTCCATTACTCGCTCGAAATCTACATCCAACCCCACTGCCAGCTTCGCCTGCTCGTTCAAGCGCTGTAAATATTCACCCACCCCGCAGCCGTCCTCCAGGATCATGCCATGAATTCTTTCCCCGGCGTACTGGCAGATCATATTCAAGCGGCGTTCCTGACCCGCGCGCCAGACATAAGAAGGCTCTCCGCGCAAAGCAGCTTTATCGGATTGGGGATTA
This sequence comes from uncultured Pelolinea sp., assembly GCA_964386805.1. Classification (GTDB taxonomy): domain Bacteria; phylum Chloroflexota; class Anaerolineae; order Anaerolineales; family Anaerolineaceae; genus UBA4781. The sequence continues at coordinate 14,314 of CAYLUJ010000032.1, read as the reverse complement.
AGTTCGACGGTCAAGATTTTCTCCTGTTTTCATGAATTCTGGGTAATTAGATTTTTTTATCAAAGAGTATTTGGCACCCAGGCTAACACGGTGGTGCCCTGGTGGCGAATGGAGATGATCTCGATCCCTCCCCCCACCGTTTCGACGCGCGTGGTCATGTTCGAAAGACCATGCCCCAGGCGTTGGTTGATCTTCGCTAGGTCAAAACCCACTCCATCATCATTCACTTTGAGCATAACACGCTGGGAAGTTTCCCACAGACGCACATTCACCTTGGTGGCTTCGGCATGTTTGGCAATATTCCCTAGAGCTTCCTGGCAAACGTGGAAAAGGATCTCAGCGCTCTCATCTGAGATATGTTCAATATGCTTGATATCTTTCTCCAATTCCACATCCACCAGCGTGTTGGCGCGAAATTCCCGAATGAGGCTTTCGATGCCCAGATACAGGTCCTGATTGCGCAGTTGGCGTGGGCGCAGATCCAGGATATAAGCGCGGATGTCACGGATGGATTCATTGATGGAATCCAGCGCATCATCAATATGTTGTTTACCTTCCAGTTCATCATTATTCATCTGAAGCATGGCATTCTGCAGCGAAAGCCCTACTCCATACAGCGATTGGATAATGCCATCATGCAGGTCCATACCGATGCGCTCGCGTTCTTCCATGACGATCGAACGCTTTGATTCCAGTGACTGCCGTTCATGAAAGACCACCGCTCCAATCATGGTGGCGGTTTCCATCAGAACATCTTCAACCTTTTCATCAAGTTTGTTGATTTTTTTATCTGCAAGACAGAGCGTACCCAGCACTCCGCTCTCTGAACGGATGGGGAAACAAAAGATCGCGCCAAAACCATTCTGGATGATCTTTTTATTAAGCTCGGGAAAAGATTCTTTGGTTAAATCAAGCACGCAGGGTTCGACCATTTGAGCGATCTTGCCGAGCGTGCTCTTGCCCAGTTCATATTGTTCTTCTTTCCAGAAAAACTCCTGGGATTCTCCGTAATGCAGAACCCTCATTAGAACGGGAGATTTTTCCTTTTTTAGGTAGATCTCCGCATCGGAAAAACCTAAATAATCAAAGTAGACCGGCAGGGTGCGCTCCAGATAATCCAAGATGAACGGTGTGGTGACGTCATTACTGCCAACACGGATGCGCGCTTTGCGCAGTTGTTCTCTTTCTTCAAAATCCTGTTTGTTTGCCTGCATAGTTTTCTTTCCGGGGGAGTCTCACCCCTATCATTTTACTCACTTTTTCAAACAAACGTTAATTTTTTACACACAGTAGAAAGCGTGGGGTTGGTATAATTTGAACAGAAAAGAGTCTTTTATGATCGATAGAAAAGAACTTGAAAAAGAGATGCAGCGGGAAAACCGTCTGCCGCCCGGGCAAACATTGACCATGAAATTTCCTGTTTTGCACTATGGTCCGGTACCCACGTTTGATCCCCAAACGTGGACATTTCACATCTTTGGAGAAGTGGAAGAAGAAAAAACATGGTCCTGGGAAGAATTTCAACAGCTCCCGCGCGTGCAAGTTTGCTATGACCTGCACTGTGTCACGCGCTGGAGCAAATTTGATACCCATTGGGAAGGGATTCAGCTAAAAACATTGCTGGATGAAAAGATCATCGTACCAAAATCAGGGGCAAAGTATGTGATCCAACATGCCGAGAATGGCTTCACCGCCAACCTGCCGCTGGAAGTGATTGCAGCGGAAACATTTTTAATGGCAACCCATTTTGAAGGAGAACCCATCTCTCTGGAGCATGGCTACCCGGTTAGAGGGTTGGTGGGCGCGCTGCCCGGAAAGCACAGTGTGAAAGATGTCTATTTGTGGAAGGGCGCTAAGTGGCTGCGCGGGTTGGAATTCAGTAGCGTGGATAAACCCGGGTTCTGGGAACAAGCCGGTTACCACAACGAAGCGGATATCTGGAAAGAACAGCGCTTTGGTTAACCAAAAACGCCCCTTTTACGGGGCGTCTCTTTTTTAATTGGATTTGTTTATTTAGGAAGTTTTCGAATATAGAACCACAATCCTACCCCGGCTCCGATAAAAACAATTCCCATCAAACCCATGAAGATCGAAGGGCTTTCATCGCCAAAGATGGGCAGAGCAGTGGAACTGGGCTGTGCGCCAAAATCGACGATCGAAACGTCACCCGGCAACAAATTGAGGGTGTAGTTCAACACTGTAGTCGGGTTGTATCCTTCGGGGATGGCGACGCTGAGGTCGTAATCACCTTCGGGAATATCCTCAAAGCAGATCGGTTCTCCGCTGTCGTCCGTGGTTCCGGTCAGATTAACCGTGCTGAGGCGATCTCGCACACTGATCGCACCGCCTGCCAGGGGCAGCTCGGTATCTTCTGCCATAGCATTCCCGTTATCATCATTGAAGAGATAGATGCAGATCGTGCCGTTGCCCTTGAGAGGTGTGGGGGTGGGTTCCAGGGTGGTTTGTAGCGCTTCGGTAGTGGCAGTCGGTTTTTCGAGCACCCCGATCAGCAGTTGCTGACCAACTTGCAAATAACTACAATCATCACTCTGTAAATTATTGAGATTGCGCAGTTCATCTTCCGTGATCCCGTTCAGCAGTGCGATGGAGATACAGGTATCATTGGCTTTCACGGTATAAAGAATGCGCCCATCAGCTTGAGGGGTAGGTGTGTAGTAATAAGCCTGAGGAAGTGGATAGCTACCAGTTGTGGCAATGAAGGCGATCATCACCAGCAGGCAAACAAAAAATACTCCCATCACTCGCATTTGTTTTTTAATCATATTTTCACCTGTGCGGAATTATAACATCCCTGTTTTCAATCCGGCGTGAAATTTTTCCGGCGAATATTCGCATATAATTAACGAAAATGAGAAGATGAATCATCATCAACAATAGATTGGAAGGAAGAACATGTCATTTCATACTTTGGTACTTGTAGGTCGGCTCGGGCAGGATCCCGAAATGCGCTATATGCCCAACGGGCAGGCAGTCACAAATTTTTCAGTTGCCACCGATCGCACTTATAAAAATGCAAACGGCGAGCAGGTAAAGGTTACCACCTGGTTCCGTGTTTCGGTGTGGGGCAAGCAAGCCGAGAGCTGCAATCAATATTTGAATAAAGGCAGCATGGTTTTAATTGAAGGCACCTTGAACCCGGATAAAGAGACCGGTCGCCCGCGCATTTGGACCAGCGCCGATGGACGTTCGGGCACTTCCTACGAAGTCAATGCACAAACCGTGCGTTTCCTTTCCACCCGCACCAGCTCACCGGATGCTCCCGTTGAATCCGAAAGTGGTATGCCCGATCTGGATGAGAATGACATTCCATTCTAGAGCATGCTATGAATTCTGATTTCGCACGATTATCTGATCAATGCCATCAGGTTTTGGAAGCCTGCGATAAAGCCAGAGAAGAAGCGTTGGAACAAACCCGCCTGCTGACACGCAATGCTGCCAATACCATCCGGGCTGTACACCGCCAGGAATACGATCTGGCCGAAAAACTACTTGGGGATGCCAGAGCTATCAGCGATACCCTGAAGACCAATCTCCAGCCATACCCGGAGCTGTATTTCTCCGGCTACACTCAGGATTCCATCAAGGAATATGTGGAAGCCAGATTGACCTTTGACCTTATCAAAGGAAATCCGCTCCCGCCTCCTGAAGAACTCAATGTGGAAGTTTCCACCTACCTGCGCGGGCTGTCTGAAACCATCGGGGAACTGCGCCGGAAATGCCTGGATATCTTGCGCCAGGGTTATTCCGAAGAAGCGGAACGACTGCTCGATCTGATGGACGAGATCTATGCCCTACTGGTCACGGTGGATTATCCGGATGCGGTTACGCACGGGCTACGTCGCCAAACCGATCTGTCACGGGGTATCATTGAACGCACCCGTGCCGATCTCACCACCAGTTTGCGACAGGAATGTTTGCAGAAAGCGATCGTGAGTCTCGAAAACAAGCTGGATGCGAATGGCAAGGAGTAAGAGGACCGTTCGCGCTTCTGAGATCGGCGATTATCTTTTTTGCGAGCGAGCCTGGTGGTATGCACGCCAGGGTTTGAAAAGCCGCAACCAGGCAGAACTGGCTGGCGGGATGGCTTTTCACGAAGAACATGCCGGTGAAGCGCGCCAGATCTTCTTTCGCCAGGCTGCCGGGTATCTCCTTCTGGCTGCTGCCATTGTAATCTTCATCATCGTGCTTGTTTCCAGCTCCATTTCATAACAGGCATGTCAAACACGCTTCTTCTTTCCATCGGTTTCATCCTCCTGTTTTTCGCCATCTTGGTACTGGTCAGCGCTGCTCATAAAAAGAAATCGTTGGGGCTGCCTTCCGGTGCGATCATTTATTCTGATCCGGGTGTTTTGGGAAAAGTGGAAAAGCCACTGTACGATGCCGAACTGGGTTTGACGGGAAAGCCAGATTATGTGGTCGAGCGACGTGGTCGTCTGATCCCGGTGGAAGTAAAAAGCGGCTGGGCGCCTGAAAAACCCTACGACAGCCACATCATGCAGTTGGCAAGCTACTGTTTGCTGCTGGAACGAGACTATAGAAAACGCCCACCGTATGGTCTATTGAAATATAAAAACCGCACTTTTGCCATCCGTTATACTGATGAACTGCGCCAGAACGTTATAGACCTAGTGGAAGAGATCCGCTCGCAAAAGGAATACGGAGAACCCGATCGCTCGCATCAAAATCCGAACCGCTGTGAACGCTGCGGATTCCGTTTTGATTGCGACCAGCGGCTTTGAAATGAAAATTTTTTATTAGTATTACTGTAAGTTATTAACTATGAGGTTACCTCTAGTATCTCAACTTTCTTATGCGATTTATTTTCTATCCAATATTCATCAATACAAGCAGGGATCAAAATGGTTTCTAGATATCCAAGATCGCGATACTTATTCTTGCAATGAATCCTGATTGATTTTCCTTCGACTAATGTTAATAAGTGATATTGGCGTTTATTAATTTGAATCAGATTATTCTTTTTTATTTTTAGAAGAATTATTTTCATGGGTACAGCTGGTAAATTATCATAGGAATATTCCTGATGTCCCCTATCCATCCTACTTAAATGCATATTCGGTTTAAGATTATTTTTTACGAAATCAGTGTTGATTTGATCATCTAACACCTTTAATGCATCTTCAATATTTAGTTCTCGTTTATTTCCATTTTCATCCATCCGCAAGTGGTCATAAAAACGAAATGTATGAATGATTGATGATGAGATAATTTCCATTACAAGATTATTTCTACCAATAAAATGAACTGATCCTGGTAAGACATAATATAACTGTCGTTTTCTTGATTTCCAGGAATTGATAAAATCACTAATTTTAATTTTCTTATTTCTAAAAACGGATTGGTCCACCGCATGCTTAAAATCATCTTTAGTGATTTTATTATTTAAACCCAAGTAAATTTTTGAATGGATCTTTGTTTTCAAAATAAAATATGTTTCATATTCTTTAAATTGCTTTCCATATTTTATTCTGCTAAATTCGCTTGTGGGATGCACTTGGCATGAGAGATCGCCCCCACCCATTGTATCGGTAATATTAATTCTGACCGGAAATTCATTTCCAAATTTTCCAACAAGGTCTTTTCCCAAAATAGCTTCGGGTTCTAAAATCATAAGGAGGTCAAAAGGAATATCGACTTTTCTATCCTTGTATTCAAATTCGATATCACTTTCAGATGGTAAAAATACATAAGACCAACCAATTTTCTTTAGGTGAGAATCTTTATAAACATTTTGAAGCAACCAATGCCCTCCCCAAATACTAGGGGAAATTATTGCTTTTGTTCGAAACGGTTGTTGAGAAATCTGTTTAATTTTCTCTTTCAATTCACCAAAAGAAATAAGAATTGGTTTATTAGAATTCGTAATATCGCAATAATAAATAATTTTATTGACCAGGGATTCAAAATGGGATCGAATATTTATAATCCAAAAATTCGTGAATTCATCATCATTCATCTTTTGATTAAAAATTTTTATCTCGTGGTTTTTTGCATATAAATGAATGATCTCTTTGGCCACATTCATCCAAAAGAGACATCCTCTATCAGCTAGTATTCCGCTTCCCACTCCATAAATGAAAATAAAATCAACATAATTTAATTCTATTTCTATTTTATTTCTATATATGTCTAGATCCTCTTTTTGAATTAATTTGCAATATCCTTGCTCAGAATTCTCCAGTATTGATGAAAGACCAATATCTTCTCTTTTTAAATCAAACTTTATCACTGAGATTTTTTTATCAGTGAAATATTTCAATATAGTCTCAATGAAATTATCCCAATACAGTCCTGGAAGTCCATCAAAAATTATTATTTTTTGACTCTGGCATTTGATCTGTTTAGCAATACCCGCAAAGTCATTACAAATAATTGGAATATGCATCTCATATTTGGACTTGCCGTTGAAACTTTCTGCCATTTTTAATATCCTTTTCACCGCTAATTTGTTCGAACAATACTATTTATTACCATCTATTAATAATGAATCTATTAGGGACGACACTGTCCAGATATTCTTTTGAACTTACCTGCAAGAATCGAACAAGTTTTTTTGCAGCATGTTCCGCGATTCATTTTCTACTAAAGATAAAATAGTTCAGAGTTTTTTTGATTTTTATAGCCTTTAACAAACATCCACTTTCGCGAAATTACGCCTCTGAATTTACATTTCCTCTTTTTTACTCAACCTATTTTCATTAAGATATAGAATTCTCATGCTATCAATAATTCGAATTCCAGCACTCGTACCGAACCGTGTAGCTCCGGCTTTGATTAAACTCAAAAAATCATCAAGAGTTCGAATTCCGGTGGATGCTTTCACGCCAATATTTGGACCAACAATTCTTTTCATTAAAGCAACATCTGCTACTGTTGCACCGCCAGTTGAAAATCCCGTTGAGGTTTTAACAAAATCTGCGCCAGCATTTTTCACAATTTCACACGATGTGATTTTCTCTTCTTGTGTTAATAGACATGTTTCAATAATCACCTTTACTAATGCACCGGAAGGATGTGCTTCAGAAACAATAGTCTGAATATCTTGTTGGACAACTTTAAGATTCTTTCCTTTCAGCGCGCCAATATTCATTACCATGTCAATTTCTTTTGCTCCATTCTTTAAAGCTTCGTGGCTCTCAAATCTTTTTACTTCCGTTGTAGTCATACCTAATGGGAATCCAACGACCGTTGATACTTTAATATCCGTATTTTTTAAAATTTCAGCACACAATTTTACGTACCATGGATTCACACATACAGATGCAAAATGATAATTTTTTGCTTCATAACATATATTTGCTATTTGGTCAGAGGTTGTATCCGCTTTTAATAATGTATGATCAATATATTTTGCGTATTTGTAAACAATCTCATCTACAGAACCATTTTTTAAAGTCATTTCCAAATCCAATTTACTCATTGATTATTAATAGCCAATCTTTTGTGAACATGTCGCCTACCTTTAATAGAAATGGAACCTGATAAAATATATTCAAGCAATGTAATTCCTGATAATCCGGTATTTCTAAGAATATGGAGATCTATACAAAGTGCTGACTCAAGTCCAATTTCGAAAATGCCATAACACCATTCGCATTACAGTTCTTTGCCTTTGTCATTCTTCCTTCAGCAAGGAAAATGTTCTTGGGGTCTTCAGTAGATAGTTTCTCAAAATCGCATTTTATATGGCTCAATATTAGTTTTTTCATTTTTACTTTTTAAATATCATGGTGGGGTAAATTTCAAAAATACATGAAATAACCCCACCATCTGAATTTCAATTACACTGCTTTGCTCACTTTTCCTTTTCGAGCCTATTTTTCTCAAAAGCCTTAAAGAACGGGGCAAATATAACTACACCAATCAAGAAATTAACGACTACCAGTAAAATACCTTTCCAATCACCACCAGTCCCTACAAACGCAATAATGGGGGCAGGTGTTACCCATGGTAGTTCAATGGACAATCTTGATACCAGACCGAGAGCCATTGCTCCGTACGATACGAAAGCCGAAATTGTATAGGACAATATCCAGGGGATAAAAAGGAACGGGTTAAATACCACCGGCAATCCGAATACGATCGGCTCAATGATACAGAAGATGGATGGGGCGATGCTGGCAGTTCCAAGCGCACGAATGCTTTTCACTTTTGATCTGAGCATCCAGAAAAGTAATCCCCACAATGAACTGGTATACCCAGCTATACGAATGAGACCCATCGTCCAAATATGGGGCAGTTCGGTTCCAGAAACGCCAGCAGCGGCGGCAGCCATATTTTCCGTACCCCAAATTGCAAGAAATGGTGCAGTGATCGAACCAACCATTGAATCACCATGCATCCCAACAGTCCATAACGTACCACCAAGGAAGAAACTGAGGGTAAAGGTCACAATATTATCTGCTGCTTTAAATACAGGCTGTAGAAGATTTGAAATTAAAACGATAACATCGATGTTAAGTACATTGTGAATCATCCAAGCTATTATGAAAGAAGCGAAAGCAGGAATCAAGCCTGTAAACATCGCAGCAATCGCAGGTGGAACGCCTTCAGGCATTTTAATAACGATTTTCTTATCAACGCAAAACTTATAGATTAGCATCGTCACCATGGTACAAAGCAAGGCGGGGAAAATAGCGCCACCACCATAATTACCCAGGTTTGATAAAGATGCGGTAGCCAGATCTACATTAGCAGTAAGCAAGAAAAATGACCCGAGATTGATAACGACTGCGGTTGTTACATCCAATTTAAAATTCTTCGCAAAAGCAATTGCCGTCGATGCGGCCATATAGATCGATATCAACCCAAGAGTTAAATTGAAACCAATATAAGCCCAGAGATCCCAAAAATGCAATACTGGGATATACGTCGAAAGAACAGTAAGTAAAAGGAAAATACTACCCATCAACGTCACACCGATAGAGCCCATAAAACCTTGGGTGATTGTGCTTAGATATTTATTTTCCGCTAGTTTTCCAAACGCTGGAGCCATTTTGGTGTTGATAAAATCAAAAGATTTTTCGGCAAAAGTGCCTTTCTTTGTTGTACTCATTTTTTCCTCCAAAAATAATTATTCAAATGCAAATCAAAAAATTTAACTTTTCTGTCCGTTTTTATCTCCTTTCATTTTTAATATGTTGCTGAATTCTTTAAGCAGATTTACTTCTGACATGGTTGTCATGATCATATCCATAGCGTGAATAAGTAATACTAATTCCATATTATTTTTAATATCGTATTCAGCACTTAGAAGACGGGCTTGGATTCGATGACTTTGAACCAATTCTTCATCGGATTCTTTGTAAAGTTTTAAGCCATCTTCGATCTTCCCTATTACAATGCAATGAAATCCATCATATGCAAGCTTTTTTGCCATACCAGAATGAGTGATCATTTGCATCAAAGAATCTTCAAGATCAATCGGTGATGCCATTTTTATTCACCTAATATTTTTTTTACTTGTTCCACAATCAGATCACCAGAGTTACGCCCATAATGAATTGGATTGATCAAACCAACAGCTTTTCCATTTTTTTCCGCGATCTCACGTATACTCTTTTCTCTGAATGCTACCTGCGGTCCGACCATCACAATATCAAATGCATTGATCTTGTCCTCAATTTCAGAAACTGGGACAGCCTCAACTATTGAGTCAAGTGGCAGATACTTCATCATGGAAGCAACTAACAAAGAAGTAGAAACACCTAAATTGCATACTAATAATATTTTCATTCATCCTCCGATTGTTGAGCGTTTGTGTTCGTTTTTTATCTTTATTGGTGTGATTATAGCATGTTCATTTGTTTTGTCAACTATTCATGTATAATTATGATTGTTTTAATCATTTTTCTGCTTGGGAGGACTCATGCTACCATTGCAACGCAAGAATGAAATAAAAAAATTCATCTCCGAGCGAGGTTTTGCTAGCGTCATCGAATTAAGTAATTATTTCAACGTTTCTGTAATGACTATTCGTCGGGATTTGAATGGTCTGGAGGAAGAAGGGGTCATCCAAAGGTCACACGGTGGTGCGGTGAAATCAGAAGATAGCTTTGCATTTATGTCCACAATTACCAAAGCCGATCAGTATTCGGATGAAAAAACACGCATTGGAAAAATGGGGGCAAGCCTAATTAATGATGGTGATACCATTGCATTGGATTCTGGCACAACCACCTACGAAATCGCAAAAAATTTAATGGATAAAAAGATTACAGTTATTACAAATGCCATTAATATTTTGCTTGAATTAATGAAAAATCCCAAAATAGAAATCCTTTTTGCCGGAGGTATTGTGCAAAGGGGAATGTTGAATACCTTAGGATATCAAACCGATTCTTTCATCGCTGGGTACAGAGCAGATAAAGCCTTCATTGGAATTGAAGGATTGCATACTGAATCCGGTATTACCATCCTTGATCCCACCAATGCCCACAGTAAGCAAATGATGATTGCTATTGCTCGAGAAACCATCGTCGTTTGTGACCATTCAAAAATTAATCGTGTTGCTACAAGTTTTGTCGCCAAGCTAAACCAAATCAGCTTCGTAATAACCGATAATGGGATTAACGAAGATGCCTTGAATCAACTTGAAGAACACGTAAAGGTAATTACAGTATAGATTGATCTATAAAATATAAGATTAGTTTGTATTGCCTTTTTGCATATCCCTTTCATTCTTTAATAAAATTCACAAGATACATCCGTTGATGTTTTCTGTGTAATCACTTTTTATATAAAATATTGGTTGCAATTTCTTTCTGTAATAAATATCAATGTCTTAAGCACCATGCTTTGTCATAGAACTTCTCCGTTGCTTTCAATGACTTTTTTGTACCAATAAAAACTCATCTTTTTTGATCTCATGAAAGAACCCCTACCTTCATCATCAACATCAACATAGATAAATCCATAACGCTTCTTCATCTCTCCTGTGGAGGTACTGACGATATCAATAGGTCCCCAGGATAAAAAACCCATTAGATCAATACCATCTTCACACACAGCCTTTTTAGCTTGCTCAATGTGCTGCTTCAGATAAAAAATCCGGTAATCGTCTTTGATTGACCCATCAGTTTCTACCTTATCGACACCGCCGAATCCATTTTCAACAATAAAGAGAGGTACCTGGTACCTAGCATGCAGAGCATTGAGCGTTATCCTCAATCCCACCGGGTCTATCTGCCATCCCCAATCTGATGCTTCAAGAAATGGATTTTTTAATCCAAACAGGGATTCCATCTCTCGCTCCTTGCTCATATCTTGGTCCGCACTACATACAGAAGAAAGATAATAACTGAACCCCAGAAAATCCACTTTACCATCCAGCAATGCTTTGGCATCTCCATCCTCCATTTGAATATCGATACCTTTGTTCTTGAAATAAGCAAGTATGAAATCGGAATATCGTCCACGCACCATGGTATCTGCAAAATGAAAATCCTTTTCCTGTATCTGTTGTGCTTTTAGTTCATCAAGTGGATGGCAGGTTTTGGCATAACACCTCATACCAAATACCATACCGCCAATGACAAATTTCGGATTTATTTTCTTCCCGACACTTACAGCTTTCGCACTCGCGACCATTTGATGATGGGCTGCCTGGTAAGCGACCTGTTCTTTGTTCTCTCCCTCTTTCAATATTATTCCCCCTGACAACCATGTATCATGGGCAATAACATTGATCTCGTTGAAAGTGATCCAGTATTTGACCTGATCTTTATACCTCTTAAATAGAGTCTCGCTGTAGTACACAAAAAAGTCAATCAGTCTGCGATCTCGCCACCCACCATATTTCTTTGCTAGATTCAATGGCATATCGTAGTGAGATAAGGTTACAACTGGTTCGATGTGATATTTTAAACATTCATTAAAAACATCACTGTAAAATTGTAGCCCGGCTTCATTTGGTGCTTCCTCGTCCCCATTTGGAAATATTCGTGTCCATGCCACCGCCAATCTCAAAGCTTTGAAACCCATCTCAGCCATCAAAGCGATGTCTTCCACATAGTGATGATAAAAATCGATCGCCACCTGACTGGGATAAAAATAACCCTCAGCAATGCCATTGGTTACTTCTCTCTTTTTATCAACAGTACCCGCGGTCATCACATCCGCCACACTCAAACCCTTTCCATCCACCTTAAAAGCACCCTCGCATTGGCTGGCGGCAATCGCGCCACCCCATAAAAAGTCTTTGGGTAATTTCATTGTTCTATCCATTATGTTGTTTCCCTTTCTTGTATTCAGAGAGTGAAAAATAATTCAAGTGGTATATCTTTTTAACCAAAGTTTCTACATTGCCAAAAAATAAATTCTTTAAAGAATCCTTTTTCATTTTGTTCGTTTGTGTTCTTATATTATCTTTATTGTTATTATAACATAATCCTTTCAAGCCGTGTTCAATAGACAGCGATCATCGTTCCAAGTTCCGAAAATAAAATTGGAAGAATATATTCCAAAAAACTCTGTGAGAATTGATCTATCAGGTTTGGTATTTTTCAGTAATTCTCTTCTACATATCGTTATAATTAATTCAAAGTATGAAAACATCATCATTGAAGAACATAGGGGTCGCTTATCATCCCGATATTCCAGATGCCGTTGCCACCGCACAAACAGTGGAATCTTTTCTATTGGAGCATGGTGCTGAATCCGTGTTGTGCTGCTCCCTGAAAGACAGTCAGTTGGAAAAAGCTGTCACTGCAAAAAAAATTGATGCGTTGACCGTTTTGGGAGGGGATGGAAGTATGCTGCGTGCCAGCCAGTTGTGCGCTCCGGCAGGCATCCCGATCACCGGTATTAACCTGGGAACCTTTGGCTTTCTATTTGAACTGGAAAGGACCAACTGGCAAGACTACCTTCCCCGTCTCATGGACAGGAATTATCGTATTGAAAAACGCATGATGTTGCAAGCTTCTCATTTTCGAAAAGAAGAACTTCTGGGGAGCTGGCAGGTGGTGAATGAGATTGTGGTTTGCCGCGGGCAGCAGGTGAAACCCATCCGCATTCATGCCAGCGTGGATGAATACCCCATGGCAAGTTATGTTGCCGATGGCTTGATCGCTGCCACCGCCACCGGTTCCACTGCGTATGCGCTAGCGGTGAATGGTCCTATCATGCCACCGGAAACCAGAAACATTCTGATAGTGCCGGTGGCGCCGCATCTTTCTTTTGATCGGGCGGTCATCCTCAGCGAAGGAAGTTGTATTACCATCACTGTCAATACCAATTACGACGCGGTGTTCAGCGCCGACGGACATGAACCGGTCAAGATGATCGATAATGATTCGGTGAAGATCTCGGCCAGCAATAGGAATGTCCATTTCATCCGTTTTCATAATCCCGGATTCTTCTACAGAAACTTGAACCGTTACATGAAACAAAATCCTACCGTGTAAGCTTGTTTTTTTATTAAATAGAACATGCGTTTATAATATTCAATACTATGAGCCAACAAAAAATTGAAACAAACAATCCCGATACACTCACCTGCTACCGGCATCCTGACCGCGAAACACTGCTGCGCTGCAATAAATGCGACCGACCCATCTGCTCCTCCTGCGCAATTCGCACGCCCACCGGCTATCGCTGCCCGGAATGCATCCGCAGCCAGGAAAAGAAATTTGATACGGCACAAATAGACGATTATATTCTAGCTTGCCTGCTCAGCGCCGGCATCGCTTTTTTGGGCAGCTATGTTGCCCGCTTTCTGGGTTTCTTCACCCTGTTGATAGCACCAGTGGTCAGCATGATCATCAGCGAAGGAGTGCTGAAGATAACCAAGGGTAGAAACTCAAATTTGTTAACCCGCCTGGTTCTGATCAGCGCGATCGTGGGCAGCCTGCCGCTTCTTCTGATTGGTCTGTATAATATGAGCATCTATTTGTCTATCTATGGAATCTCTGCCATCGGCAGTTTTCTTTCCACCATCTGGCAGGCAGGTTACACCATCATCCTGGCAACCACTCTGCGTGCCCGTACTAAAGGACTGTATATCGGATAAGAAGATGCTGAAAGAATTATCGATCCAAAATTTCGCCATCATTCCAGAACTCCGTTTGCAATTTAAACCTGGCTTGACCATCTTCACCGGTGAAACCGGAGCAGGAAAATCCATCATGCTGGATGCGCTCGAAGTTCTTACCGGCGGAAAGACCGATAATACCATGATCCGCAGCGGTGCAGATTCCGCCTACCTGGAAGCTGTTCTATCCATCCCTACTCTCAACCGCGCACAAGTTCTGCAATTTCTCGAAGAACAAGCTCTAAA
>CAYLUJ010000031.1:12152-21743 GCA_964386805.1 uncultured Pelolinea sp. | reverse complement strand
ATGAAAGCGCTGATATACATCCAATGAACTCACCCCTTCGGCATCTGCGCGCACGGTGATGGGTGTGCCATGCGAATCACTGCCCGAAACCATCAATACATCGTTGCCGTGCAACCGGTTGTATCTGGCAAAAATATCAGCGGGTAAATGAGAACCCACCAGATTTCCGGCATGAATTTCCGCATTGGCATACGGCCAGGCAACAGCAACCAAGATTTTTTCAGGCATAAATATCTCCGATAAGAATGATTTCCATTTTATCATGAAGACTTCCAGCCGCGCTGCCATGGAAATAAAAATATATAGCTGTCGGGTAATTTCTTCCCTTCTTTTGCATTTCTCTTGACTGGGCAGGGATTTATGAATACAATCATTTCATAGTCGTGTTCTGGTGTCCTCTCCCCGGATGGAAGGACACAATGGCGAAACCGGTACTAAAAGTCCGGTGCTGTCCCGCAACTGTAAGGTTCCATGAACCAAGCCAGGTCGCCCGCCAGAACGTAAAAAAATACATTCTCTCGTGGATAGGAGGTGACCATTGTTCATAGAAAGCAACCCATGATCTGTCAAAAGAAGGACAGATTTTTTATTTTAATTTCAACCAACAAAAGAGGTTTCACATGTATAAGAAGTTCGTTTTCTTTTTTTCAACTCTGCTCATGGGAGCATTTCTCACTGGCTGTAGCACTGCAGTAGTTGAACCAGACGCTGTAGCAATATCAGAAGCTGTTTCTACCCAAATTTCCATGGTGGATGGATTGGGTCGTGAGGTCACTCTGGAAAGTCCGGCAGTTCGCATTGTTTCTTTATCGCCTTCGAACACGGAATTGCTGTACGCTGTAGGGGCTGGTGATCAGGTTGTCGGACGCGATTCTTTCTCCGATTATCCCGAAGACGCCAGCAACCTGGTGGATATCGGTGGTGGTTATTCTGAATACAACCTGGAACAGATCGTTGAATTGGAGCCCGACCTGGTATTGGCAGCCGAAATAAACACTGCCGAACTGGTGCAGTCCATCGAAGACCTGGGCATTACTGTGTTCTATGTCAGCAACCCACTCACGTTCGATGACCTGTATACGAACATAGAAAATATGGGATTGTTGACCGGGCATGCAGATACTGCTCAAACCGTGATCACCGACATCCAATCACTTGTCGAAGCGGTTGTTTCCGCAATTGCAGAAACCGATACTGTACCGGTTGTCTTTTACGAATTAGATGCGACCGATCCAACCAAACCCTACACCGCAGGACCGGATACGTACTACAGCACATTCATCAGTATGGCTGGCGGAAAGAATGTTGGTGATGCTCTCTCCTCTTCTTGGGCACAGATCAGCCTCGAAGAACTGATCATTCAGGATCCCGATATCATCTTGCTGGGTGATTCGCTGTGGGGTATTACACCTGAAAGTGTTGGCGAACGCGAGGGATGGAGCAGTTTGACTGCCGTACAAGAGGGAAATGTTCTACCTTTTGATGATAATCTGCTGGCACGGCCGGGTCCACGGTTAGTGGATGGGTTGGAAGCTCTGGCACGCATCCTCCACCCAGAGGTCTTTGATTAGTGCGCAAATATAAATCTGCCAAGTGGATTTGGCTCCTCTTTACAGGAGCAATACTGGCAGCGCTGCTGAGTATTATGTTTGGTAGCGTTACTATACCTATCCAAGACATACTCTCAATTTTTAAAGGGAGGGTGGATAGCGGGTTCACCCTCCCCGAAGCCCAGGGGAAATTTGCCAGCATCCTTTTCGATCTACGTGTTCCGCGCACCATTCTGGTTCTGCTGGTAGGCGCTGCACTTGCCACCAGCGGTGGAGCATATCAGGGATTATTTCAAAATCCATTGGCTGATCCTTATCTGATCGGTGTTGCTTCCGGTGCCGGATTGGGATCCATTGTCGCCATGACCATTCAATGGCCACAGGATCTGTTGGGTTATTTCGCCGTTCCTATCAGCGCTTTTGGGGGTTCCATTTTAGCGGTGCTGCTCGTTTACTCCCTTTCCAAGATTGGTAAGACTATTCACAACACCACCCTCATCCTGGCAGGTGTGGCGGTCAGCTCTCTTTCTAATGCCCTCACTTCATTTCTTCTCATCAACGCTGGAGGGGAACTGCGGCGCGCCATCGTATGGATGATGGGTGGAAGCACCCTGGTGGGTTGGAAACCGGTCATTGCATCCACTCCCTTTATATTACTGGGAATTGGATTACTATGCAGCATGGGCTACCAATTGAATGTGCTTCAATTTGGAGATGAAGAAGCGCAGCAAATGGGAGTGACGGTGAAGAAAGTACGTATTCTTATCATTCTGGCTGCCAGCCTGACCACGGCAGCCGCGGTAGCGTTCTCCGGCACGATCGCTTTCGTCGGGTTGGTCGTGCCGCATATCCTGCGCCGTCTGGCAGGCAACGATTACCGCCTCTTGCTGCCCCTTTCTGCCCTGGGAGGTGCCATCTTTTTAAGCATTTCTGATATCCTTGCGCGTATACTTCTATCTCCACAGGAGATTCCGGTGGGTGTGATCACAATTCTATTTGGAGCTCCTTTCTTTTTATTTATCCTGCGCAAAACCAAAAGAAAGATCTGGTAAAGAATGTTACTCGTCGAAAATCTTTCCGTAACTCTTAACCATGATCCAATTCTCGAAGCTATTTCCTTTGAACTGCACAAGAGTAAGATATTAGGGTTGGTCGGACCTAATGGTGCAGGAAAAACCACCTTGATTCGAGCCATTAATGGCTCGATCGATGTCGAACAGGGAGAGATCATCTTTAAAAAGCATGATCTGACCAGCATGCCCGTTCAAGAACGTGCCAGGTATATTGCCACAGTTCCGCAGAACCGGACCATCCCTGCGGGTTTTCAGGTACGCCAGATCGTGCTCATGGGTAGAACGCCATATCTGAACTGGTTCGGGAGATCCTCGAAAGAAGATGAAGAGATCGCCGAGAATGCCATGCGCCGTACGGATATACTGCACCTGGCAGATACGATGGCTGATGAACTTTCGGGGGGTGAGCAGCAACGCGTCATTTTGGCGCGTGCTTTTGCACAAAATACGCCTCTACTTCTGCTGGATGAGCCAACTACTCATTTAGATATCCGTTTCCAAATGGAATTTCTCGATCTTTTACTGGAACATGTAAAGAAAGAAAATATGTCCGTCATCATTGCCATGCACGATCTCAACCAGGCTATGCGTTTTTGCGATGAAGTCCTTTTGCTTTCCCGGGGAAAAATCTATGCCAATGGAAAACCGAAAGTTGTTTTAACCGAAAAGAAACTTTCAACCGTTTATCAGTATCCGATCAAGATCAAACACAGCAATGGAAATGTACCGGTTTTTATTTACCCTAAATTTTGATTCAGCAGCGAAACAAGCTCGACTGGAGATGAAAGGATAAAATCTGCAGCAGCTTTACGAAGTTCTTTGAGTGTCCCAAAACCACACAAAACACCAATCGTCTTCATCCCGGCTGCTTTTCCGGCTAAAATATCAACAATCGTGTCTCCTACCATCAAGCATTTTTCAGGAAGAACCTTTACCATTTCAGCAGCAAACAGCAATGGATGGGGAAATGGTTTTGTGTAATAGCAGGTTTGTGCTGATACGATCACATCAAAATAATCTTCAAGAGAAAATTTTTTTAGAAAATGCAGTACTCCGGCTTCACTACGTGCGCTCACAATGCCCAGTCTGTAACGCACATGCAACATCGCAACTGTCTTCTCGACTCCGCTAATGAGACTGAAGTCTTTTTCAAAATCATCTTTGTTTTGAACATGTTTATGTGGAAAGATTCTAGCGATGAAATTATCCAATCCAAGTCGATCGACGATGTGATATGTGCTGTTAAAGAATGCCATCGACCACGATACTGTACTGCGGGCAAATTTACGCAAAAGAGGGTCTTTCCATAAGAAATGTAAAAAACGCATGCGTCTTACAATTTCTTCAATGATTTGGTCATCGGAATCACTTAATGTTCCATCAATGTCAAAGAAGATCGCTTCGATTCCTGAAAGAGTCTCCACTATCTCCTCTCCTTAGTTCACATTCACATAATCAATCGCCCACAATGCATCTTCATAGTCTTCCCTGATTTTTAAAGCATCGCGAAAATAGCTTAAGGCAGTGCTTTTATCTCCATTTTGATAAAATGCCCAGCCACGCCACAACATGGCTTCTTCCGATGTGCGGGAGATATCCAGAGCCCATTTGGTTAGATTCAATAAATCTTCTGTTCTGCCCACGTTGAAGTATGCGATGAGGGGTCCAAATTGATAGCGCAGCATACGCTGTGGTAAACCAATACTACGCGCAGCATCATACGCCTGTGCAGCCTGTTGATAATTTTTAAAGTATGTTTGGTTCGTACCCACATTGAACCATGCGAACACATTTTGAGGGTCTTCTTCCGCTTCTTGCTGTGCAACAGTCAATGCTTTTTCACGGTTCTTATCAAGATCCCAATCCTCTCCGAGAATATCCTTGAGAGTCTGTTCCTGCTCTGAGCGATACACAATGATATACACGCGATTGAATCCCTGCCATTTTTTATCCAGGATATCGTAATTTATGGATTGATTAGGTCCTATTTCTGAATCTTGTGCTGTAAAAGTACGAGTTGTATCGTTATAACCGGTAATCAAGAGATAGTGTCCCGACCACAAATCATCTTCTGGCCAATATTGTCTATCGGTCGTGAATGATTCCTCGATCATAACCGGGAAACCAGCAGCCAGTAAATTTTTAATGCGTTCCACATCACCACCCACGCGAAATTCCGATTTCAACCAACCGGAATAATTGCGCACATAGTAAACCAGCTCTTCGACATTCACATTACGGTCATCACGGGTTGGTTTGACAATCTTGGAAATATCGTATTGATCACCCTCCCAGCCGTAATAACGCAAATACAGCGCCAGAGTTGCCGGTCCGCAGTTATTCCAATCTTGCTTATCTTTTGCCTCATCATAAGCCGGGGCATTAAGGATGGTCGATCCTGGAATAGGAGTAGGGATTGCAGTCGGTGTTGGCGAAATAATGGGTGTGGGCGTACTTGTAGAAGGAACCGGTGTACTGGAAGGAATTCCCAAATCAGTGGAACGACTGACCACAGGTGCGGGTAACTCTTCAATGGGATTCAAAATCCGGTGTACATATGTAACCGCAAGATCAATGCGCCAGCTGACAACTCGATTGACCCAGGGAATTTGATACAGTCCAAATCCCAACACTATTAAAAAACAGATCAAAAACAGGATAAAGGTTCCTGGTTTGCGTTTCTTTTTGTATGGAATATATTCAGGATATGACATGCGCCAATTTTACCTTATTCTATCTTTTTTAATAGGATTGAAAGAGTCTGAATTATTGATATAATCGCCGCATGTTTTATCATATATGGACTGAAGGCTGCCAGATGAATGTTGCAGATTCAACCCGACTTTCATCAGCTCTTGAACAGCTTGGGTATTCCCCCACCGAACAGATTGAGCAAGCAAATATCATCGTGCTCAACACCTGTGTTGTCAGGCAAAGTGCTGAGGATAAAGCGGTCGGCAGACTTTCTTCGTTAAAAAGAGTTAAACAACAAAAACCTCAAACGGTAATTTGCTTGATGGGTTGCATGGTCGGTATGGGAGATTATTCACCGTTGAAAAAGCGCTTCCCCTTTGTTGATGTATTCTCAGCTCCATCCGATACCAGCCGGTTGGTCAGTTTCTTGTTGGAAACAGATCAGGTAAGAACAAATGAACACCGGGAAATGGCTCAATCGATCTTAGAAAAAGATGATGATTTTATTTTACCGGTGAATATGCGTGGCAACACCGTGGCAGCATTCGTCCCGATCGTGCTGGGATGTTCGCACGCCTGCAGCTATTGTGTGATTCCATTGCGGCGAGGAAAAGAGATCAGCCGCCCACCAGAAGAGATCTTATCGGAAATTCATATGCTTGCCGAACAGGGAATAAAAGAAATAACCCTGTTGGGACAGATCGTGGATCGCTATGGTCGAGAAAATCCCGCCTATCCAACCCTGGGTGAATTAATTCGCCAGATCCACCAAATTGATGGAATCGAACGGATCCGTTTTTTAACATCTCATCCGAACTGGATGACTGATGAACTGCTGGATACCCTGACCGAACTGCCCAAAGTAATGCCGCATTTTGAGCTGCCCATTCAAGCAGGGGATGATGAGGTACTGCGGCAAATGCGGCGAGGATACAGCGTTGAAAAATATATGTCAATCGTTAAAAAGATTCGAGTTCGTTTTCCTTTCTCTTCCCTTGCAACTGACCTGATTGTTGGTTTTCCGGGAGAGACAGTCGAACAATTCAACCACTCGCTGCAAATGCTAGCAGATGTAAAACCGGATATGACGCATGTGGCGCGCTACTCACCCCGCCCTGGAACCTACTCAGCCTTGCATATGAATGACACAGTTTCCGAAGAAGAAAAATGGGAAAGATTCCGCGCGGTTGAAAATCTACAGGAAAAAATCACTTCAGATATCAATCAAAAATATTTGAGGGGAAAGATTCCTGTGCTGTTCGAAGGGCAGAAAAAGGAGCGCTGGTTTGGTAGAACTCCAACCAACAAACTGGTCTTTTCTGATTCTTCTCTACCGCTGCTGGGTACGATAAAAGAAGTTAATATCACCTGGGCAGGTCCCTGGTCAATGATTGGTGAAATCGCTGCGGAAAATAATCAATGAAAACAATCGGTAGAATTCTTTTGATCGGGATTGGCATCCTGGTGATTTTGGTTGTGATGGTTTTTTATGAAACCATCTTTCACCCACAACGCTCTGCAAAAGTCGTCCAGTGGCTTCGAAACCCTGAAGAACATGCTGATTGGGCTATACAAGCCAAAACCCAGTGCAAGGATGCACCCTTCTTGCTTCCGACTAACGGTCTAATCGGTTATTTATGGGGAGATTCATTCCGCATCGGTAATCATCATCAAGGAATTGACGTCTTTGGCGGCACAGAAGCAGGCATCACACCGGTCTATGCTGCATACGATGGTTACCTCACCCGCCTTCCTGACTGGAAATCATCTCTCATCATCCGTATTCCGGATGATCCGCTGCAACCTGGTCGTCAAATTTGGACCTATTACACGCATATGGCAAATGAAAATGGAGAATCGTATATTGTTGCAGATTTTCCCCCTGGAACCAATGAGGTCTTCGTAAAAGCAGGTACTCTACTGGGATATCAAGGCAATTACTCCGGAACCCCAAACAATCCGGTGGGAGTTCATATGCATTTTTCGATCGTCCTGACCGGCACAGATGGTAAATTTGAGAATGAATTGGAAATTAAGAACACTCTCGATCCATCACCTTATTTCGGGCTGCCGTTGAATGGAAAAGAAAATAAGGATACCGTCCCGGTATGCACAAACAAACAATAATCGATTTCTTCATCTATAATTCAAACTAGCCATGCTACAGTATCGCGATCTGAAAAATGCCTTGAATGAATTGGGGATCAAACGGAGTGATCCGACCTTTGTGCATGCGTCTGCATCATTGATCCCTCTGGTCAAGGGAGGAGCACAGACCCTGCTGGGTGCAATTTTAGCAGGTATTGATAACATCCTCATGCCCAGCTTCACATTCAAAACCATGATCATCCCCGAAGTGGGACCTGAAGATAATTTGATAGAGTACGGAAGCGGGAGAAACGAAAACTTGAACGCTTCCGTTTTCACTCCCGATCTCCCAGCTGATTTTGAAGATCAGGCGATCAGCGAATTGTTCCGGCACTACCCGGATGTGATTCGTTCAAACCATCCCATTTTTTCATTTTTGGGGTTAGGATTGGATGCTGCGCTTGCATCACAAACCACTGCAGAACCCTATGGGCACATTCAGTATCTACAGGGCAAGAATACGAAAATCCTTCTGGCAGATAAAGAACCCTCTGCGTTGTTCAGCCTGCATTTTTGCGAAAAAGAGTGTGGAAGAAAACAATTTCTGCGCTGGGCAATGACCGAGGAAGGAGTTAAAGAATGCCCGTTCTTTCCCAGTTGCTCTGATGGGTTCCTCAAGATCCTTTTTCATCTAGGAAATGAGGTCAAGCAAGCACAAATTCAAGAGCACACCTGGTATGCGCTTTCACTCGATTCCTTGATCCAAACCGCTCTTCAATTGCTTCATGAAGATCCCTATGCGCTACTTTGCAATGATCTACATTGCAAAAAATGTAATGCAATAAGAAAGGATATCCGTCAAAGAAGGTGGTAAGAATGGTTGTGCTGATCTATGATACGTTTGACATATAATAAAAATGATAAGGTGAAACATCATTACAGTTATCTGGAGCGAATGAATGAAAGAAATTAGTGAAAATGTCGTTATCGATGCTTCTTTAAGTGGGGTTACGGTAGGTGTCATCAAGACCCCCAAAGGAGTAATCTTTATCGATTCTCCACTAACGCCAAAAGATGTTCAATCCTGGCGCACAACTGCCATGAAGAATGATAGCGGTCCTTCTCGCGTACATATTCTACTGGACGAGCATTTTGATCGCACTGCATGTGCTGTTCCGATAAAAAGTCCCGTTTTTGCACATGAAAAAACCAGTAAGGCAATTCAGAGTCGCCCGACTACGTTTCGTTTTCCTGCTTCAGATACAGGTAGTGAGTGGGAACTTTACCCGGAGATTGGCCCTATGCAGTGGATAAATCCTGAGATCACTTTCACGCAATCCATGAAGCTTGAATTGGATGATGATATTGTTGTGGAACTTGATTATCATCCCGGTCCTTCCAAAGGAGCCATCTGGGTTGGCATGCCATATCAAAAAATTGTTTTCATTGGCGATGCTGTTATTGTTGAAGAGCCCCCATTTCTTGAAAATGCCGATATTGATTTGTGGCTGGAGACATTAGAACTCCTCAAATCAGATACCTACAAAGACTATACAATAATCAGCGGTAGATCAGGTGTAATTGAGAGAAATGATATTCAAGAACAAATAAAATTTCTGAACTTCGTTCAGAAGCGTCTGGAAAAATTTTCAATCAAAGCGATCGATGCAGGACAGGTCGAAAAACTTGCAGCAAGTCTTTTAGAGACATTTCCCACTAAAACAAAAAGAATTCAAGAACATTACAAAGCCCGTTTGAAATGGGGCATCAACCAATACTACGGACGAAGTGTGCGTTAAGCATTTAGAAAATCAATGAGCGAGGGTGCATGCGTAAAAAAACATTCAGACCGCTGGTAGAACTTACGCGTGGTGAAATTGTTGAGTCCATCCATCTTGGCACTGTGGTAATCAGTGATAATGTAGGGAATGTCCTTTTCAGTTTGGGGGAACCAGAGTTTGTCACCTATTTGCGATCAACCGCTAAACCGCTTCAGGTTTTAGCACTCCTTGAACATTCAGACGTTGAACAATATCATTTTGAAGATGATGAGATTGCCATCATGTGCGCTTCACATTCCGGTACTGATGAACATGTGGCTGTTTTAAAAAGACTTCAAAAAAGGATCGGTATTAATGAAACTGATCTACAGTGCGGCATCCATCTTCCCTTTGATCGGGTGACAG
>CAYLUJ010000031.1:0-12142 GCA_964386805.1 uncultured Pelolinea sp. | reverse complement strand
GGAGAAGCACAACCATCCAACTTACAGCATAATTGTTCCGGAAAACACAGTGGCATGCTGGCACTTGCCAAATTACTTGCTGAACCTATAGAGAATTATCTCATTCCCGATCAACCCACCCAGCAATTAATTTTGCGCACCTGTGGGGAAATGTTTGGGGTACCTGCTGACCAGTTTGAAATGGGCATTGATGGCTGCTCGGCGCCGGTCTTTGCAGTACCCATGCACAACGCAGCACGAGCGTATGCCCTGTTGTGCCAGCCAGAGAAACTCACCCTACAACGCGCACGTGCGTGCCATCATGTTACCCATGCCATGATGACCCATCCATTCCTTATCGCTGGACCCGAACGGTTCGATACGGCAGTGATGGAAGCACTTCCCGGAAAATTGATCGCAAAGACCGGAGCAGAAGGTTATTTTGGTCTTGGGATTATGCCCAATGCAGTCTACCCGGGCAGCCCGGCCATGGGCATCATGGTGAAGATCAGTGATGGGGATTTGAAAGAACGTGCCAGACCGGTGGTTTGCATGGCAGTTCTCCGGCATCTGGGGCTCATCACTCCACAAGCAGAAGTCTCGCTGAAAGAATTTGATACCGGCAGCATCTCCAACTGGCGCAATATTCCGGTTGGCGAGATCCGTCCATCCACAGAACTAGTTGAGGTACTGCAATCTTGGAAAACGTAGATTCACTTTCAAAAGGGTTCGCAGATCGCTTTGCCAAGGATAAACAAAATTCCCAATGGATGTATGAGCGATTATTTAAAATATACGGTGTACCTGTTTGGCGTTCTCCCATGCCGGCTATTGATGAGTTAATCTCCACTATCCTTTCTCAAAATACCAACGACCACAACCGAGATATGGCTTTTGAGCGCCTACGTAAGCGCTTTCCCACCTGGGATGCGGTTTGTGATGCCGATGTTGCAGATATCATTGATGCCATCCGCCCGGCAGGCCTGGGAAACCAAAAAGGCAAGCGCATTCAGGCAGTATTACAGCAGATCCGCCAGGAGCGTCAAAAATTAGATCTGGATTTTCTAAAAGCATGGGAACCTGAACGGATCAGAGAATATCTGCTGCAATTCAAGGGGGTGGGTTTCAAGACAGCAGCCATTGTAATGCAGTTCTCGCTGGGCATTCCAGCTTTTCCGGTGGACACCCATATTTACCGGGTAACCGGGCGCTTTGGAATACGCCCACCCAAAATGAATGTGGAAGACTGCCACCAATACATGGAAAGGCTCTTTGAACCCGAACACTATGAAGCTGGGCATCTTAATATCATCCGCTTGGGAAGAGAAATCTGCCAGGCACGCAAACCGCAGTGCGAACGCTGCCCGCTCAATGTACGGTGTCAGTACTTCGCCGAACATCCCAACAGATAGAACTATTACACAAATCTCACAGAGATGGTAGCTTGTTTTAGTATGATGGTATATTAATACTTGATTGTTACTTATCAGTACAGAGAAAAGAATCGAATAGGAGAAAATCGAAATGAAAGTTACTTTATTACTTGAAAACAACAGTCTTTTTGGAATGTATTTGAATGCCGAACATGGATTCTCGGCATGGGTTGAAGATGAAGACATCAAGGTTCTATTTGACTTTGGGTTTTCTGATAATTTCATTAAAAATGCTGAAGCACTGGATATTGATCTGCGCACTGCAGATTATGTCATTCTTTCGCATGGTCATCGCGATCACAGCTGCGGTTTAAAATATCTTCTTAAATATTACCGTGATACAGCCATGGCGCGCAAACCGATCATGCTCGTGACCATGGAAGACATTTTTTATAAAAAATACAACTTTAAAAAGAACCATTCTTCCGGGTTTGATGTCAGCCGCGAGGTTCTGGATCAATATTTCGACGTGCGCATCACCCCGGACCCCGTTTGGTTGACAAAAAATCTCTGTTATATGGGTGTGACCCCATTGACCAACGACTTTGAACACAAGGTACCGCAGGTTGCGAAGAAATTCAAGGACGGCGTATGGGTGGATGATGTGGTGGACGAGGATACCCAGCTCGCTTACCGCCATAAGAATGGTAAAGAAACCAGTGTCATCGCCGCCTGCGCTCATTATGGAATCTGCAATATCATGGAATATGCCAAGAAACTCACCGGTGCACCCCAGATCAATACCTACCTGGGTGGTTCGCACCTACGCATTGACGAGGTTCCCCAATCGCAGCTTGATAAAACCGTTGAGTATGTGAAGAAACAGAATATCAAGGACTTCTACATCTGTCACGATACAGACCTGCATTGTAAACAAGCTTTATGGAATGCCACCCCCAGTAAAGAAGCCGGCACCGGTCTGGTGGTTGAGCTTGACTAGGAGCATTGGTACTGCATAACGCAAGAAACAGCTATCTCGAAAAAGAATGTAAAAAAGAAAGCCAGCGAAGGATGAACTGGCTTTTCTGTTTATTCCGGAGCGTGCACCCTGACTGCCCAGTACCCCGAGTCCGGTTGGTCGCCATTCGCCAGCCGGTTGAAAATTTCCGAATCGACCGTTTCCCAATAGGGTGTAAAGAATGGTACGATCTCGATCCAGGTCTGGCCGGGTTTGAGCGGGAATGGATTGTCTTCGGCATCCACAAAACGGATCGGGCGCAGCTTGCCGGTGGTTTTCTCATATTCTTCGCTGGCAGTGGTCCAGTAAATATCATATTTTTGTCCATCCCTGAAAAGCAGAGCTTTTCCGCGCTTAATATAGAGGAGGGAAATGTCGATCAACGTTGTATTTTCTACCTCATGATCGGCAAAAAGAATGATGATATTCGCCGCACCCAATGGCTCTCCGGTTAAGCGGTCAGTAGCTTGAATGAAGGTGGTGGCATCGGCGTTATCTTGCCAACGCTGGAAAGTGCCACTCGCTTCATCATAGCGCCAAAAGATCTGATTCAGATAAGAATAGAACAACCATACAGAATGAGCGATTTTTCCACCCTCCGGTACATTGGCATCAAAAAACATACCGCTCAGTGCTGCTTCTCCCAATTCCTTTGGATTCGATTGAGCCAGCTCCTCTAGTTGGGTCACTTTCATCATGGCACTGTTGGGGTCGGAGAGGTCATTTCCAAAGAAATTGGTGTAATCATTGAGTTGTTCCGAAACATTCTGTGAAGCAGAAGCCATCACCAGGTATCCACTGAACAGCTTTCGAATATATTCGTACGGTAGCCGCCCCGAACGGATGGGACCTATTGCAGGTTCTTCAATGCTGGTTGTAGTTTCATCCTCTGGATATGCATCTGCAACCTCTTCAGGAAAATCGCCATAGAAAATACCCAAGAAGCGGGTCATGCCCTCTCCAATCCATATTTCAAATACGATTGGGCAGTAGGAAAGACCAGCTTGCGGTCTGGCTGTGGCAGGAAAGTTGCTGATGGATACCAGCAGCGGTGGATTCTTCAGATTTTCCGGGTTCTCAACCGGAAGACCGTTCAACGGATTAACAGCATCCGGGAAAATGTTGGGACCCAGTGCTACAGGTATTGGAGTCAAAGTCGGAGCGGATGAAGGCGATGGAGTGGCTGAAGCCAAAATTTTACTTTTATCTGCAAAGGTTTTTTCAAGTGTACTGGTTACAGTAGGAGTGGGTACATTGGTCGGGTAGTTACAGCTAGTAAGTGCAACTACAAATATGAAAAAGATACTGATAAAACATTTGATCTTCATGTCTCATACTCCTGTATCTATTTTAAATTAATTTCCATCATTGACAAAATCCAAGATTCTGCTTAAACTATGGTATAGTGGTATGACCAATATACCACATAAGCATATGAAATGGAGATGAAGAATGAAAATCAAAACAGTATTTGGCATCATCCTGGTTGTTATGCTGCTCGCAGCTTGTAGGGTCGCGCCAAACACAACCACAACGCAAAATGCCGAACCGTTGACCAGCGAATTACAGCCCGAACCAACCGAGTCAGTTCTTTCGGATGACCTCATTTTGCGCGATGAATTTGATGAAGATATCAACAATAATTGGGGCATGAAGATCGTATCCGGATTGGAAAATCAACTTATCTGGTCGCAAACCAATGGCAAATTCCGGCTCGAAATTCAACCACCCAATGACACCAACTATGCATTTTTCCGCAAAGATACTTCTTACAGCGATGTGATTGTGCAAGCTGAAGTGGAGAATTATGGTCAACTTGACAACGCCTTCTCTTTGATGTGCCGTGCCACAGAAGCAGGTTGGTATGAACTGCGTATCAGCAGCCAGGGTTATTACGAATTACTCCGTTATGACCAATATTTAGCCGACGAAGGTAAAAATGCTTACACGAACTTCGTAGAAAGCCGTATTGGTAGCACGCTGATCAAGAGTGGTGAGGAAGTGAATGTGTTTGCTCTTTCCTGTGAGGGTAATCAGCTCAAAGTCTTTATCAACGGCGAACAGGTCTACTTTGACAAACGCCCTCTCACAATTGAAGACACCACTTATACCGAAGGTACCATTGGCTTTGGCGCGTTGAGCTATGGAAAAGAAGTAGATGTAACCTTCAATTACATTGAAACGCTAAAACCCTAACCCTCCGGTTTTAGCGGTACCCCTTTACGAAGGAGGCCTTCTGGCCTCCTTCTGTATTTAACCTAGCTATCTCATTTATCCTTCGTTATAATCCCTATATGTTTGTATCCCGGGGATCCCCATGCCTTTAAATCACGTTGAATTGCAAGAGCAAATCAAGCTTTTTTCTAAAAATGAGCTACTGGTTCACGAACACGCTGAAACACAACTCACCCAGGCATTAATAGCCCTGGAACATTTTTCTCGTGATATCGAAGGCATGCAAAGAAATGGTGATGGCGCAGCAATGCGCATTGCAGTTCCAACCCACGAGAATCCCAATAAAACCTTTACTTATCCCAGCGGAGTAGGCTCATACAATCTGGTCTGCGCCGACGGTTCTCAGATCATCCCTGATCCACAAAGTGCACCGGTATTTGGATTGGTAAATATTGGAATCATACGAATTCCAGCAGGCAATGAAATACCTATCCAACCAGTCATTATCAGCAAACTCTATCAGCATGATAAGTTGTACGTAGAAAATCAGTTGATCAGCGAAGATATGTTGAATTTGGATCGGGATGTGCTGGAAATGCGCTATCTCTGTGAATACTGTGAGGGGTTGGACGGTCTTACCATTGCGCTGCGCGACGGGTTGCTGGAACTATATCATGAACCACGTACAGATAAAGCTTTTCAAGAAAGATTTTCAACCTATCATACATATCTGCAATCTCTCCGATCTGCGGATATCATCACGGCCGGATATGTGGATAAACCCCGCTCTCAAATGCTGCTGGATCTGCTGCGCCGCTGTGCTTCGGATGAGGATAAAGATCAACCTGCGACTGCCTTTTTTCCCAATATCAGCGATCGACAGCTTTTTGAGCGAAAGTTAAGGAGTGGTGAGAGATCAGCTATCTTTGAAAACCATCCACCCCAGAACGACTCTGAGAAGCATTTCGATACAGTCCAATTCTTTTTCTTTTATCTGAATGTCAGTCAAAGCGAAAAACCATGGATCGTGCGGGTTGAAATTCCAAGGTGGGTAGCAATGGATGCAGTGAAAGTAGATCTCTTACAGGCAGCATTGTTGAAACAGTGCACCATCATGGGCACCAAACCCTACCCCTACTGCCTACATCGTGCCCATGAAACCGCGCTGGTGCGCCAGGAGGAAAAGAACGAATTGGCAAAGCGCATTCAGGCCACGCAAATCCAGGATGGCATTCCTCTAGATGAAAAATCATACAAACAAAGCGCCAAAGATCATTTGCCTCATAATAAAGTGGAGCGAAAGAGATGAACGATAACAGGATTGGTTATGTTTTAAATGCAGATACACTGGGTTGCACAGCCGGCTGCCGGATGAGCCAAACCGCCAACCCGGGATTTGGAGAAATGGTCAGCATTCCAGTTCAAAACCAACGAACGATCTATGGGATCATTGCAAATGTGCATATTTTGGATGATGGGCTGATCAGGCAGCTTGCCACCACACAATTTATTGAAGAACAGGTTATTCAAGATAACCGCGATAACCGCATCATTCCGCTGGAGTTCAGCATCATTTTTCTGGGCTTTGATCAACAAGAAAATATCAGTCACCTGCTGCCGCCCAATCCTCCGCTTTCACTAGAATCCGTTTATTCCTGCTCCACTGAGGAAATTTTACAATTCACAACTTCAGGCAGCGGTGGATATCTACGCTATATGGTAGCGGACAAAACCACACTTAATTTTGACCTGGTCGCCGCTCATTTTCGCAACATGCATGCGCTGCTGACGGAAGAAGAACGGGAAGTATGGATGGAAAAATCCACTCACACCCTGGTGCATCTTTATCGCAATGAGTACGATACGCTCAGTGCCTTGCTGCACACCTTATCTGATACGTCTGTATTTCCAGAATGACACAGGAAAAGAATATGGATACAAAATCGAATTTCACTCCAACTCAACCGGGGCAGAAAATTGGAACAGTGATCGGTGGCAGCCTCTCCGAAAGTTTGACCGCCCGCCTTCAAGTCTCCCCCCAGGAAATTCAAGAGGGCAGCTTTGTTACCATTAAAAGCGGTGACTGGCAGTTTTATGGTTTGATCACCGACTTGCGTTTGGGAGCTACCGACCCGCGCTTCTCTGATGAGCAAATTGACGTTTATTTCCCAAAACCGATCGCACGGGTATTAAGAGAAGAAGTGCTATATTCCAATGCGATCATCCTGCCAGTCCTAATGCTCGAAAATGGACCTGATTTCAACAATGGAAATATTCAAGATTATTTAGCTTGGAAAGATCAAAAGGAAAAAGAGGATGAATTGATGCTGCGTCCTATTCAGATCAAGACCATCCCGGCACACCAATCTCCTGTGCGGCTGGCTAGTGCGGTGGATATCGCCACTGTCTTTGGTGACGAGAATGACGAGAACAATTTCAAGATCGGAACCACGCGCGAACAAAATTTTCCGGTATGCATTGACCTATCCCATTTCATCCAGCGTTCTGCGGGTATCTTCGGCGCCACCGGCACCGGCAAGAGTTTTCTCACCCGTATTATCTTAGCCGGGCTTATTCAGCAGGATAAAGCCTCACTGCTTGTTTTTGACATGCACGATGAATATGGTTTCGATGATACCGCCTCTGATACCGGTGAAAAGGTCACCGGTTTAAACACCCATTTTGGACCCAAAGTACAGGTGGTCGGTTTGGGTGGGGGCAGAAATATTCGCGGGAACAGCCCCGATTTTCAGGTGGAAATCGCGGAAAACGATATCGAAGCAGCGGATATTGAGATGTTGGCTGCTGAATTGAATCTAAAGGAAACCACTGCCACCACGCTCGCAGCACTGGTATCAACTCTTGGTAAAGGTTGGTTTTCGGAATTCAAAGCCATGAAATCAGGCAGCATGGTTACAGACGAAGATGATAAGAAGGTCCCAGCATCTGATAGTGTTGCCGCTTGGGCAAATCACAGTGGAGTGAACGTCATAGCAGCCGAGAGCTTGCACAGCAAACTAGGTAGGTTGTTTCACGCCGAATATATCACCGCTAGACCTGCCGCAAATGGTTTACAAAACATTGTCGAAGCCCTAAAAACGGGCAGACACATCATCCTTTCTTTCAGCGGATATGATACCGAGTTGGATTACCTTTTCATTTCAAACCTCATCACCCGTAAGATCCGTGAGGAATGGGAAAAACAAACCAATGCACACCGCAGTGGTACAAACAAGGCGGATGAACCCCGCCAGTTGGTGATCGTGGTAGAAGAAGCACACAAGATACTTAATCGCGAAATGGCAACCCAAACCACCTTTAGCACCATTGCACGCGAAATGCGCAAATATTACATGACTTTGCTGATCATTGACCAGCGCCCTTCACAGATCTATGATGAGGTGCTTTCACAGCTTGGCACACGCATCTGTGGCTATCTGACCGATGACGAGGATATCCGCGCAGTGCTCTCCGGAGCAGCAGGCAAAGAATCCCTGCGCAGTATGCTCTCGCACTTACAACCCAAAGAAGAGGTTCTCATTGCCGGCTGGGGCATCCCCATGCCCATTCCGGTGCGTTCCCGCCGCTTGGATGCAAAGTTTTGGGAAGAATTGAAAAAAGGTAAAGCAACCTCTGCACATGCAGAGGATTTCGAAGAACAGAAGAAAAAATTGGGGTTCTAACCTCAGTAGTAAATAGCGTGCATGATCAATGCCATGCAAATTCCCAGGGTCACGCCCGCCA
The DNA here is from genome assembly GCA_964386805.1 of uncultured Pelolinea sp. Lineage (GTDB taxonomy): Bacteria > Chloroflexota > Anaerolineae > Anaerolineales > Anaerolineaceae > UBA4781. Next base: position 3,853 of record CAYLUJ010000031.1, on the reverse strand, counting down.
TGGCTTCAAAGGGAGTATGCCCCAAGACTTCTTGTAATTTCTTATAAGAAAGATTACCACCTTTCAAGATCTCTTCCACGATCTTGTTGATCCATTCGGCATGAAAACCGGCTTGCCGGCGGATGCTGACCGCATCATATACAACAATGGTAGCCAGTGCAATGGCAAGCGCGAATAACGAGGAATCAAATCCATCGTGGAATCCGATAGCCAGCGCAGTTGCCGTAGAAATAGCCGAATGGGAACTCGGCATTCCCCCAGGGCTAATCAAGACCATCCAATTCCATTTTTTAGTATTTAGGTAATAGATCGGGGGTTTTAAAAGCTGCGCTGTCACCCAGGCAGCTACTGCAGAGGCCAGAACATAATTTGATAGTAATTGTTGAAAAAAATCGACGAGATCAGTCCACATTTTCGATAGAATTTCCTGAATCTTGATCTACTTCGCGAATTTGCAGTTCAGCCTTTTCCAGCAGTTCCTGGCAGTGCGCCAGCAGTTCCTTGCCCAATTCAAACCGTTCCAGTATCACTTCCAATTCCATGGAACCATTTTCAAGGTCCGCCAGTACCTGTTCCAAGTCTTGCATGGCTTCTTCATACTTCAGTTTCTGAATATCTTTCTTCGCTACCATACCATTACTTATTCCTGTTCACGTTTTGAAATCACCTCTGCAGCCAAAATGCCATCTTTTAAGCGTATACCTATTTTCTCATTTTTACTGGTTTTCGCAACACTCACAATCAGTTTGCCTTGCGGATCAAACACCAGCGCATATCCGCGTTGTAACACTGCTTGGGGATCCAGCGCATGAAAACGCCCCCCCATTGTATCCAAATTAGCGTGTAATAACTCCATACGACTGTGCATAAGAAGCCGCAGCCGGTGTGCCGATTCATCGGTCTGCAGCATGGCTTGCTGGATCACACGTTCAGGAGACAGATGCTGCAGACGGTATTGCTGTTCTTTCAATTCAACATTCTTGAATTGGATATTCTCTTTGAAGATACTCACATATGATTCTTTTATTTCTTGTACGGTCATTTTCAGCTCTTCAATATCGGGTACAGCTAACACTGCGGCACCGGTTGGGGTGGGAGCACGTACATCCGCTGCAAAATCCACAAGGGTAAAATCGGTTTCATGTCCCACACCACTAATGATGGGAATTTCGCTTGCAGCAACCGCCCTCACGACTATTTCTTCATTGAAAGACCATAGATCTTCCAGCGAACCACCACCCCGCGCCAGAATGATCACATCGGGTTTTTCAGGGGCAGTTTCCAATGCGTGCAGGGCATGCACGATATTCTGCGCCGCACCTTCCCCCTGCACCATCGTTGGTGAAAACAGCACTTCAGTCAATGGAAATCTTTTTTGGAGTGTGTTTAAAATATCCTGTAAAGCAGCACCGGTGGGTGAAGTAACCACACCTATCAATTTGGGAAAAATGGGAATGGCTTTCTTTTTTTGTGGATCGAACAGCCCTTCTTCTTCCAACTTTCGTTTCAACCGTAAGAATTCCTGATATAACCTGCCCTCTCCTTGCAACCGCATGGAATCTACATAGAACTGGTACTGCCCGCCTTTTTCATACACACCGAACTTTCCGTGAATATCTACTGCCATTCCATCTTCCAGACGGATGCTAAAATATTGCGCTGTCCATTTCCAAATCACACAGCGTAAAGAAGCGGTTTCATCTTTGAGCGTAAAATAAATATGACCGGAGGATGGAAAGGAAACATTTGAAACTTCCCCCTGCACCCAGATATCCTGCAGGTCAGGGTTTTCCTCTAGTAACACACGAATATACCCCGTCACTTCCGAGACCGAGTAAATTTGTTGTTGAAAAAGAGTATCGTCGATCATGCAAATACCAGTATAATCTGTTTTTCGTAGAAACAACGCGTATAATAAGGATTTGAATATGGTGAAGAAGCAGGTATCAAAAATGGAACATATTTGGGCTCCATGGCGCATGAAATACATACAAGAGACCTCTGAAAAAGGGTGCTTCTTTTGCAAAGGGGTGAATGAGGAGGACAGCGCCGACAATTTAATCGTTAAACGCGGCAAATTTGCTTTCGTAATGCTCAACCGCTATCCATATACCAGCGGGCATTTAATGATTATCCCATATGCACATGAAGCAGCCATGGGGAACTTATCAACCGAAACGAAAACCGAGATGATGGTGCTGATCACTCAGGCTATTCAAGTCCTTACCAAAGAATACGGAGCAGAAGGATTCAATGTGGGTGCTAATCTGGGGGCAACCGCCGGAGCCGGCGTGGCAGACCATCTGCATTTTCATGTTGTTCCACGCTGGGGCGGTGACACTAATTTCATGACCACCGTGGGAAATGCCCGCGTCTTACCCGAAAATTTGATCGACACACACAAGCGTATCCGTGATCATTGGCCAAAAGAAACGGATTGATCTCTGTATGAGCGCGATCAACATCCGCGAAAAATTTCCACAAGATACTGCATGGATCAAAACACTCCTGCTGGAAAGTTGGGGGAATGATGTAGTTGTTCTGCAAGGAAGACCTTATCACCCGGCACAGTTACCTGCCTTTATCGCTGAACAAGACAAAGAACGCATTGGGCTTGTGACATATATTCTTGATAAAGAAACCTGCGAGATCATTTCCCTGAACAGTTTACAGCCGGGGCTGGGAATTGGAACGCTGCTGTTGGATGCTGTCAAACACGTTGCAAGGGAAAACGGCTGTGCAGAAATGAAGCTGTTCACAACCAACGATAACACAAACGCGTTACACTTTTATCAAAAATATGGTTTTTATCTGGAAGAACTGATCAAAGATGGCATTGCTTCTGACCGCAAGCTTAAACCGGAAATCCCCTTGAAAGCCGATAATGGCATTCCGATCAGGGATTATCTTTTACTTAAAATGAGATTAAAACCGTGAAAATTACTCTACAAATCGCAGCATTGGCAGCGAAAATCCTGCCGGCACGCATAAAAGCACAGTTGTATTGCAATCCGAAACTGGCGAAGAAGATTAGAAACACCCTCAACGCCGCCTCACCGGTCGGATTAACCAAAACACGGGTGGCAGGCGGATTCATACAGGGTTTTCTTTTAAACCTGGATATGCAAACCGAGAAAGATTATTGGTTGGGCACGTATGAGATCGATCTTCAAGCAGCCATCAAGAAATTCTGCCTTCCCGGAATGGTAGTTTATGATATCGGAGCCAATATCGGCTATATCAGTTTGATCTTTGCAAAACAAGTTGGATCACAGGGGAACATACTTGCATTTGAACCACTGCCCGAGAACTTTCAACGCCTTGCTGAAAACATTGCTCTTAATGAATTGAATACTCGCGTTTCTACCATTCAAGCCGCAGTTGTGGATAAACCCGGAACCACCACATTTTTCGTTCATAAGTCAGGCGCCATGGGAAAAGCCCAGGGTTCGCTGGGGCGAGAAGAGCAGTATTTATCGCAAATTGATGTAAAGGCTATTGCTCTCGATGATTTCATCTTTTTACAAAATCATCCCCGCCCCGATCTGATTAAAATGGATATCGAAGGTGGCGAAGTTCTTGTAATCAAGGGAATGCATAAAACACTGGCTGAGATTAAACCCACAATTCTGGTTGAAATTCACAGCCATTCAGCTCTGGATTGTTTATGGACAGAATTCCAGGCAGCGGACTATAAATTATTCAAGATGGAAAGAGGGTATCCGGAGATCGTTGATCCCGCAGTGCTGGGAGAAAAAACATACGCAATTGCAATTCCCAACAAAAAAGCCGGCTGAAATTGAACTGCACCCCAAAAGTTGGACACAAAACCAACAGAAAGGGTGCAGTTTTA
>CAYLUJ010000030.1:0-21883 GCA_964386805.1 uncultured Pelolinea sp. | reverse complement strand
ATCTGGTATGCCGTGATCTCAGCGATAATCCCTGTGAAAATTTTGCACGCCAAAAGGCACCCGATTTGATCATTTTTACCGGCGGGGGATTAATTCGACAGAACATCCTACAAATCCCCAAATATGGTGTGCTGAACTGTCATACTGGTATACTGCCGGCTTACCGGGGTATGGATGTGGTGGAGTGGACTGCCCTGGAAAATGCCATTGAAAAAACGGGCTTCGGAGTCAGTCTGCATTATATGGATAGAGGAGTGGATACCGGTCCAATTTTGGATGTAAAAAATATCACACCTGTTGCAGGCGATACGTTTTCTACCATTCGCATGCGTCTGGAAGTGGAAATGGTGAAAACCATGTTGGAAGGAATTCGCGGGATCGCGTCGGGGGTCCTTCAAACCCATGCGCAAAGCCCGCAAGCAGGTCGACAGTATTTTGTGATGCATTCACGCTTGAAAGTCATCGCAGAACAACGGCTAAGAGACCAACTCCAAGATCTGTAAGATCAAGTTTTTAGGTCAGATCCCTGAATTGCATAATCATATAATGGTTGCAGCGGTTCAAACTGCATAACACCCAGCGATGCGATAGGTACGGAGAGCGGCAGCATTATTTTCATACAGATTTGCACTGCTTTCTGCAGCTTTTGGGGTGGAAATTCCACTGCCAGAGAGCAGTGTGGAACCCAATTTCCTGGTTGGTAAAGGTCCCAGGAACGGGTTGCATCATTCTTCAAAATTTCATGTAAGCGAGAATGCATGGAAAGCAGTTCCTGGGTGCTGGTTGGACCAAGGTAAACTACCGTGCTTTCCGAGTGAAAAATCCCCAAATAAGCAAAGTTCAGATCAAACACCTTTATTTTCCGCGCTAATCTTGAGATTTTTATTTCGCAGGTTTGGCAATCCAGGTCGTCAAAGATCGCCAAGGTAACATGCGGTTGCACGGAATTCACCTGCATATAGGGGGCAATATTCCTCTGAGCCAGTTCCAGGATGGTTTGCTGGATGGGATTGGATATCTGTGTATCCAGGTACAAGACGACGGCGTAGGGCATGGCTTAGTGGTAGTTCAAGCTACTGCCGCCGATGAATTCGCGGATGACCGAGTCGCCGGGAACAATGGAATCATCTTCAAGCGGCTCAATCTTTTGCAGTAAGGAAAGGATACGACTCGAGCGTTCATAAGCATCCTCACGCAGAGGATCGTCTCTAAATTTTGCTGGCCATTTTTCAAAGTAATGCAGTAGTTTGGGTTCGTAGATAGAAATTTCATACGGCATGGCGCTGTTGATGATGTAGTCAGCCCGATTAATGTTGGGGATGATGGTGCGCAGTTCACTGGTGCGGACATAATGCCAATGGGTCAGCGTGCTTTCTGGATCGAGAGCGCGAAATGCCGCATCTCGCAGCATACGGCGCATCAACCGGATATCCGTCCAGTGAATGTATTTTCCCTCATCATCTTTCATCTGTAAAAGCGGTTCAAGGAAGAGCTTAAATTTTCGGTTTTCCTCAACACCCTGGGTTAATGCAGGGTATAACCCATGCAAGCTGTCGATCAGAATCACCTCATTTTTATTCAATTTCATGGGGGTATGATCGAGCAGGCGCTTGCCGGTTTTGAAATCATAGTAAGGAATCCGTACTTCTTTTCCAGCGATCAAATCGACTAGGTGTCTGCTGATCAGATTGAGATCCAAAGCCTGGGGGGTTTCATAATCGTAATCTCCAAATTCATCCTTGGGATGATCTTCGAGATCGAAGAAATAATGATCCACATTCAGGGTGACTAAATTGATATTGTTTTGCTGCAGGATATTTCCAAGTTTGATGGTGGTGGTGGTTTTCCCGGAAGAAGACGGACCGGTGATCAGTACGATCTTAACTTGATCTTTGCGTTCGAAGATCATTCTGGCAGCAATCTTGATATCTTCTTCATAAAAGATTTCTGAATCGCGTATGATATCGTGAACCTCTCCATTTTTTATGCGCTGATTGAAGCGTTCAATAGTATGCAGATCACGGGAAGATGCCCAATCGAGCACCTGCCAGATCTTTGCCCAGGGAATGTTCTGCGAAGGTTGGATGGTCTGTTCTTTGCGACCGGAGCGCATACGTGCCCGCTCGTCCCGGTAGAGAATATAAGCTTTGGCTACTTTGGAATGACCATTTTCGATGAGTATCTTTTCCACTGCGTCCTGTACATCCTCGACGGTTGGATGGCTGGTTGAGGAAAAATTCTTTTCAAGATATTCGATTACTTGCAGAGTAAGCTTTTCTGCGGTTTCTTTATCACGCCCTCCCACGGCAACTGCAGCCCGGTAGATGGCATTGCTGATGCGCTGTGGAGTAAAAGGAACAATCGTCCCATTTCTTTTTATGACAAATTCTATTTTGCTCATATGCTACCTTTGGATATTCCTATCTTAATTATTATATTCAATCATGCGTAGATACAAGGGCGGGATTCACATCCCGCCGATAATTCTTTGGCGGCTTTCCAAAGCCGCCCTTTTTTCGTCATTCCGCTGGAGCGCAGCGACGGAGAAATCTCTCCATTTCTGAAAGAATTTCTAGGCACAAAAAATTCACCGAATTACCAATTGATTATACTTCGTGGGTGACAGATGGTTCGCTAACGCTCACCATGGCGTACTATTTTTAGAGGTCATTCTGAAGGAGCGTAGCGACTGAAGAATCTGTTCAAAATAAAGTCAATAAACTAGTATATCGCAGTGAACTTTATTAATGATCGATGGCTCGCTAACTTCATGCGATACCTTCAACTATCTTATTCAATTTTGTGGGTGACAGGACGTAATCAATAGGTCATTCCTACAGAGCGCAGCGGCGGAGGAATCTCTCCATTTCTGAAAGAATTTCTCGATAGGTCGCAATGGATTGTGAAGGCGCTGGGGATTAAAAATGGATTGGGTCTGTGAAAAACTCACTTTCAATCTGTTGCCAGGTTTCAATTGGCTGTGCATAAAAATATGGTTTGAATAAGCCCATCGTGTTCCTGATCTCTTCAGCCATGCGGTTTGCCACACGACGAATTGCGAAATGAGCATTGGGTGCGGTGCGTAGATTTGAAAAATGGATGGCACTGCGCAAGTTGAAACCGGCTAGCACTCTGCGATTGTATGCGTTGGGGATGACATACGAAGCAACAGATGGCAGTTCAGTTGCAATCTTCGAATACGCTATTTTTGCCATGTCCATCGCTTCGATAAAATCCGCTTCCATTCCGGATTCGCTGATCAATTTTGGTATAGCATAACCATGATAGGGGGATAGGGGTTGGACGGTTTGTGTCATCATACGGTGGCGTTTGAATTCAAAATAAGCACCCTGATCCATGAGCAGATCAAAGATGAAATTGCTGTATTCTAATTCTCGGAGCGGGATGTCATGCGCATCCAGCTTGCCAAACAAAATATCCAGCAGCGTTTGCTTCTTCTCCATTGAAAAGCTCTGCAAGTTCTTTTCCATCTCCGTATAACCAGCTTGCCCATAGCGCAACATCAAAGCGGAAAGGATATGCGACTCGAATTGTTTGTCATAATCAACCAAAGTGCACCAATCCTCAATTTTTATCAAAGAAGGCATAGTTGGGTTCAATCTGGTTGTTCTCTCTTCTGCCTGTTTCAGGTAAGTAACCTCATCCACATATTTGATGAGAGTTGGCAAATGGCTAATGGCAACCTGTTTGATCTCCTGACCAACCTGGCGGACTTCTTCGAGCGGGTGAGAAAGCATTTTTTGCAGCGCATGCTCCAAAGACCGTGCGTTGATCGTGATCCCAACATTGGCTGTTGCGGCTGCGGGTAGATAATACCGGCAGACATCCATGCAGCGGGTGTGTATTTCTCTTTCCGAAAGAGCATTATTTTCAGTTGATTTTTTTTCAATGGTGGAATGGATGATTGGTAGCGCTTTGGTATATTTCTGAAAAAGTGTGCTGATTGTGTTGCAGTGCACTTTTTCTAGTGCAGAACCTTTGATTTCATCGGGAATGAAAAAGCAAGCTTCATCCCAGACCTGATAGCGTGAGGATTTCTCGGTATACGAAGCCAGGCGATTTGATTCTAGGCACTCCACAGCCAGCCTGGATATGTTTTCTACCGCAATGTGCAGCACGGCATGCTCGGCAACCGAAGCGTGCCCATACCCCACTACCCAGCGCTCATGGAATTGGGCGCTTTTTTCATCAGATAATTCTTGTGCGATTTGATCGAATGATTGGGGAGAGCGGGATGTTTTGGCAAATGTAACGGCGATTGTTTCGGGATTGAGTTTCTTGTTATCGAGAAGATAAACGCGCCGTTTTTCATTCATTGTTGATTATTTCCCTTGTGCTTTGAATATCTTTTTGAATCTGCGCAGTGAGCGCTTGTGCATTTTCGTATTGTATCTCATCCCGCAGCCTGCGCACAAATTCCAGAACCACAGTTTTTCCATAAATGTCCTGATCCCAATCCAGGATAAATGCTTCTACGGTTTTTGTGGTGGGCGTTTCATAAAATGTGGGGCGAAAGCCAATACTGGCGGCCGCAGGACGAACCTCATCATCGATATGGATGCGTGCAGCATAAATACCATTTGGCGGAAGCAATTTTTGAGGTTCATAAGTGATGTTTGCGGTTGGGATTCCAATTCTTTTCCCTCTGCCGTCACCGTGAGTCACATCACCCAGCAACGAATACCAGCGATTTAACAGTGGATATAGTGCGGTGACATTTCCCTCCGAGACATAGGTTCGTATTAAGCTTGAAGAAATAGGGGAAGCATTGAAATCAATGGGCTCCTGGACATGAACCTGAAAACCATATTTCTTGCCAAATTCTTTTAACTTTTCACTGTTCCCCTCACGGTTTACACCGAAATGAGAATCATAACCGATATAAATGCCATCAAAAGGCACCTGCTGTTGCAGGTTCACGATGAAAGCTTCAGCACTCGATTGTGCTAATTCACGATTGAAAGGGAGGATGATAGTTTGATCAATACCAAATTGTTGTAATAGGGTAGTTTTTTCAGAATTGGTTGTTAAATAGTAGGGGGTTTCGATCTTTTTAAAAAAAACAGCCGGGTTTGGGAAAAATGTTACCAGAACGGCTTTTTGCCCGTGGCTGTGTGCGTCAGAGACAAGACGCTGGATGATCGTTTGATGACCTGCATGCAAGCCATCAAACGATCCAATCGTAATGCGAGAAGGTGATGAATGATTATTGTTGAGCACGTCTATGAGAAGAATACTTTTTTCGGTTGATATTCTCCACTTTCTTCGTCAAATTGCATTAATGCAACCAGTTCACCTTGTTCAGTGATGGCTCTAGCCATATCGCCAATCTTTTCTTCTCTGCGAATGCGATGTCCATGTTGGACGAGTTCGACTTCTTCGGATGTGAGGTTGATGGTAGGCCATTCTCCCAGTGCATCTGCAGCGGGGATGAGATATTTATACCAGGTTCCATCTTGAAAAGATTCAGTTAACTTACGCAAAGGAATAGCATCATTGAGCGTGAACTTTCCGCTTTTTGTACGACGGAGTCCTGCCAGCATCGCTCCACATCCGAGTTTTTCACCAAGGTCATTGGCAAGAGAACGCACATACGTCCCGGAGGAACAGTGTACATCTACTAGTGCCTGTGGAGGATCCCATTCGAGGAGTTCAAGATTGTAGACCTGGATGATGCGTGGTTCTAGTTCAACCTCTTCCCCTTCCCGGGCTAATTCATAGGCTTTGCGACCATTTACCTTTACGGCTGAATAAGGTGGCGGGACTTGTTCAATTTCACCAATGTATCCTTTGAGTGCTTCTTCGAACTGCTCTGCGGTAATATCAACCGGAGCAGTTCCGGTAATGGCGCCTTCTTCATCGAAAGTATCGGTTTTCTTCCCGAGCTGAATAACAGCCTGATACCGTTTATCTTCAGCAGATACATACTCACTCAAACGCACGGCAGGGCCCAATAAAACAACAAGGACACCTGAGGCTCTTGGATCGAGCGTTCCCGTATGACCGGCACGTTTAATCCTGGTCCCATTCCGAATAATTTGCACTACATCATGGGAAGTCATTCCAATCGGCTTATCGACGACTAAGACTCCTGATACAGTGTTATTGAGTTGAGTTCTTCTATCATCCATTCATTCACTCCTGATTATCATAATTTAATAAATAAGATTTTGTTATTTTCAAGACTTTTTGCTGAGTTTCCTGCAATGATAGTTCGATTTCAGCTCCAGCAGCGGCTGGGTGACCACCCCCACCAAATTGAGATGCGAGATTAGCCACATTCACATTGGAACGAGAACGCCAGCTTACTTTAACTGATTTTTCACTTTGTTGGTTGAATAGTATTGATATATCTGCTTCTTGGATACTGCTAAGAAAGTTCGTGAGATCGGCATCGTCTCTACCTGTGAATCCGGATTTCTTTCGATCTTCACAGGTAATAACAGTATAAATGATTTTCCCTTCTTTTTGAAGTTTGTTCAATGCAAATCCCCATAATAAGCTTGCTTCCCAGGTCATATCTGTTAAAGAATGCTGATATATATGGGTGAGATTAGCACCCATCTCAGTCAATGTAGCTGCTGTTCGCAGGGTATGGGGGGTTGTATTCTGAGTACGAAAACCGATGGTATCTGTAATGACACCCATCAGAAGCGCATTTGCAACTGAAGGTGAAATTTGAATTTTCCATTCAGTAAGAAGGTCGGTGATAATCTCGGCTGTGGCAGCCGCTTCTGCATTTACGTAATTTAAATCGCCAAAATTGGTATTGGTGGCGTGGTGATCAATATTGATATCAATCTTTTTTTCTGAATAATCCTTTGGTGTGCGGTTTTGATCCGCACAATCCAGCGTGATAATGATTCCGTTCTTGGAGGATGGCTTCTTTTTTTCTTCTTTTTCTTTTAGAAAACGAAAACGTGCCGGAAGAGTCTCTTCGAAAGCAATTTGAACTGTTTTACCATAGCCACGTAGAGCCTCACCAAGCCCGATAACAGATCCAACAGCATCACCATCAGGGCGGATATGCGTAACCAGTGCGATCATCTCTGCTGCATCGATCCTTTGCCTGATTTTCTGGCTAATCGATGGGTTCTTATTCATTCTTTGGTTCTTTCTTTTCCCTTTCCGCTTGAATGGAATCAATCAGTTTCTCTATCCGTTCAGCACGTTCTGGGGTTGGATCCCAAAAAAAACGTAATTCCGGGAAGGTGCGCAGTTGAATTCGGCTTGCCAGTTGTTTACGCAAAAAACCTTTCGCATGGTTCAAGCCGATCAGCACTTCTTCTTCACGCGATTTTCCCTCTAGTGCAGAAACGAATACATTAGCAAAAGCGAGTTCACGGTCAACATGAATATCGGTGATAAAGATCCCTTCCAACCGCGGATCATGGATATCACCGCGGACAAGCATTTCAGAAAGGTCTTGCTGCATGCGGTCGGCAATCCTTTTTAATCTTGTTATTGATGGCATTTGCTTTCCTTACATTTCTCAGATTGCCGGTTTTTCTTCGAAGGCATAACAGAGCAATATATCTCCTTCGGCAAAATCGTTAAATCCCTTCACTCGAATTCCACATTCAAATCCTTCACGCACATCACGCACATTTTCTTTTTCTCGCCTCAACGAGGCGATTTCACCATCTGCAAGTACTTCACCATTGCGGATCACGCGCATGTTCGCGTTGCGGCGGACCGTCCCTTCAATTACTTTACAGCCTGCTATTTTACCAACTTTTGAAAAAGAAAACACAGTTAAAATTTGTGCTTTTCCAAGAATTACTTCCTGTTTTTCTGGCTCAAGCATCCCTTTCAACGCTTTCTCAATGTCTTCGGTAAGCCGATAGATAATATCGTACATGCGGATGGAAATGCCCTCAGTTTCAGCCAATCTATGTGCAGATGTGTCTGCCTCCACGTTAAAGCCGACAATGATGGCATTGGATGCCGAAGCGAGCATGATGTCACTTTCACTGATATTGCCGGTTTCAGCATGCAGAATGTTAATTTTGATCTCTTTTTGGTCAATTTCATTGAGCGTCGAAATAATAGGAGCAAGCGATCCCTGAACATCTGCTTTAATAATCAAACGCAATTCGCGTACTTCACCCGCCTGATAGCGGTTGAAAAGATCTTCGAGACTGACTTGCTTTTTATTTTGTTTTGCTTCATTTAGCTTTGCTTTGCGTTCTGCAGCAATCATGCGGGCGTCTTTATCGGAGGGCGCTACCTGGAAAATATCTCCGGCTTGAGGAACCTCGTTTAAGCCCAAAATCTGGATTGGTGTTGATGGTCCGGCTTCTTCGATTTTTTCACCCAAAAAATTGTACATAGCCTTAATATTGCCATGTGCCAGACCGACCACTACCGATTCACCCTGATGGAGTGTTCCATTTTGTACAAGCAGAGTGGCGATCACACCGCGTGCTTTATCAACCTTGGCTTCAATCACAGTGCCGATTACTTTTCCTTTGGGGTTTGCCAGGATCTTACTGGAATCGGCAACCATAGAAATTGCCTCAAGAAGATCGTCAATACCTTTCTTTGTCTTTGCTGAAACAGGTACAACCATGGTATCCCCTTCCCAATCATCGGGAACAAGCCCTGCATCGGCTAATTGTTTTTTAACCAAATCAGGATTGGCATCCTCACGATCAATTTTATTCAATGCCACAATGATCGGAACTCGGGCGGCTTTTGCATGCGCAATGGCTTCTTTGGTTTGCGGCATGACACCATCATTGGCTGCGACCACCAGAATGACGATATCTGCTCCCTGAGCTCCACGCGCGCGCATGGCGGTGAAAGCAGCGTGCCCAGGTGTGTCTAAGAAGGTGATCTTTTGATCTTTATGGATGATCTGGTAAGCGCCAATATGTTGGGTGATTCCGCCAGATTCTCCCCCCGCTACGTTTGTGTGGCGAATGGCATCTAGTAAGGTAGTTTTTCCATGATCTACATGACCCAAAATGGTGATAACCGGAGGGCGTTTTTCAAGATTGGTAGCATCCTCACCTTCGATGAGTTTTCGCCAAAGAGGGATCTCGCCCAATGCTTCTTCTTTTACTTCGGGTATTTCCAATGTTGTATCGATACCCAATTCGGCACACACAACGGAAGCAGTATCAAAATCGATGATTTGATTGATATTTGCCATTACACCATTGGTCATTAAAATCTTAATGATCTGAATTGGACTTGAACCAATTCTTTCTCCCAGATCTCTTATCGTAATACTAGTGGGTAGTTCCACAGTCTTTTTTTCATTTTCACTCATAATAACCTCCGTTGATGATGCTCCCCTGATCTTGCATTAATCCATGATATTTCTGTGAGCGAGGGTATCCGAGTGGAAGACTGAGTTTAATCCTGCAATTTCGATGTACTCTCCGGCAGGTTCATCTTATAAGCTTCCAGATATTCTTTATCCTGCTCACTAAAAACTGTTTTTAATGCTTTTGATAAGCTTCCCTTCAGCGCTCGCTCCCAACAATCTTTTTGAAGATGGATATATGCTCCGCGTCCATTCAATTTTCCTGTTGGATCCACCAGAATCCCTTCGGACGTGCGTACAATACGAATCAGTTCTTTTTTCGACAGAACCTCTCGACATCCAACGCAGGTCCGTTGTGGAATATGTTTTTTGGGCAGCTTTTGCTTTTTCACCACCGTTCTCTTTTTCTAATTATCGTCTTCCAGACCCCAATCGGCGTCACCGCGTTTGTGTTTCTTCTTAACGAGGGTCATATCCCGATCGGGATCGTACTCAATTTCTTGGAATTTTCTCTTCTTTTTCTTCTTACCATCTTTATCAGTTGATTCATCCAACTCATCATCTTCAAAGGTCTTACCAGTGATCTTTTGTGTTTCAATCTTGAACATTTCTTCAAAAGATAGTTCGTTTTCTTTAGGCTTCTCAGCTTGAGATTCTGTACCTTTCTCGGCAACTGCTTCTTCCAGCTCAGATGTAGATTCAGGAATTTCAACAGATGTCTCGGATGCTAGTATTTCTGGTTCAACCTGTTCAACGGAAGGTTCGGTCACTTCTTCTGCAAGTTCTGCTTCAACGGGTGCAGGTTCCGGTTCCGCGGGTATAAATTGAGAAAGGTCTTTTACAACTTCCTCAATTTTTTTCAGTGTTTTGGGTCCAATACCAGGTAAACCTAGAATTGAATCAGGATTGGTCTTGTATTCCAGTGCCAGGTCACCTAAATTCTGAATCCCGCTTTCTCCAAGAATGGTAAGAACGCTTTGTGGAAGGATCTCTTCATTCAGCGTTACGTTAAAGGCAGGCTTTGGAATGGATTGCAGAGCTTCCTGGACGATTTTCTCGCGCGCTGCGATGATTTCTTGTCTCTCTGCGTAAAGACCTTTTTCCATCAGGTCGACAAATTTTGCCAGCGTATCATAATCTTCCATGTTCAGGATGCGACCTTCAGTTTTTCGCGCTACGATCTCTTCTGCTTTCGCTACTTCATTCTGGAAGAGTTCAGCTTTTTCAGCAAATCTCTCTTCCTTTTGCAGAGCGAACAGCCAATCTGAAACTGCTTCAGAGAGGCTCTTGATATCGATTCTCCATCCTGTTAATCGAGCAGCCAATCGCGCATTCTGCCCGTCGCGACCGATGGCGAGGGAAAGCTGGTCTTCAGGAACAACAACCAGGGCTGTTTTCGCTTCACTGCTGGTTTCATTGAGATAAACTCCATTTACGCGTGCCGGGCTGAGTGCTTTGGCAATGTAAATGCGTGGGTCCTTATTCCATTCGATGACATCAATTTTTTCGTCATGAAGTTCCCGCACGATGGCTTGAATGCGAACACCGCGCTGCCCTACACATGCGCCGACCGGATCGATGCCCTGCTGTGTGGCTGAAACAGCCACTTTAGCGCGCTGACCGGGTTCGCGTGCGATGGAACGTATTTCAACAATACCGTGGAAAATTTCTGGGACTTCATTTTCAAGAAGTCTACGCAAGAAATCACGATGGGTTCTGGAAAGGATGATCTGTGGGCCACGTGGTGAGTCTTTTACTTCGGCAACCAAAGCGCGCACGCGATCATGAATACGGAAACGTTCGAAGGAGATCATTTCTTTGCGCGGCATAGTGCCTTCGGCTTTCATTTCTAGCCCGATGGTCAATCCATGCGAACCGGTAGCCTGAACAACACCGCTGATGATCTCGCCGATCTGTTTTGCATAATAATCCAACTGCATCTGTCTTTCCGCTTCACGGATTTTTTGTTGAATAACCTGCCGGGCAGTTTGAGCAGCTACGCGCCCGAAATTTTCCGGTGTGCTTTCAACAAGTACCATATCACCAAGATTTGCATTTGGATCATATTCTTTGGCGACTTCTAAAATAACTTCAGTCCGGTCATCCTGAACGCTTTGCACCACTTCTTTTTCTGCAAAAATTCGAAACTCACCTTTATCAAGGTCAATTTTCGCAACAACCTGTTGGGCTGTGGATGCGTTTACAGATTTGCGATAAGCCGAAACCATCGCAGATTCGAGTGCATGATAGATGACTTCTTTGGGAAGCCCTTTCTCTTCAAGCACTTCATTGAAGGCCAGAATGATTTCATTCTTCATGACTTTTACTCTCCACTTTGATTACTCTAATAATACGAAGAAAAGTGGGGGTTGCCCACTTTCCGGTATTTTCAACGATGCTGGAACTAACAGCACAAATTTTATCATGTTTTTTTCTGGACAGCAAGTTTTTGTCTTTTTATTTTTCTCTCTTTTTTCACATCACTTGGCTTGATTTATAATGAAGAAAAAAAAGGTAAGCATGGAAAAATATTTATGGTGGCGCGATGGTGTGATCTATCAAATCTACCCTCGCTCCTTCATGGATTCGAATGCAGATGGAATTGGGGATCTCCCTGGAATTATAAGCAAATTGGATTATATAAACGATCTAGGAGTCGACGCGTTATGGCTGTCTCCCATTTATCCCTCACCGGATGTTGATTATGGGTATGATGTAAGTGATTATCGGGGGATTGATAAAAAATATGGGACCATGAAAGATTTTGAAACATTATTAACCCAGGCACATAAACGAAAAATAAAAATTATTTTGGACCTGGTGCTGAACCACACTTCCGACCAACATCCCTGGTTTCAGGAATCCCGCAAATCCTGTAATAATCCATTCCGCGATTACTACATTTGGAGGGATGCCAAAAAAGATGGAGAATTACCGAATAACTGGCGTTCCATTGTAGGCGGATCAATGTGGGAATTGGATCCATTGACCGGACAATATTATTTGCATCATTACTTCACGCAGCAGCCTGATCTGAATTGGCGCAATCCACAGGTGCGCAGGGAAATGCTGGATGTGTTTTGCTTCTGGTTGGAAAAGGGTGTGGATGGGTTCCGCCTGGATGTCTTTTCTGCATATTTCAAAGATGCAAATTTTACAGACAATCCTAAAAAAACATTCGGTATTCGACCATTTGATCGCCTTGATCATATTTATGACACCGATCAACCTGAAATGATTCCATTGCTGCAGGAAATCCGCACATTGTTGGATAGTTACCATGAGCGCTATGTGGTCGGTGAAACATATCTACCAACCTATGAAAAAGCTGCTCAGTATAGTGGTAACGATCGCCTGCATGCTGCGTTCTCCTTTGAATTCCTGGAAAGCAAGTGGCAAGCTAAGAGTTTTCTGAAAATTATCAAACAATGGGAAAAGGTCACAGAGGGAAAAAGCTGGCCGAATTATGTGCTGAATAACCATGATGTCAAGCGATCTGCCACGCGTTATGGGCAAGGGCAGGATGATGAACGTTTGAAAGTAGCTGCTGCCATGCTCTTAACCATCCGTGGTACTCCTTTTCTTTATAATGGCGAGGAAATTGGCATGCGTGATGGTAAGCTTAAAAAAAGAGAGATACTTGATCCTGCCGGGCTTTTATACTGGCCACTGTTCAAGGGTAGGGATGGATGTCGAACTCCAATGCAGTGGAATGACTCAAAATTTGCAGGGTTCAGTACCGCACAGCCGTGGTTGCCGGTGAATCCTGATTATCTTCATCGTAATGTGAAAATGCAGGAGCAGGATAAGGGATCATTGTTGTGTTTTTATAGGAAACTGCTCAAACTGAGAAAAGAACATCCGGCTCTCATGCAAGGTGATTTCGAGGTAGCCATCCCCTCCCCGGCTAATACTATGATTTTCTTTCGTTGTTTACCAGAAGAACAGATCATGATTGCATTAAACTTTAGCGGTCGCGCAAAAGAGATCGACCTGGCCTGTCTTTGCACCCAGGATTGCGAGTTGCTCTTATCAAGTTATGGGGATAGCAAGGAGCAGGTAATTGCCAGTACATTTTTACTGCATGGCAATGAAGCGGCTATCTTTGCTTTGAAAAGAATCTAGATTGTCGGAGAATGGTGGTTTTTCTATGATTTGTAGTGGATTCATCACTTTGCATGGCAGGCAGGATTGGATATACTGACCAAAAATAGGTAGCAGGATCTTATGAATAAAATTGATATTGAAAAAGAGCGCTGGGAAGAAAAAACATTCAAACCGGTAATTGGAAAATTCCCGGAACGTCAGGAAGAATTTGAATCACCCTCCGGGATACCGATTCCCCCAATTGTTACTCCGGGATACGAGGACTATCTAGAAAAACTGGGTTTCCCAGGTGAATATCCCTTCACGCGCGGTGTTCAGCCTTCCATGTATCGTGGTAAATTCTGGACAATGCGCCAGTATGCGGGATACGCTACAGCCCAAGAATCCAATGAACGCTATCGTTATTTGCTGGAACAAGGGCAAACCGGGCTTTCCGTGGCATTTGACCTGCCCACCCAAATTGGGTATGACAGCGATGATTCCATTGCAGCCGGTGAAGTAGGCAAGGTGGGCGTAGCAATTTCCTCTCTGGAGGATATGGAGTTGTTATTCCATAATATCCCGCTGGATAAAGTTTCAACCAGCATGACCATCAATGCCCCGGCGGCTGTCCTGTTGGCAATGTACGTTGCGGTTGCTAAAAAACAGGGTGTGGAACCTGAAAAACTGCGCGGCACGATTCAGAATGATATTCTGAAAGAATATGTAGCTCGCGGCACGTATATATTCCCCCCGAAACCATCCATGCGGCTCATCACCGATACTTTCCAGTACTGCAAGCAGAGCATTCCGCGCTGGAATACGATCAGCATTTCCGGATATCATATCCGTGAAGCCGGCTCGACCGCTGTGCAGGAGGTTGCGTTCACACTGGCTAACGCGATCGCCTATGTAGATACCGCCATCAAAGCCGGCTTGCAGGTGGATGATTTTGCGCCGCAGCTTTCCTTTTTCTTTGCCTGTCATAATGATTTTTTGGAAGAAATAGCCAAGTTTCGCGCCGCTCGCCGCTTATGGGCTGTCATTATGAAAGAACGTTTTGCATCGCAATCAGCCAACAGCATGCGCCTGCGCTTTCATACTCAAACAGGAGGTTCGACACTCACCGCTCAACAACCGGAAAATAATATTGTGCGAACCACCATTCAAGCCCTGGCTGCTGTTCTGGGTGGAACACAATCATTGCATACCAATTCTATGGATGAAGCACTGTGGCTTCCCACCGAGAAGTCAGTGCGGATTGCACTGCGCACGCAGCAGATCATCGCCCATGAGTCGGGCGTGGCAGATTCAGTTGATCCACTGGCTGGTTCTTATCTGGTTGAGTATCTGACCGATGAGATCGAATCACGCGCCCGTCACTATATTGATCACATTGATGGAATGGGTGGTGCGCTGGTTGCTATTGAGAATGGTTTCATCCAAAGGGAAATTCAAGATTCGGCCTACGCTTATCAAAAGAGCATTGAGGGGCACCATCAGATTTTAGTGGGGGTCAACGATTTTCAAATTGACGAAGCTGTGGATATCGAATCCTTGGTGGTTAACCCTGCAGTGGAGCAGGGTCAGGTTGAACGTTTGAAGAAATTCAAAGAAAAACGCGACACGGCTCAAGTCCATGAATTGCTTTTAACTTTGGAGAAGGCGGCCAGGACCGAAGAAAACCTGTTGCCGTTGATGATCTATGGTGTGGAACAGAACCTGACATTGGGCGAGATATGTGGTGCGTTGCGTAGGGTATGGGGTGAATACCAACCTCCGGTGTGGGCATAGAATTCTGAGAAAAGGGTAAAAGATGGAAATAAAGAAGATCAATCATGTGGCTGTGGCAGTGGAAGATATTACGAAAGCCAGCGAATTCTGGGAATCGGTATTAGGGTTGAAATTGGACCATGTGGAAGAAGTGGAAAGCCAGCATGCCAAAGTGGCTTTCTTCCCCTGCGGCGAAAGCGAAGTGGAGCTGGTGGAACCTACCGATCCTGAAAGTGGTACGGCTCGCTTTATCCAAACACGAGGTCCGGGTATTCATCATTTGTGTTTGGAAGTGGATGATATTGAGAAAGCACTGGAAGAATTAAAAGCCAAAGAAGTGCGTCTGATCAATGAAACAGCCGTTGTCTTGAAAGGGCGAAAAATGGCTTTCATTCACCCGAAAAGCAGCGGAGGTGTGCTGATTGAACTATATCAAGTCCTTTAAAATGAGTGAGGGTTCGCAGGAAAGCGAACCCTCTTTTTATTATTGATTAATTGTGACCATACTTTCGTCTTCTTCCTGGGCGGTTCGAATACCTCGTTCAACATTTACTTTCGTGAGAACGATCATTCCGAGGATGAAGAAGATGATCAGAGAAGCAATGCTTAAACGGCTTTCACCCATCAATGTAGAAACCAATCCGAATAAGAAAGGTCCGGCGATGGAAGAAAATTTTTCAAAAACGCTGAAGAAACCATAGAATTCAGCAGATTTGCTCTTGGGCATCATACGACCGATTAATGAACGGCTGAGTGCCTGGCTGCCGCCTTGTACCATGGCAACTCCAAAACCAAGTGCCCAAAAATGCCATGGAACGCTCATGAAATAACCAGCAATGGCGATCAAGGTATAGATGGCAAGACTGAT
This sequence comes from uncultured Pelolinea sp., assembly GCA_964386805.1. Lineage (GTDB taxonomy): Bacteria > Chloroflexota > Anaerolineae > Anaerolineales > Anaerolineaceae > UBA4781. The sequence goes on along the minus strand of CAYLUJ010000030.1, from coordinate 5,861 downwards.
ATAGATCGATTTCTTTGCCCCGATCTTTTTCGCCAATGCCCCAAATGCGATCGCAAATGGCGCAGCCACAAATTGCACCATCAGAAGTGTGCCAATCAATGTGGTTTGTCCGATCCCAATTTCCGCACCGTAAATTGTTGACATGGTGATGATCGTACCAATACCATTGGCATATAAGAAAAATGCCACAAGAAATGTAAAAAGATCACGGTAATTCTTTATTTCTTTGAAGGTTTTACCCAATCGTTGAAAACTGACTTTAAATGGATTTAGCCCTTCTTCATTCTTCTGAATTCGGCGGGGAGGTTCAGAAATGTGGCGGAATAATGGTAGAGAAAAGACGAACCACCAAACGGCGACACTTAAAAATGATAAGCGCGACATGAGGGTTGGGTCGATACCGGGGAATAGCTTTTCTCCGAACATGATCATGGCAACATTAATGGCAAGTAAAAGTCCACCGCCAATGTAGCCCATGGCAAAACCTTTGGATGAAACCTGGTCGATTTCATCCGATGAAGCAACGTGCGGCAGAAGCGCATCATAGAAAACCAGAGATCCGGAAAATCCCATGTTTCCAAAGATATACAGAATGGATGCCAGCAACCAATCTCCCGTCATTACAAAATAGAGCAATGCAGTGGCAGTGACACCCAACCCCATAAAAATTGCCAAGAATTTCTTCTTGTTTCCTTTAAAATCTGCTACAGCTCCCAGAATTGGACCCAGCAGGGCGATCAGCAGCGCAGCAAAGGATGTGGTGAATCCCCAGCGTGCAGTAGCAATATTTGGTGCAAGATTCGAAGCCGCTACTGAGGAATAGTACACTGGTAGGACAGCTGCCATGATGGTTGTGGCAAAGGCTGAATTACCCCAATCGTACATGGTCCATGCCCAAATTGCTTTTTTCTTCGTTTTATCTTCCATCCCAGAATTCTCCTTTTTCAATTGATTGAAAGTAGATCTAATGATTCTTTAATCTTATAACGGATTTTGCCAAATTTCCTTTTGTTAAAGACAACTTAAGAAGAATATCATCATTTATTAATCCTTCACTGGCTTGGAATTTGAGGAAATGAAAAGGCAGATGTATTTTCACATCTGCCTTTTCTGTTTATCGGCGAGAAATTAGTTTTCCTGTCTCCGATTCAGCTTACGAAAGAATTGGATCAGTTCTACCAGTGTGCCAATAGGGATGACCACGAGTAAGAAAATGAATGCGATCCTAACGATCTGTGCCCACAATTCGGCCGGAAATTGAAATGGAAAAATTGTGTAGAGAAAATAAATTGAGATCCAGCTGAACACATTAAGGACTACCTGCATTAAATGGTGGAACCAGTTTTCATCAAAGAAAATGAAGATGAAGTTTACAAAGATGGTTGCACTTAAAGATAAACGGATTGCCCAAAGGCATCCTGCGAAGGTGGGTAAAAGGTAAGGTATGTTCCAGGATACGAGATTATTGAATACATAAATGAGTGCGGCATTGACGAGCATGGACATGACATATCCGAATCTCTTTCCGCCTGAAGCTTGTTTTTCCATAGTAATTATTCCTTTCATTCAATATACGAAAAAATTAGTCATTCGTTTCTTAAAGAACGGCACCGATCCAATATCCTGATGGATGATCCAATATCCGGTACTTGCTATGGTCCTACCTTTATAGAAACATTGACGCTTTTTGATTTAGAGCTTATAGTTAAGTAAGTTAACTGTTAAGCAGATTAACGAAAGGATATTCTATGGCAAACGATGCTTTGCTTCAGAAAACGATTGAGCGGTTTTGGGATACGGTTCCTCCAGTCTGGGGATATGTGCGGGGGAACGCGCGTTGTAATGCCATCCAGGATTTCAATCTTACTCTGGTTCAATTTCACATTCTACGGCATATTCGGCATGGTATTCGCTCGGTGGGTGAATTAGCTGAAAAGCAGCAGATCAGCCGACCAGCAATCAGCCAGGCTGTGGAAATACTTGTAGAAAAAGGTCTTGTTGTCCGCCAGCAAGACACACAAGATCACCGCTATGTCCAGCTTACTCTTACAGAAAGCGGCAATGGCTTGCTCAATACTGTCTTCAGCAAAAATCGCCATTGGATGGCTAAAAAAATGGCTTCCTTAAAAAAGGATGAATTAGAAACTATTATCGCTGCCATGAAAATATTGAAAACGACTTTTGATACAACTTCCAAGTGAACCCACGCGGTTATTATCTCTATGATGACAATTCGAAAAATCTTACAATTTGTAAAACCCTATTGGAAACTGGTATTTATTTCTCTGATCATGCTGGTACTCATGGTATTGTGTGATCTGGCAATTCCACGGCTGATTGGGACGATCATTGACCAGGGTATTAAGCAAAATCGGATGGATGTGGTTTTGCATACTTCCGCAATTATGCTGGGCATTGCTGTTATTAACACTGTTGTGGCAATTCTGAACAATAACTTTTCGGTGCGAGTTGGTGAGAATGTGGCGCGCGATTTGCGCGAAGCCATTTTTATCAAGATTCAGAAATTTTCTTACAGCGATCTCGACCGCTTCAGCACCGGCAAGTTGATGGTGCGTCTGACCAGCGATGTCAGCGCTGTACAACTTCTGGTACGGGTTTCTCTGCGCATTGGCGGTCGTGCACCTTTATTAATGATCGGCAGCATTATTTTGATGTTCATGACCAGCTCTCACCTGGCAGTTGCCATTATTCCGGTTCTGATCATAACTTCAGCGATTATTGTGCTGTTCAGTATAAAAATGGAACCTCTGTTTCGCTTTGTACAGGAGAAACTGGATAATCTGAACACAGTGTTGCAGGAGAATATTGCTGGAGCACGCTTGGTGAAAGCATTTGTACGCGCAGATCATGAAACACAACGTTTTGATGAGGTAAATGAAGACCTAACACAGCGAACAGTGCACGTAATGCAGTTTATGTCTGTCATGTCACCGGCGCTGACTATTTTTGTCAATGTAGGCATGGTCATCGTAATCTGGTATGGTGGGTTGCAAGCCATCCGTGGTGATATGATGATCGGGCAGGTGGTCGCTTTCACCAACTATTTAATAACTACCATGACGCCCCTCATTATGATGACCCAACTTTCCAACACCTGGGCAAATGGTCTGGCATCTGCCAAACGTATCGATCAGGTTTTGGATTCGGAACCAGGAATCGTTTTTCCTACAGAAGAAGCAGAGCTGCCGGAGCAGTGGTCGAACAGAGTAGATTTCCAAAATGTATATTTTCATTACAATGGAAACAGTAATCTGAATGTACTGGAGAATATTAACCTGGTCGCTGAGCCAGCACAAATTGTGGCTGTGCTTGGCGCCACCGGGTCTGGTAAATCCTCATTGATCAACCTTATACCGCGTTTTTATGATCCCACCAATGGAGAAGTATGCATTGGCGATATAAACGTGCGCACGTTGAAAGAAGATACACTGTTGAACCAGATCGGTATCGTACCACAAGAATCCATTCTATTTTCCGGTTCTGTTCGAGAAAATATATGCTACGGAAAACCGGATGCTACTGATGAGGAAATTATTCGAGCTGCAAAAATAGCCCAGGCACATGATTTCATTATGAGTTTTTCACAGGGTTACGCATCTTTTGTTGAAGAACGTGGCGCTAACCTTTCGGGTGGACAAAAACAACGCATTGCTATTGCGCGTGCTATCCTTGCGCGTCCACGTATTCTGATCTTGGATGATGCGACCAGCTCGGTGGATGTGGAAACGGAAACCAGCATCCAGAATGCGTTAAGAGAGTTCATGCTTGGTTCCACCATTTTCATGGTCGCACAGCGCATCAGCACAGTGCTCAATGCCGATAAGATCATCGTTCTGGATAAGGGTTGCTTAGTGGCAGAGGGCTCGCATGCGGAATTAATGAAAAAAAGCCCTATTTACCAGGAGATCTTTGAATCCCAATTAGGGAATGGTTTCCATGAGTAACAGAGAAGAGAGCAGAGATGAATCGACCCGGTGATTTTCGTTCCAGTATGCAGCGCAGACCTGTCCACTCCATTCCTATTGAAAAAGCGCAGAACCCGGGCCGTTCGATGGCGCGCCTGCTGCCATATTTAAAAGCCTACAAATTCCAAATTGGAATTGTGGTCGTATTGATCATCCTATATACCTTGTTGGGTTTGATGGGCCCCTATTTAATGGGTGTGGCGATCGATAAGTTTATCGGTGGAAAAGATGCTGCCGGGTTGGTGCGCACTGCTGTTTGGATGCTGGTGGCATATCTTCTCAGCAATGGCTTTAATGTAGTTGCCAACTGGATCATGGCACGTGTTTCCCAACTGGCATTGCGAAATCTCCGTCGTGATCTATTTACACATCTGCAAACCCAATCCATGAGCTTTTTTGATACCCATTCAGCTGGTGGATTGATGAGCCGTCTGACCAATGATATTGATGCCATTAACCAGGCTATTTCCCAAAATATTACCTCGCTGATCGCGAGCACTCTTTCCATGGGCGGCATTGTCATCGCAATGTTTGTGCTAAACCATTGGCTGGCATTGGGCAGCTTGCTGGTGGTACCGATCATGCTCTGGTTCACCCGCTTTGTAGCGAAATATACTCGCAAAGGATTCAGAGAACTTCAGAAGAATCTTGGAGAATTAAATAGCATCGCAGAAGAGTCCATTAGTGGGCAGAAAGTGATCAAAGCCTTCCGGCGCAATGACACTGTCATTGCTGCTTTTCAAAAACAAAATGAAGCAGTTTTCAGAACGGGGGTTTATGCAAATTCATATGCTTTGCTATTGATGCCGCTTACCAATGTGCTGGGAAACATTTTTGTTATTGTTTTAGCATCACTGGGGGGGTGGTTGGCGTTGCAAGGTCTGGTGAGTGTTGGAATGATCGCCACTTTTATCAATTATGGACAAAATTTTGTTTCACCGCTACGGCAGATTGCAAATCTTTACAATTCCATCCAGGCAGCATTAGCCGGAGCAGAGCGCGTTTTTGAGATCATCGACAATCCACCTGAAGTTCAAGATGCTCCGGATGCAATAAAGTTGGAAAAAATCCGCGGAGATGTGCGTTTTGAAAATGTGAATTTCAGTTATATCAGCGGGCAACCGGTCATTAAAAATACGACCATTGAGGCAAAGGCGGGTCAAACAATTGCCCTGGTGGGTCCAACCGGCGCCGGAAAAACGACTATTATCAACCTACTGAACAGGTTCTATGAGATCCAGGGAGGCAGCATCAGCATCGATGGGCATGATATCCGTACTGTGCACAAAACTGATCTGCGCCGAAAACTGGGCATGGTACTGCAGGATACCTTTCTTTTTTCCGATACTATCATGGAGAATATTCGCTATGGACGGTTGGATGCGTCCGATGAAGAATGTGTTAAAGCAGCTGAAATGGCAGATGCCGATCATTTCATCCGCCAGCTACCTCATGATTACCAAACAAATCTATCCGAACGGGCTGGAAACCTCAGCCAGGGGCAGCGGCAGTTAATTGCCATTGCGCGTGCTATTCTGGCTGATCCGGCAATTTTGATCTTGGATGAAGCCACCAGCAGCGTAGATACCCGCACCGAGGTACGTATACAAAAATCATTACTGCGGTTAATGAAAGGTCGCACAAGTTTTGTCATCGCGCATCGCCTCAGCACCATCCGCGATGCAGACAAAGTAGTAATTATCAACAACGGTGAAATCGTGGAACAGGGAACTCATCAGGAATTATTAGATTTGAAGGGTTTTTATCATCATTTGTATCTCAGTCAATTCAAAGGAAAAGCCATTTAGGGCAAAACCTGCTATTACCAACCACGCTCATGAAAATTCGAAAGCCCCTCTTGTTTGAACTGCACCC
>CAYLUJ010000029.1:17823-22028 GCA_964386805.1 uncultured Pelolinea sp. | reverse complement strand
CCAGATTCATGGAAATGGCAAATATTTGCTGTTTCACACTGTCATGCAAGTCGCGCGCCAAACGATTGCGCTCTTCTATGGTTGCCAGCATCTGTTCTTTTTCAATCAGTTCTTGAAATTGGTCTGCCATATGGTTCAAACTGACAGCCAGAGTGCTAATTTCGTCATTCCCTTGCACTTCCGCTTTCTTTGAGAAATCTCCCAGCCCCCATTGAAGCGTTGTTTCTTCCATGTGGTCAAGCCGTTTGGTGAAACTACTGGCTATGATGAAGCCAAAAAGGATACCAATGACGGAAGAGATCAGGAAAAATACAGGTAATTCCGGCAGGAACCCAGAAACTGCAGCCTTTACCTGTTCCCAAAATGTAGGGGCATAATACTGAGCGAGGATCGTCCCAAGATATTGATCATTTTGGCGGATGGGCAACAGCAGAGTGGTCATATCCTGCTCCATGATGGAAAACTGAGGAGCCGGAATTATCGCCGCTGACATACTGGTCAACATGGTATTTTCATCTGCGCTGATATATGCAGAAATGGACTGCCCCACCGGGAAGACCAAGACATTGTTGGTCGCAAGAATGATCCCATTGGCATCCACAATGGTCAATGTGCTTTTCGAGGTACTGAAAGCAATGGTCTTGGGTGTCAGGTCGATCAGTGCATTATCTTCGGCTGGAGGCGGAGTATCTTTTCGATCCGAACGACCACCTTTATCGCTTACTCTTAAAAATGTTTCTTCGTTGTATGCGATCCAGCTATCGAGATAATCCACGTCGACCGGTTCTTCTAGAGCTTGAGCCAGGGAATAGCTAGATTCACTGAGCGATTGAGCAGAGCTGTATACAAAATTGATAGAAGTAAAAGCATACCGGTTGCCGGAAATTGCGATCAATACCTCCACCAGGAACAACATCAAGAGCGTTGCCAGCATGTAGGTGATGGTCAACTTCCATTTAATTCCTGAAAATGCTTTTTTTGAAAAATTCATAGTATTGATAAATCCTACTCAATAATTGGTTGTTTATACTATAAACCAAAGCAGTCCATTGCACACCTCATCTCAAGAAGGAACTTTCATCCGTCTCAAGGTGGGGATGAAGTACTCTGTAATCTCATAAAAAAAATTCACAGCCCCTTTTCCATTTTATTAATTCTTATTGCCAATCGGATTATGTTGAAAACAAGTAGAACCGCAAAGAAAAAGATAAGGAACTGAAGAATCTCCATTATCACATAAAAAGAAGAGGGGGCGGCTTGTTCGGTTAAGCGTGAAAACGAAATCAAGGAATAGGTTATTGGAAAACAGGCAATTGCACACATCCGCAGTACTCTTTTGTATTTTTGAACTTTCGAGTGAATATCTGTATAGATCTCTTTGGCTTCATTTCCCTTCGACGCAAAATAAAACCAATTATTCACGCGACCTTTATACTGCCAGCCGGCATCGGCAAAAAGACCCAGGTAATCCTGCAGTTCATTTTGTTTTATTTCCTGGTAATCAAGGCGGTAACGGATTTGTTGAGGTTCTTCTTTGCGGAAGGTATAGCAAATGAACACCACCTCATCCAGAATCCAGCCGTGGGCAGCCATCTGCTCCAGCCAGGTTTGTTCTTTTTCATCCTGCCAGGCAAAAAACAATTTCGTTATCTTCCTTTTCTCCATAGGTCTTCTCCGCTTATTCCTTTTTAATTATTCCTCGAGCATTGCGAATAAGCTCTTCATAACGTGCCACTTCTTTTGTTATCAAATCTTCTCCCGGCGCTGTGATGTGGTAATTTCGACGGCGCTCAGAATCACTCTGCACCTCAACGATCAAGCCATTAGCCAATAAATTTTTTAATGCACCGTATAGAGTACCTGCCCCCATGCTGATGCGCCCATTGGTCATTTCTTCAATTTTCTTTAAAATACCATATCCATGTAAAGGCTGTTGTAGAGAAAGCAATATATAAAAGGACGTTTCGGTAAGAGGAGATACTATCTCCGTATCTTTTATTTTTGACATTTTATCCTTATATCTACTGTCGTTATATCGTCTTTCTTTATATCGTATTACGTTATAATACTTGACAACAAGAAAAAAGTCAAACCTGAGTTAAAAGTCATTTCTGACCAGTGTTATTTTCAACCGATCAGGGGATTTAAATAGGCATTCAATTTCATAAAAATTATGATAGGATTGTATTTGTGTAAGTTATCGTAAGGTTCTAAATAGAAAGATTTTCTTTAGATTTGGAAATCCTGAATAACCCAAGCAATAAATATAAAGAAAGGAGTTCCAAATCATGTCCGAAAAAGAACAAGGTACCGTCAAATGGTTCAACGGATCAAAAGGCTACGGTTTTATTGAACGTGAATCAGGCGAGGATGTGTTCGTCCATTATAGTGCGATCATTGGAGATGGTTTCCGCAACCTTGAAGAAGGCCAGCGCGTCCAATTCATCGTAACTCAAGGTCAAAAAGGTGCACAAGCCGAAGAAGTCGAAATTTTAAAATAAATTCAAACTTTAGAAAAGGCAGTGATTTTTCTCACTGCCTTTTTTTTATCAATCACATTTCCTGTACTAACTGTGTTACAAATTTACCAGCTTTATTTCTGTGTATAGAAATCCTGAATATAATCTTTTAGTACTTTTCCGGTATAAGAATGTGCAGAAGCGCATATTTCTTCGGGAGTGCCTTGAGCAATGATCTCCCCTCCTCTGTCTCCTCCCTCTGGTCCCATATCAATGATGTAATCGGCGATCTTGATAATATCCAGATTATGTTCAATGATCAGCACAGAATTCCCCGCATCCACCAGCGCCTGCAACACATCCACCAGTCGATGGACATCCGCCGCGTGCAGCCCAACAGATGGTTCATCCAGTACATATAAGGTCTTACCGGTTGCCCGCCGGGAGAGTTCGCGGGAAAGCTTTACACGCTGGGCTTCTCCGCCGGAAAGGGTGGTGGCTGACTGCCCTACGCGCACATAACCTAACCCCACATCTTGCATGGTTTTCAATTTTCCGACAATTCGTGGAATATTGCTGAAGAATTCCATGGCAGAATCAATAGTCATATCCATCACTTCTGCAATATTCTTCCCCTTATATTTAACCTGCAGAGTCTCGCGGTTAAATCGACTGCCATGGCAAACTTCACAGGGGACAAACACATCTGGTAAAAACTGCATCTCAATTCTGATCTGACCATTTCCACGGCAGGCTTCACAACGTCCACCTTTGACATTAAAGGAGAAACGTCCTGATTTATATCCGCGCATTTTACTTTCGGAAAGTTCCGCAAACAAATTGCGAATTTCATCGAAAACCCCAGTGTAAGTTCCCGGGTTCGAGCGGGGGGTTCGCCCGATAGGAGACTGGTCAATGTTGATAATTTTATCCAGGTATTCAATGCCATCAATACGGTCGTGCTGCCCCGCATTGGTCTGTGCCCGGTTAAGTTTACGCGCCAAGGCGTTATAGAGAATATCAACCATCAGTGTTGATTTTCCGGAACCCGAAACCCCTGTGATGCACACCAATCTTCCAAGAGGAATTTTTACATCGATGTTTTTCAGATTATTTTGTTTTGCTCCAATCACAGTCAGGGCATGTCCATTCCCATTGCGGCGCTTCTTAGGGAGCGGAACCACCATTCTTCTTGAAAGGTAAGCGCCTGTCAATGAGGAGGGATGAGCCAGAATATCTTTTACGGTGCCTTCAGCAACCAGCTCACCGCCATGTTCTCCGGCACCCGGTCCCAGGTCAATGATCCAATCGGCTGAGCGGATGGTTTCTTCATCATGTTCCACGATCAGTACCGTATTGCCGATGTCACGCAGTTCCATCAGGGTTTTTAATAAGCGCGCATTATCGCGCGGGTGCAGCCCGATGGAGGGTTCATCCAGCACATACAGAACGCCCATCAATCGTGAACCGATCTGGGTTGCCAAGCGGATACGTTGTGCTTCACCGCCTGAAAGTGTGGCTGCCGAGCGCTGCAGGGTGAGATAATCCAGCCCCACATTAACCAGGAATCCCAACCGATCATTAATTTCCTTGAGAATGCGGTCGGAGATGATCTTTTCCTTATTCGATAAAGGAGAATTTTCAAATGCAAGATGGTTGATCCATTCCAAAGAGCGGATCACAGGCCATTCGGTTACTTCCAGAATATTCGCCCCATCCACGGTTACAGCCAGAGATTCTTTGCGC
>CAYLUJ010000029.1:7094-17813 GCA_964386805.1 uncultured Pelolinea sp. | reverse complement strand
TAATCTGATTGTGTTTCACGGAATCGGCGCATCATATTGGGGATCACACCCTCATAAGCAGAATCTATTTCATAGGTTCGATTCTCCCGACTGAAATTCATGCGTACTTCTTTGCCCTGTGTTCCATAGAGGATCACATTCAGTTTTTCATCCGATAATTCTTTGACCGGTTTATCCAGATCGACCTTGTATTCCTTGGCAGCCGCTTCAAGCATTTGCCAATAATATCCACCTTCTTCGCGGGGTCCATTCCATTCACTGGGAGCGAGGGCGCCATCACGCAGAGATAATTCCCGGTCGGGGATGAGCAGGTTCACATCAATCTCTTGTTGTACACCCAATCCCTGGCAAACCGGGCAGGCACCATGGGGTGTGTTGAAAGAGAAACTGCGCGGTTCTATTTCAGGCAGAGATACTCCATGCTCAGAACATGCCAGGTGTTCCGAAAAAAACATATCCCGCGACCCATCATCAGACAGCACCTGAATGACCAGGTATCCCTCGCCCACTTTTAGAGCTGTTTCGATTGAATCGGACAAGCGTGAAAGAAATGCGCTTTGCTCTTCTTCTGTTTCTGTTTTCCTGATTACAAGCCGATCTACTACTGCTTCAATATTATGAATTTTGTAGCGATCCAGACTGATATCTTCTTCCAGGTTTACTACTTGACCATCCACCCGTGCGCGCACAAAACCTGCTTTGCGGATCTCTTCGAAAACTGCCTGGTAAGTTCCTTTTCGACCACGCACAACCGGCGCCAGTACTAAAAATTTTGTATCTGACGGCAATGCAGCAATGATATCCACGATCTCCTGTGCCGATTGTTTCACAACCTCTTTCCCGCAGATCGGGCAGTGCGGGATTCCGATACGAGCATACAACAAACGCAGGTAATCGTAAATTTCTGTAACTGTCCCCACAGTGGAACGGGGATTATGCGAAGTAGCTTTCTGATCAATAGAAACAGCCGGTGAAAGACCTTCAATATAATCCACATCGGGTTTGCTCATTTGACCCAGGAACTGACGCGCATAGGCTGAGAGAGATTCAACGTAGCGGCGTTGACCCTCTGCGAAAATCGTATCAAATGCCAAAGAGCTTTTTCCCGAACCCGATAACCCGGTGATGACCACCAGCTTATCACGTGGAATATCAACGGAAATATTTTTGAGATTGTGCTCGCGTGCGCCGGCAACGCGAATGATATTTTGTGTCATGATCCATCCTGATTTAAAAGGAATAAAGAATTATTATACCATTTGTTCTATTAATTATTCTTAAAGCATATCCAGTGATGCGGCTCTGTGTTTCTGATAAAAAAATCCTCCTTCAATTCAATGCAAGGAGGATTAATTGAAAGGCTATGTTTTCTAGAGCTGCATTGGTTCAGCCGGCTTGATCGTTGGTTTGGAAAAGAAGAACCGTTCCTTGAGTGCTTTCTTTAATTCCGGCATGATATCCCAGGTTGCTTTTGCACCTGCTGCAATCACCTGCCCGATCTGGTTGAACCCACCCAATGTTGCCACATCGGATCCGATATCTGGTCTGATAAGAAAATCAACTTTGGCTTTCTGCAATTTGGCTTCCGTAATATTGGAGCCCATCATAGCATTCGCACGCCAGTATCCGCTAGCTATGCCGGGCATCTTCTGACTTTTCCAATAATTGACATCCGCGATCTGCGGACTCACATCTATCGCAATCACGATTTCGGCACCCATCGAACGTACATAATCCGCCGGTACATTATTTAACGATCCGCCATCCACCAGGGTATGTCCATCAATTGTTACTTCTTCCACAATTCCTGGTAGACCCATTGTCGCATTAATGGCAGGCACCAGAGCACCTTTTTGAAGTGCCATTTCTTTCGCTAGATTAAAATCAACAGCGCAAAGAGCCAGTGGTATCTTCAGATCGGAGAATTGTTTATCCTTTCCAATCACATCCCCAAAGAATTCCTGAATGCTTTCTGATTTAAAAATGTGATCCAATTTGGTGATACGAGCATCCATCAACTTTGCCAATTCTCCAAGTTTTGATACTCGTTTTGCAGTATCTTCAATCTCTTCCACACTAAGCCCGCAGGCGGTTAAAGCAGCGATAATCCCGCCCATGCTGGTACCGCTCAAGCAATCAATTTCAATTCCTTCGGACCGCAATGTTTTCAACACACCGATATGCGCGAATCCTCTTACACCGCCGCCCCCCAAGGCAATTCCCAGAACTGGTTTTCTTATCATGATTTAATTTAACGATCCTTTTTATGAATTCATGTCCATTATAATAGGGTTTGATATTTCAAATATACACTGGTTGAAAATTAAAGGTAAATATCAATATTGACATATTAAAAGATGGTCAACAACAATAAAATATACCAGCGCTTTCAAGAAAGTACTGGCATGTTTTTAACAAATTAACGAACAAGTCTATTTATATATCCAAATTGCGAACATATTTGGCATGGGTTTGGATAAAGCGTTTGCGTGGCGGAACCAGCGAACCCATCAGCATATCAAAAGTTTGATCTGCATGGGCAGCATCTTCGATCGTGACCAGTAGCAGGGTGCGGTTTTCAGGGTTCATGGTTGTATCCCACAATTGCTCGGGGTTCATTTCGCCCAATCCTTTGTAACGTTGGATGGTTGATTTACTCCCAAATTCTTTGAGGACTGATTCCCGCTCTTCTTCCGAATATGCATAGCGTTTTTCATTTTTATTTTTAATCAAATACAAAGGTGGTTGTGCAATGAAAAGGTGTCCGTTCTCGATAAGGGCTGGCATGAATCGGAAGAAAAATGTGAGCAATAGCGTCCGAATGTGACTGCCATCCACATCCGCATCGGTCATGATGATGATCTTTCCATACCGCAGATTGGAGATATCATAGTTATCGCCAACACTCGTTCCAAGCGCGGAAATTAACGCTTTTACTTCCTTATTCGATAGGATCTTATCTAATCTGGCACGTTCGGTATTTAAAATCTTGCCGCGCAATGGCAGGATAGCTTGAAAATGACGATCGCGACCCTGCTTGGCTGACCCACCAGCGCTATCACCCTCAACGATATATAATTCAGTTTTCTCAGGATTGCGCTCTGAACAATCTGCCAGTTTTCCTGGTAATGTAAGACTCTCAAGTGCAGATTTACGAATAACCAAATCGCGTGCTTTCCGAGCAGCGGAACGGGCTCTGGCTGAGGTAAGACATTTCTTAACGATCGCCCTCCCCGCCGACGGATTTTCTTCCAAGAATTCTGTAAAACCTTCACCAACGATCTGTTGAACAAGGGTTTGTACATCCGCATTCATTAATTTAACTTTTGTCTGGCTTTCAAATTGCGGGTCGGGGTGCTTCACACTCACAATGGCTGTCATTCCTTCGCGAGCATCATCTCCAGTGAAGTTACTCTCACTTTCTTTGATCAATCCATTCTTTCGCGCATAATCATTAATGACTCTGGTGATGGAGGAGCGGAAGCCCGTGATATGTGTTCCGCCATCAATGGTATTGATGGTGTTAGCGAACGCATAAACTGATTCAGCATACGCATCGGTATATTGCATAGCAACTTCAATACCTACCCCACCCTCTTCACCCTCAACATAAAATACATCATGCAAGACTTCACGGTTTCGATTGAGATAGCGTACGAATGAGACAATTCCACCTTCAAAATAAAAAGTTGTCCGGCGTGGAATATCCAGTCGGTTATCAACCAACCGAATTTCCACCTGTTTGGTGACAAATGCCATCTCACGAAATCGTTGAGCCAGTGTCTCGAAACGATAATTAATGTTCCCTTCAAATATTTTTTCATCAAAACGGAAAGTCGTGGTAGTTCCAGTCTCTTCGGGATTACATTTTCCAATCGTTTTCACCGGCTCGATCGGGATTCCGCGTTCATAACGTTGGAAATAGATTTTTCCTTCCCGTTTGACACGTACTTCGCACCATTCGGAAAGAGCATTCACCGCAGAAACGCCCACGCCATGCAAACCACCGGAAACTTTGTAGCTGGTTCCGCCAAATTTACCACCGGCATGCAGAATCGTCATGACCACTTCGAGAGCCGATACCTTTTTAGTGGGGTGTTCTTCTACAGGGATGCCGCGACCATTATCAATTACAGTAACGCTGTTATCTTTATTAATAGTTACCACGATCTGGTTGCATACGCCTGCCAGCGCTTCGTCGATGGAATTATCAACAACCTCATATACCAAATGATGCAATGCTTTAATATCCGTTCCACCCACGTACATACCAGGGCGGCGCCGGACAGCTTCAAGCCCTTCCAGAACCTGAATATCGCGTGCACCGTACGATGTGGTATTCTTCGTTTTTTCTACCAAACCATCCTCCACAAAGAGTATATTTCTAAAAATTAGATATGGGTTCCGGGTATATTTTGCGGACTTAATTTAGCAATTTCTTCCATCCAGTTTGTTCCATCTCGAAAATAAATAAAACTAGCAGCCAATATACCTGACGAGACGAAAGCATGACCGATGATCCCTAAGAAATACAACCAGCTATCAGGTGTAGGTGTGGACCACAAGAGATCAAGCCCATAACTTAATGATACAGCAAGCGTGAGAAAGAGAGTGGTCGCCATAGAAGAAACACGCACAAATTTTGTGCTTAATGAGATAGCTTTAAAGGCACTTAACTGCCGGGTGAAAATACCATGCGGAGAAAAGACAAAAGGTAAAAGGATCCACATCAGTATGATTCCTAAAACCAGCAACGGTAGTGTACCCATGGTCGGTATAAGGACAGAAAAAGAGGAAAGAAAACATAATACCGGAAGGCTTAATAAAATGATGACCACCATAATCAAGAAAAAGAGCACAAAGGTTTGACCAACAGAGTAAAAAATGCTCGTGCTTTTACCATTCTCCGGGTTTTCCAATATCAGCCTGGAAATCAGCGCATAATAGATACCGCCAAGGAGAAGGCCTAGAACCACACAGAGAATAATGATGAGCGAAGCTTCTGAAGAAGACCCAAGCTCTATTAATAACGGATTTCCAATTGGGTTTGCAGTATATCCTTTTGAAGCCAGCAAGCTTGGAATTCCAATTGGATAAGTGCGCAAACTGGTCATCAAATTAAAATTGGTGAGTACTTGATCCCAGGTTGTTCTCGCAGCTTCCATCGTTGAAGCGACATCCGTACTGGTCAGTGAGGTAGAGAGTGTTTGCATCATCTCATCAAGGGCAGAGGAAAGCAGCTCTTTGATCCGATAAAAAGGACCAAACCAGAAGAAGAGGTCCAGAAAAAGTGGGAACAGCATGATATACGGATGTGCAGCGACCAAATTAAATCCCTGCACAAGCGTCTGAATAATCCTGGGCGGTTTTATACGAGTTTCATTTTCTTGTAACATACAATCTTCCATTTTACCATATTGGCAAGTTTCAACCTTTAGCAAACAGCCAGCATAGTAAAAATCAATTGAACCGGTGTACAATCGGAGCGTGGACTCAGAGAATAAATCCATTCCAACCGACCGTTTGAGCATCATCTCTGCATTGATCATCCTCAATTATGCGCTGATGCCGTTTATTTATTCCCCTGAGGTTCCTTTTAATTTTTCAATATTCGGAATCCTCTTTGACTTACAGTTTAAATATGCGGATTTAATGGTTCTTTCCGCTTCCGCTTTCGCTGCAGTTGGAACTTACTGGCTTCTTCACGACCATCCGCTGGTGAATCGAACCAACAGCTTCATTCACCTCATCCTCCCCACGCTGGTTGCCGGAGCGATGAGCCTACCATTGAATGTGATCACAATCGGACCTGCCTGGTGGATAGTATTCGCATTGGAAAGTATCTTGATCATTTTCACGTTGATTGCAGAATACTATAGTGTGGATCCAGAAAACTCGCTCTTTGCACTTTCAAAAATTATCTTGATTCCCCTTGCCATCAGCCTGCTACTTTTATTATCCGTTTCTGCCAGAAGTGCTGATTATCGGCTGTACATTGAAATATTCACGTTGGGAATTGCTTTTACGATCATTTTCGTACGGTTGAATTCACTAACCACGTCTGCAGAAAAGAAAACCAAGACATTGATTTCTACATTCCTGTTCATTCAAATTCTGGTAGTTTGCCACTACCTTCCCTTAACATCTATTCCCTTTGGTTTAATTCTGACAGGGTTAGCCAGTTTTCTGATCAACCTGTGCTTGATGTCTGACCCCAAAGAGAACCTGCTTACAGCAGTTCGTAACGCTGCTCTGTATGCGATCCCCTTTCTTGTCGGTGCATTCTTCTTTCTATGAAAAAAAATTGGATGGGATTAACTTCTGTAGGGTTTCTAATCTTCTGATCGTTACCCTGATTTTTCCAGTTCCTTTTGATATAAATGATTCAGATTACCCCTATGCAAATCTTCGACCAATCCACCTAAGAGAACCCGGCTTTTCCCGCAGGATTCCACTGTTGCTTCTTCCAATTTTTTTTGTGGGTCTTTTCTTTTAATTGCAGTTGCAACCACTTTTTTGAGCTCTTCCAAATATTTCAGGTTTGATTCAATGGCTCCCTCGATCTCACCACGCAGAATTACATCTCCATGACCTTGAACAATATTTTCAAGACCCAGATCTTTAAAAGATTCAATTGTTTGCATCAATTGATCAATATCGCCCTCGATAAAAACAGGCAGGGGCAAAAAAGCATCGCCTGTGAAAAGAATACGATCTTCACGCACAAAAACAGAAATGCCGTCAGGGCTGTTACCAGGAGTAGTGAATATTTTGAGACTTTTCTTTCCTACCTTTAAATTAATGGCTCCTGCTTCCAGGGTTATTTGCGGGAGGACTATCTTTGTTTTCAAATAATCTTCACCCTGTTTTTGTGCTTTCTCCAGTGCAGGAATATTTTTTTCTTTTACCAGTTTTCTTCCCAGAGTATGTGCAATGACTCCCGCTCCTGGGAAAAAACAATTGCCCCAGGTGTGATCGGCGTGATAGATGGTATTAATGACGAAGCGTACCGGCACTTTGAGGTGCTCTTCGATAAATTCCCGTATTTCCAGCGTTTCTTCCTGAACCGGCAAGGTATCAATGACAACCGCCCAATCAGTCCCAATTACCGCTCCAGCAGAGACCTGTGCATACATTTCGCTTTGAAACCAGTACACATTTTCTGAAATTCGCTCACGTATCATCGCAATTCTCTATATTAATGTATTCTTCTCAGAAATGAAGAATAGCATAAAATTTTTGAAAAGTCAAAAAATTAGAACTTTTGTCCTTATTTATTGACCAGTTTGACCATCTTTCTGTCTTATGGTAAGATAATTGCCAATTCAACTCATCCAGAGAGGTGGAGGGACCGGCCCTGCGAAACCTCGGCAACCAATCTTCGGTGCCAATTCCGGCAGAATCCGCATCAGCGGAGATTCTGGAAGATGAGAGAAACGGTTGATAGAACCTCTCATTCCAGGGAGGTTTTTCTTTATTCGGAGAAAGTGAGTTTTCATTTGAAGAACTACCACTATCTTGAAGCTCTTTCAGAAACCATCCTCATTTTTGATGGGGCAATGGGTACAAACCTGCAGAAATTGAACCTCCAAACTGTTGATTTCGGAGGGGAACAATTTTTCGGCTGCAATGACGTGCTCTGTCTTACCCGCCCAAACGCAGTTGAACATGTGCATCGCTCGTTCTTAGAGGTTGGCGTGGATGTGATTGAAACTAACACCTTTCGCTCCAACCGTCTTACATTAAGCGAATTTGCTCTGAAAGATAAAGTTCAAGCCATTAATCAGGAAGCTGCCCGCCTGGCAAAACGGACTGCGCAGGTATTTAGTACATCGAATCGACCGCGTTTCGTCGCAGGTTCCATCGGTCCTTCTGGAAAAATTCTCTCCATTGATGAAGCACAACCAAGCGGGGTTACTTTTGAAACGCTGGTAAGTGTATTCAAAGAGCAAGCATTGGCTTTATTGGAAGGCGGTGTTGATCTGCTGCTATTGGAAACTCAACAGGATCTGCTGGAGGTGAAAGCAGCCATTCTAGGGATGCGGCAAGCCTGTCGAGAGTGTGATATCCATGTACCTCTGCAGGTACAGGTAACCATGGACATTCACAACCGTATGTTATTTGGCAGTTCTATCGACGCAGTTGTAGCTATTTTGGAACCACTGGATATGGATGTAATCGGGTTGAACTGTTCCACCGGACCCGATGAAATGGAAATCCCCATCGAGTTTCTCGGAAAGAGCCTCCATATCCCTGTATCTTGCCTGCCGAACGCTGGCATGCCCGAAATGCAAGGGGATACTGTCGTGTATCCATTAAGTCCCCAACGCTTCGCATCCCGTCTGACACAATTTGTGGAGAAGAATGCTCTTTCGGTGGTGGGCGGATGCTGCGGGACATCCCCTGAGCATCTTGATCTGTTGGTAAAAAACGTTCATGGGCATCCTTCTCCTCACAAGCAAATAAAGCGGAAGGGATTTTTAAGCTCCCCCATTCATGCTCATGAAATGCGCCAATCCCCCCCTCCATTCATCATCGGAGAACGCTTGAATACCCAGGGAAGCCGGAATTTTAAAAATATCATTCTGGCAGGGGATTTCGCTCAAGCAGAAGCGCTGGCACAAAAACAGGTAGAAAACGGAGCGCATGCTCTCGACCTCTGCACTGCCTTGACTGAAAATGACTTGGAAAAACAGAATCTGGTCACTCTCATCCGTCACATCAGCCATACGCTGGATGCACCGCTTGTCATTGATACAACTAACCCAGATGTGATGGAAGCTGCTTTGCAAGCCACTCCCGGTAGGTGTTTAATCAATTCGACGAATTTTGAAAGCGGCGAAGGAAAAGCGAAAACCGTCTTCGAACTTGCACGCACGTACGGGGCAGCGGTTCTTGTATTAACCATTGATGAAAATGGCATGGCAAAATCAGCCACGCAAAAAATGGCTGTCGTAGATCGCGCTTACCATTTAGCTGTAGATGAAACGCACTTGTTGCCTGAATCACTAGTATTCGATCCCCTGACCTTCTCACTTGCCAGCGGAGATGCTGGCACACAAGACAGCGCTGTACAGACTCTCTCAGCCATCCGTGCCATTAAGCAAAAATACCCCGCATGCCACACCTCGCTGGGTATCAGTAATGTTTCCTACGGCTTCTCCAAACAAGCCCGCAAGATCCTGAACAGCGTTTTTCTGTATCATGCTTTGCAAGCGGGTTTGGACATGGCGATCCTTAATGCTGCTGATCTCATCCCCTATCCTGAAATTCCTGTTGAAGAAAAGCAAGCAACAGAACAATTGATCTTTCATAACTCCGAGCAAGCATTGTCAGATTTCATTGCAACGTTCGCAGAGATCCAAGAAAGCCAAACTGAAAGCCAGAATCTTTCAACCAGCGCTGCTCTTGAACCCGGAGAAAGAATTCGTTGGCGTATCACCAAGCGCGTCAGAGACGGGCTAGAAAACGACATCGCTGTTTTCATCCAGCAGGAATCAAAGAAGCAAACCCAACACGAAGCTGCCCTTTCTTTGCTCAATGAGCATTTACTGCCAGCCATGAAAGAGGTAGGGGAACAATTCAGCAAAGGGGAGATCATCTTACCATTTGTCCTTCAATCTTCCGA
Organism: uncultured Pelolinea sp.; assembly: GCA_964386805.1. Taxonomy (GTDB): domain Bacteria; phylum Chloroflexota; class Anaerolineae; order Anaerolineales; family Anaerolineaceae; genus UBA4781. The sequence continues at coordinate 8,185 of CAYLUJ010000029.1, read as the reverse complement.
GATCATGCGCGCTGCAACGATAAAACTGGAGGAGTATATTCAAAAACAAGACCAGATTGACCGGGGCAGCGTTCTACTGGCAACTGTCTATGGGGATGTGCATGATATTGGCAAGAATCTAGTAAAAACAATTCTTGAGAATAACGGCTATACTGTCATCGATCTGGGTAAACAGGTTCCGGTTGATCAAATCATCAAAGTAGCTCTCGAGAAAAAGGTAACCGCCATCGGTCTCAGCGCGCTGCTGGTGAACACCAGCCAGCAGATGCCGCTTGTCATTGAAAAATTGCGTGCTAACAACAGTACCATCCCAGTATTGATCGGCGGTGCAGCCGTCAATCAGACATTTGCCGGGAAGATCGCACTAGATGAACACGGAACAGTTTACGCTGGCGGTGTTTTCTACTGCAAAGACGCGTTTGATGCCCTTGCGGTCTTGGATACAGCCAATTCAAATCGGAAAGGTTCACAATGAGCACCAGCAACCCTGAACCAATTCTGGGAGCAAGGATCATTTCGCACATCGATCTTGAAGAGCTGATCCCCTTCCTTAATCGCAAAGCGCTCTATCGTATTTCATGGGGTGCCCAAAAAGCGCAAGGAGCGCAGTGGGAAAAGATCCAAAAAGACTATGAGGCGAAACTGGAAAGCATGCTCCAAGAACTGCGTACTAATCAATGGATAACTCCCAGAGCAGGATATGGACACTGGCAGGCGAATTCGGAGGAAGATAGCATTCTCTTGTATGACCCGCACACGCCCGAAAAAATCGTCGGGCATTTTCCCCTGCCCCGTCAAACAGACGGAGAGAGGTTATGTCTTGCAGATTATCTGCCAGCCCGTTCCAGTGGAACCACAGCAGTACTCTCCCTGCAGGTAGTAACCATGGGGAGAAAAGCCAGTGATATCGCCAATGCCTTTTTTGCGAATGGAAATTATGCTGAAGGGTATTTCGCCCACGGCTTGGCTGTTCAATTTGCGGAAGCGGCTGCCGAATATATGCATGCGCTCATCCGTAGAGAATTGAATCTCAAGAAGAATCAGGGGCGGCGTTACTCCTGGGGTTATGAACCAATCCCGGATCTTGCCCA
>CAYLUJ010000029.1:2014-7060 GCA_964386805.1 uncultured Pelolinea sp. | reverse complement strand
GAATTGGATATGCAATTGACTTCTGCGTTCCAACTGATCCCGGAACAATCCACTGCAGCAATGGTGATTCATCATGAAGCCGCACGCTATTTTCGAATAAATGACACAAGGACTAACAAATGAAAAAAGATGCTTTCCTTAATAAATTGCGCGAAGGAAAACCATTGGTCGCCGATGGAGCAATGGGAACGTTGCTACATGATCGCGGTGTGGGTTTTGAAAGCTGCTTCGATGAATTGAACCTGACCAATCCTGCATTGGTTGCTTCCATCCACCAGGAATATATCAAAGCCGGCGCTGAAATCATTCTCACGAATACTTTTGGCGCAAATCGTTTTAAATTGGAACGCTGCGGATTGGAAGAATTGCTCAATGAGATCAACCAAACCGGGGTTGAACTTGCCCGGCGAATTATCCGCGCTTCTTTTAAGGAAGTATTCATTGCCGGGGATGTTGGCCCTCTGGGGGTGCGTTTGGCTCCTTTTGGGCGGGTTCAAGCTGAACAAGCTCGCGAAGCGTTCAAAGAACAGATCCAGGCGCTGGTTGAAGCCGGCTGCGATTTGATTGTGATTGAGACCATGACCGATCTTTATGAAATCCGTGAAGCGATCGCCGCAGTCAAAGAAATTGATGCGGATATGCCGGTGGTTGCATCCATGACTTTCACACGCGATGACCGCACCCTGTTAGGGGATGATCCACAGAAAGTGGCTTCCAAGATCTTTTCGGATGGCGCTGATGTAATTGGCATCAACTGCTCCGGTGGACCCAACCAGCTTCTGCGGCTTCTCAAAAAAATGAAAAAGGAAACCCCAGATGGTTTATTCTGGGTGAAACCTAATGCGGGTTGGCCAGAGCAGATCTCCGGCAGGATCTTCTATCCTGCTTCTGCTGAATATTTCGGAGAGTACGCGCTGGCATTCTGGCAAGCTGGTGCGCGCGTGATTGGCGGCTGCTGCGGAACCACACCTGCACATATCCAATCCATTCGCAAGGCAATCGACGAGCAGGAAGCAGATACCATCACCAACGGAACCACCCTTGACATGGTCGAAGAAGAGTCTATTGAAACAGAAATCAGTGAACCTTCCAAATTCGCCCAAAAACTTAGCAATGGAAAATTTGTGTATTCAGTGGAAATGCAACCTCCGAGAGGTTTGGCAACAAAAAAGATCATCGCCGGCGCCAGTATGCTGGTGGATTCAGGGGCAGATGCCATCAATGTTGCCGATAGCCCCATGGCACGTATGCGCATGAGCCCATGGGCGGTCTGCAGCTTGCTCCAGTATAAAGTGAATGTAGAGACCATTTTGCATTTTCCAACCCGTGGAAGAAATTTACTGCGCGTACAGGGCGATCTTCTGGCAGCGCATGCTTTAGGGGTACGCAATGTTTTTGTAATTATGGGCGACCCCACCGCCATTGGTGATTACCCTGAAGCAATGGATAACTTTGATCTGGCACCATCAGGATTGGTGAAGTTGATCAAACAGCGTTTCAACCAGGGAGTCGATCAATCCGGTTCTGATATCGGTCAGCCGACCAATTTCTATGTGGGTTGCGCTCTGAATCTGGCAGCGCCTGATCTTGCACGCGAGATGGATATTTTAAAAAGAAAGATCCATAGTGGAGCTGACTTTATCATCACCCAACCCATCTATGAAGCAGCATTGATCCCAAATTTTCTAAAAGCATATCAAGCAGTGCATGAAGAATTAAGAATTCCTCTCCTCATAGGCATCATGCCCCTAGTAAGCGCGCGACATGCTGCCTTTTTACACCAAGAAGTGCCGGGCATCACTATCCCGGATAGTATCCATAGTCGCATGCAAACTGCCGAAGAAAATGGAACAGGTCCACAGGAAGGCATCCGCCTCGCCACGGAGTTGATCAAAGAGATCAAGGATCTGGCACAGGGCATCTATATTACCCCTTCTTTCAGCAGGTTTGATTATGTTGCGGAGATCATTGAAAATTCGAAATAGATAGAAACTCAAAATTAATTCGTCGGTCATCAGAATCAAGCGTGCATGGCTATTTTCTTACGTTAGAATATAGGTATAGATAAAAGAGGAATCCATGCTCCTGATCATTGATCTTGGAAACACAAATCTGGTGCTCGGCTTATATGAAGGGCAAAAGCTAATTCACCATTGGCGCTTGGCAACCGATCATAACCGCATGCCTGATGAATATGGCATCCAGTTTCGCGATCTGCTGGATCACAATCATGTTTCAGTAGATAGCATTAAAGGCATTTGCCTTTCGTCGGTCGTTCCTCCATTAACTGACCGTATCCATGAAGCCTGTCAGGATTACCTTGATAAAAAACCGTTAATAGTCACTTCTGATCTGGCATTCAATATTCAGATTAAATATGAAGATCCGAAAGCAGTAGGCGCTGACCGCATCGCCGATGCCGTGGAAGTTCAACGAACGTATGGTGGACCTGCCTGCATTATTGATTTCGGGACCGCCACTACATTTAATGCATTGACAGCTTCCGGAGATTACTTGGGAGGATCGATCTTGCCAGGTATTCAGGTTTCTGCGGATGCACTTGTTCAGCGAACCGCGAAATTACCACCCGTATCTTTGGAAACACCCCCATCGGTCATTGGAAAAAACACAACCGATGCAATCCGCGCCGGATTAATATACGGATATGTCAGCCTGGTGGAAGGCATGATCGTGCGCTACCGAAAAATACTTGGAGAAACCATGAAAGTGGTAGGAACGGGGGGTTTGTTAAAACTGATCAGCCCGCACACCGATACCATTACGATCGTTGAACCATGGCTGACATTAAATGGATTACAGTATATATGGGAGATGAACGAGTCCAATGGAAAATCCAATTAAGAATAAGAATATTTTACTGGGTGTCACCGGTTCCATTGCAGCATATAAAGCCGTTGACCTGGCATCACAGCTCACCAAAGCTGGCGGTAATGTGGATGTCATTCTTACCCCATCTGCTGAAAAGCTGGTATCGCCTTTAACTTTTCGTTCAGTAACTGGGAAAAAAGTTTTCACCGACACAGATTTGTGGGATACCACCAGTCATATTGCTCATATCAATCTGGCACTTCCGGCAGATATTATGCTGGTGGCACCTGCTACAGCCAGCACCATTGCCAAACTGGCTCACGGGCAAGCAGATAATTTACTAACCCTAACCGCATTAGCCATTCGCTGCCCGCTGGTAGCTGCCCCAGCGATGGATGCAGGTATGTATAGCAATCCTTTCACCCAGGAGAATTTAGAAATCTTAAAATTACATGGAATAACAATTCTTGGACCAGATGAAGGTCATCTGGCTTCGGGATTGACAGGTAAAGGACGTATGCTGGAACCGCGTGCTCTATTGGGGTCTCTGCGTTTTCTTCTCAGTCGGGAAAATCCACTGGCTGGCAAGAAGATTATTGTAACTGCCGGTGGGACGCAGGAACCCATCGACCCTGTACGCATGTTAACCAACAATTCTTCCGGAAAGCAGGGTTATGCACTTGCTCAGGCTGCTTTGGATGCCGGCGCTGATGTCACGCTCATTTCCGCACCGACTGCGCTCACCTCTCCACAAGGTGCAAAAGTGATCTCGCTAAAAACCGCAGAAGAGATGCATTCAGCTGTGAAAGAAGAGGTAGAGCAGGCAGATGCGGTCATTATGGCAGCCGCGGTTGCAGATTTCAGACCTGCGACAAGCAAAAAAGAAAAAATAAAAAAAGAAGAGAAACTCCAAGATATCAAACTGGAAGCGACAGTTGATATATTAAAGGAATTGGGAGAATTCAAACACAGCCAAAAGCCCGGGTTGATCCTGATCGGGTTTGCCGCAGAAAGTGAAAAATTGCTGCAAAATGCAGAGAAAAAACTCGCTCAAAAAAATCTGGATCTGATTGTTGCTAATGATATTTCCAGAAAAGATGCAGGATTCGCTGTTGATTCCAATGCAGTTACACTTCTGTTTAAAGATGGCAAAAAGCAAGACTTACCTCTCCAGGATAAAGAATTGATTGCACAGAAGATCATTGACATTCTCATTGATTTCATGCAAAGTTAAAAGAAGGAAAACATCATGCATATCCTTGTTCTTTCCGATATTCATTCCAATTTATCAGCTCTGGAGAAGGTCCTCTCGGTAGCTGGAACATTCGAAGCAGTCTGGTGTCTGGGCGACATTGTTGGATACGGCCCTGATCCGAATGAGTGTATTGCGACTGTGCGCGATCTCCCTAACCTGGTTTGCATCAGAGGAAATCACGATGCCGCAGTGGTGGGTGATGTTGACCAGCATACTTTTAATCATGAAGCCAGTCTGGCGATCAGTTGGACAAAAAGAGCATTGGATGCAGATGGTCAAGAATTCTTGCTGAAATTACCAGAAACGATTGTCAGAGAAAATGTCACATTGGTACATGGCAGTCCACGCAATCCGGTTTGGGATTACGTGATGGATTATATGACCGCCCTACGCATGTTCCAATTTTTTGATACGCAGATTTGCATGCTCGGTCACACGCACGTACCCGCTTACTGGGTGGAAGATGAAATAGACAGTAAGAATAATTTTGTGCTGGATTTTCAAAAGAAGACCATTCAGGGTCGGGTGATTCTCAATCCTGGTTCTGTTGGTCAGCCCCGCGATCACGATCCGCGCGCTTCCTTTGCCATATTTGATAGCGAAAATCTCACCTGGGAACTGCGCAGGGTTGAATATGATATTGTCAGTGTTCAAAATCGCATTAAAAAAGCAGGGTTGCCATGGAGACATGCCATGCGCTTACATGAAGGTTGGTAAGAGGGAACTATTTCCATCATACTAACGTTAATGAGACAGATCTAATCATTCCGAGGAGGAAAAATGAAGAGAAATCACTTAATAATTTGTTTCGTCCTTTTTGCTGTATTGGCAACAGCGTGCAGTTCGAGAGCAGCCAATTCTGAAGCCATATCTGATGAAAAAGCATACAGGTCGGATATGATCGCCATGGAAGCCCCCGCCGTTGCCGAAGAAGCATCGTATGATTCCGAAGCAGGAGTAGT
>CAYLUJ010000029.1:684-2002 GCA_964386805.1 uncultured Pelolinea sp. | reverse complement strand
CTGAGCCTGGTTGTAACCGATCCTGTTACTGCTCTGGAAACAATAAGCCGGATGGCAAACGAAAAGGGTGGTTTCGTTGTAAATTCCTATGTTTATAAAGTCACCTCTGCTTCAGGAGAAGAACTTCCTGCAGCTACCGTCACCATTCGTGTTCCGGCTGAAATGCTTGATGAAACGCTTGCTGAAATAAAAGCGCTGGTTGAGGATGCCGACGTAGATATTCTCAGTGAATCCGTTTCGGGTCAAGATGTGACCAGCGAAGTGACCGATCTGGAATCTCGTCTACGCAATTTACAGCAGGCAGAGGCGCAGCTTTTGGAAATCATGGATAATGCAACTGATACGGAAGACGTGATAGCAGTTTTTCAAGAACTGACCTCTATCCGCGAAGATATCGAAGTTTTACAAGGTCAATTGCAGTATTATCAGGAATCTGCCAAACTGTCGGCTATTTCGATCACTTTACAGGCCAAAGAAGCAGTCGCTCCCATTACCATCGGTGGTTGGAGACCTTCTCTGACGCTGCAGCGGGCCGCACAAGCTTTGGTCAATGGATTGAAATTCCTTGCAAACGCGCTGATCTGGATCGTGATCTTTGTAGCTCCCATTGCCCTGGTGATCGGTCTGCCGGTTTATTTCATTATCAAAGCATCGAAAAAGCGCCGTTTGAAAAAGAAAGCGGAAAAATAGTCGCAAAAAAGGAGTGAGGGAAAAATCCTCACTCCTTTTTTGTTAATGCTGAATAGTGATCGTTTGCGGCTTATCTAATTGAATTTGCAATTCATAAACACTCTGTCCGACCCTCTCTAGATTTAGAATATCTTCGGATGATTCGACCGTCTTGGGCGTACATGGGATGGAAAGATAAATCTTCCCGGAAGTTTTTCTGTTCAGATCTAGTATAAAGCGAGTCTTGTTTTTTCTGGCAATCCACTTCTTCACCTCAATGCCTTGAGAAAAATGTAGATCCGATCCAAGATACTGGTTTTTTCCATTTTGCACCGGTCGAACAGCTAGTAATAAACAACCATGAGCGGGGATGCTGAATTCACCCAATGAACCGATTTCGCTATTTTGATGTATATGCTTCCCCCAAAAATCACTGACCCAGTAATTTCCATTCGGGAGTCCAAAAGAGCTGCAAGAGAGCTTTACAGTGCATTCTTTATCTTCCCAATTTACCTGTGCCAGCAGGTTCCACTCTCCCGAAGTGCCTTTCATCTTCGTTCGCATGCGACACGGATATTGATTTTGCAGCCAATCCAACACAACCATGCCGTTTGATAGAGGGGGCAGCAACCTGGCTGCAAGCTGCAGC
>CAYLUJ010000029.1:334-674 GCA_964386805.1 uncultured Pelolinea sp. | reverse complement strand
GCTAGAAAGGTTGGTTAGGTCATCAGAAAAGACCATGGAACCACCACTCATGGCTATTACGGTCGCCAGTGTTTGTACTTCAGCTAATGTCAATTCTGATTGGTCGCGCACCAGAATGCAATCGGGGTCATTCACCCACCAATTTCCATTCATATTGGCACGTGTCAGGACATTTCGCAAACTATTGCGCACACCTGGTACACTGGGCTCATCCTTGAATTTGAAAATGATATTTTCAAATTTAGGCACCCACGAACCAGTTACATCCGGTCCCACACGCATGGAATCCACCAACCCAAGCGCTGAACCGATCGGAAGCCCGCACCCGACCAGATATGTT
>CAYLUJ010000029.1:0-324 GCA_964386805.1 uncultured Pelolinea sp. | reverse complement strand
ATCGCGAATATCTTCAAGACCGGTTCTTAAAACTTGCGCACGTGTTTTAGTAGGATCAGAGTAATTCCCTTTCAATGCAGCCGCATATAAAAAATCCAATTTTAGATAGGGATACTGCCAATCTTGTACTGCTTTTGTAATCACGGTACGTACATAATCGGATGCAGCAGGATTGGTTAGATCCAAGGCAGTCGCGAGCGAATTCCAACCAAAACCTGCGTTGACCGGTCTTCCATTTGTCTTTCGTAAGATCCAATCAGGATGCTTTTTATAAAGATCTGAGGAACGCTGAACAATAAAAGGTGCTAAGCATAATCCTGGCAT
>CAYLUJ010000028.1:21413-22149 GCA_964386805.1 uncultured Pelolinea sp. | reverse complement strand
AATCATTATGAGCGTGGTCTTCTCCCTCGCGCCCCGTTATGGCTGGTTTGGGCTCGTGGCAGAGGGGACAGAGACATATCAAGCTATTCTCATTGCTGTGGGTATCGCAATGGGAATATGGTGGTTGTACAGCACGATGGACTGGCGCAACGATTATTTTCTGATCACCCCCGATCAGATTGTGGATGTCAATCGCAAGCCATTAGGTATGGAAGAACGTCGGTCAGCGCCCATTCGTAACATCCAGACCATCGAATACAAACGCCAGAGCATATTTGGACTGCTCTTTAATTTCGGAACAGTGTTCATTCGGGTTGGGGATGTAGAATTCACGTTTGATTATGTTCCGCACCCTTCCTATGTGCAGCAAGAAATCTATACCCGCTTCCAACAGCTTAAGGAAAATGAAAAAAGAGAAAATTCCGATATGAGCAGCGAACGGCTGGCACACTGGATGGATGCATATCACCGGATCATTCGCACGCAGGAATCCTCGGAAGATGGGGAAGAAGAGGGTCCAAATTGAGCGTGTTATAATTCGGATAATTTTTATAATAAAAATAATAATATTTGGATGTGCAGGCAATGAATGGAAGAGAAGTAATCAAATTACCGCATCTCATGCTGCGAAAAAGGGCGCATGAGGTGCGAGACTTTGGGGAATCGTTTCAAAATCTGGTGGAAGACATGATCGTCACCATGCGGGAAGAAGATGGGGTCGGGTTGGCAGCGCCAC
>CAYLUJ010000028.1:13145-21403 GCA_964386805.1 uncultured Pelolinea sp. | reverse complement strand
GCCACAGGTGAACCAATCTCTGCGGTTGATCGTGATCGAATACCCGGAAGATGACAGCATAGAAGATGCAAAAAAGAAACTGTTCGTCATGGCAAACCCTGAAATCGTAAAATGGTCTGAAGAAACCGAAATGGGAGTGGAAGGGTGTCTTTCTGTACCGGATATTGTAGGGGAGGTGGAAAGAGACCTGCAGGTTGAAGTGCGTGGGTTGAACCGCTATGGAAAGAAAATGAAAGTACGAGCGAAGGGTTGGCTGGCACGTGTCTTCCAACATGAAATCGATCATTTGAATGGCATTCTATTCGTAGACCGAGCCGCCAAACTTTTCAAAACGAGCGATGAAGAAGCTGCAAACGCAGAACAGGTTTAGAGTAGACTTAACTGCATGTTCCTGAAGCATATCTCCCTGACTAATTTTCGAACATTCAAACGACTGGAAGTGAATATCCCAGCGCATGTGACAATTATGGTGGGCAACAATGCTCAAGGAAAAACAAGCTTCCTGGAAGCTGTCAATTTTTTCTCCACACTGACTTCCGTTCAAGCGGGAAAAGATCGGGAATTGATCAATTTTCTGGCTTTGGAAGAAGAAACGCCGGTCGCCCGCTTGGTGATGGAATTCAATCGTGAAGGTTCCAGTCACACTATGGAAGCACGCTTGATCCTGGGAAATGGGGGAAATGGAGGGAGCCGGCTGCGCAAAGAAGTGCTGTTGGATGGCATCAAACGTCCGCTGCAGCAAGCGCTGGGAAATTTCAATTCAGTGATCTTCTTGCCACAGATGACTGCGATCGTCGAAGACGGACCGGAAGAACGCCGCCGCTATCTGGATATGACCATTTCTCAGGCATACCCGGGCTATGCGCGTGAGCTCTCTGAGTATAACCAGGCGATCAGCCAGCGTAATGCTTTATTAAAGACTCTAGCGGAGCATGGCGGGGACGCCGGACAGCTTGATTTTTGGGATGAGCGCATTGCAGAAAAAGGTAGCTTTCTCATGCGCACGCGCATGCAGATGCTGGAAGAGTTTGAGTCACAGGTTTCAGCGACCCATTTAGAATTATCTGAAGGCAAGTCGCCACTGACTGTCAGCTATCTACCCGGATTCAATTTCAAGAATGGTCAAGCAGATCAAGAAGCACTTACACTAACTGTTGACAAAAATACGCAACCCTGCACTCTCAGTCAGGAAGAACTGCAAACCGCATTTCTGCAAAAATTACAAGCTGTGCGGAAGGATGAGATCCAGCGCGGAGTGACCACCATCGGGCCGCATCGGGATGAGCTGCGTTTTTTTACCAACCAGATCGATGTGGGCACCTACGGTTCGCGCGGGCAGATCCGCACCGTGTTGATGGCACTGAAGATCGGGGAAATGCACTGGCTGCGTGAAAAGACAGGCGAATGGCCGGTGCTGCTGCTAGATGAAACCCTGGCGGAATTGGACCTGGCGCATCGTGATGCACTGCTGGGAGCACTGAGCGATTGCGAACAGGCTATTCTCACCGCTACGGATGCGGGAATGTTCAATCCTGAATTCCTCAAGACCTGCACGATCTGGCAAGTGGAAGAAGGACGGATCATTTTTAGATAAAAAAGCTCCTTTTATTAATAGGTCGGGTATAATAATTGTTCATTACAAAAACCTTCTGCATTAAGAGAATTGTTACTTCCAAAAGTTGCCAAAGGAGGGTTTATGCATAACGCCACTGCTCGCCAAATTCGGGTATTCATTTCTTCCACATTTCGCGATATGCAGGAAGAACGTGATTACTTGGTCAAGTTCATTTTCCCCCAATTGCGAAAAATCTGTGAACAACGCGGTGTTACCTGGAGTGAGGTAGACCTGCGCTGGGGTATTACCGATGAGCAATCTGCGGAAGAGCAGGTATTACCCATTTGCTTGGAGGAGATCCAGCGCTGTCGCCCATATTTTATTGGGATCCTAGGCGAACGGTATGGATGGATCCCGAACAAGATCAATTCAGAATTGATCGAACGTCAGCCATGGCTAGTAGAACATCTCGACCATTCGGTCACTGAGTTGGAGATCCTGCATGGGGTATTAAACAATCCAGAAATGGCAGGCAGGGCACTCTTTTACTTCCGCGATCCTTCGTATATTCAAAATCTTCCAATAGATTGCCGGAAGGATTTTTCGGAAGATATATCGGCTATGGAGATTGAAAAATATGGGCAGGAAGAAGCACAAAAAAGAGCGGGTGATCGCAGAACAAAACTGATCGCACTAAAAGAACAAATCCGCAAGAGTGGGCAGCCATTGAAAGAGGGATTCCATGATCCTCAGCAGCTAGGAGCATGGGTGCTGAATGATATGACTGCAATTATCGATCGGATTTATCCCGAAGACTCACAGCCCACACCTCTGAAACTCGAAGGATGGGAGCATGAAACTTTCGCTGTAAATCGGGCGAAAGTCTACATCGGTGGTGAAAAATATTTTAAAAAGCTCGATGAACACATGGCAAATACCAAAGTACCGCTGGTTGTCTTGGGTGAATCTGGCATTGGAAAATCTGCGCTTTTAGCGAATTGGGGATTGAAGTATCGTAAGGAACACCCTGACGAATTGGTGTTGATGCACTTTATTGGAGCCAGTGCAGCTTCCAGTGATTGGGCTGCTATGTTGCGGCGTATTTTGAGCGAACTGCAGGAGCGTTTTGATATCCAGGGGGAGATCCCTACGGATGTGAATGCACTGCGGGAAGTTTTCCCTGATTGGTTGTTAACAGCCAGTCAAAAAGGGCAGGTATTGCTGATTCTCGATGCATTGAATCAATTGGAAGATAAACAAGGGGCACAGGAATTGACCTGGCTTCCAATGGAATTTCCAGAAAATGTACAAGTGATCCTTTCAACATTATCTGGAAAGACGCTGGATTCATTAAATAAAAGAGGATATCCTGTTTTATCTGTCGAACCGCTGACCCAAAAGGAACGCGAAGAATTTGTGAATCTGTTTTTGGCACAATATTCAAAACAGTTGAACTCGCAGCAGGTGAGAAAGATCGTGGAAGATCCTAAATTTTCCAATCCATTAGGGTTGCGTATTGTACTGGATGAATTGCGTCAATTTGGATTCCATGAGAAATTGGATGAGACCATCCAACATTATCTCAATGCGGATTCTATAATCGGCTTGCTGGAACTGGTGTTTAAACGTTGCGAAAAAGATTTTGAAACAGAACGCCCTAATTTGGTGAAAGACACCCTCTGCAATCTCTGGGCAGCTAGGCAGGGTTTATCTGAAGCCGAATTATTGGATTTACTTGGGAATGAGGAGAAACCCTTAGCACAACGTATCTGGTCTCCGCTGCATCTAGCTCTCGAAGAATCGTTAATGGAACACAGCGGGTTAATTAATTTTTCTCACGAATATATTCGCCAGGCGGTAGAAAAGCATTATTTTGCAAACGAAGTAGAAAGAAATGCGGTACGTAAGGGTCTGGCAGATTATTTCCAGAATATGCAAGGCTATCCAAGACGGAAAGTCGACGAACTGCCCTGGCAATTACAAAGAATACAAAATTGGGAAAGACTGTACGTTGTTTTAGCAGACCATGATTTTTTTATGGCTCAATGGGATATCAATCAAAATGATCTCTATACATACTGGACCTCTCTAGAAGGAAATTCAAACTTTAATAGAGTTCAAGCATATCAGGACGTTTTAAAAAACCCCCTCATTCCAGGCTATAAATTATTCTTGTTTTGGCTTTCTTTGTTTTTTATGAATTCGGGTTATCTGGAAGTTGCCATGGATTTATTAAAAGAACAGGAAAAGATCGGACGGTTTAGTGGGAACATAAATTACATTCAAAATTCTCTGGGCAACCAGGCTTTGATCCTGAAAACATGGGGTAAGTTGAATGAAGCGATGGGATTGTTCAAGGAGCAGGAGAATATCTTTCGAAAATTAGGCGATAAGTATCGTCTGCAGCTTTCTTTGGGCAACCAGGCGATAGTTTTGTTTACGTGGGGCAAATCAGACGAAGCCATGCAAATGTTCAAAGAAAAGGAGCGCATCTGCCGGGAATTGGGGGATAAACAGGGCATACAAAATTCTCTGGGCAATCAAGCAATGATCTTAAAGAAATGGGGCAAGTTAGAAGAAGCCATGGAATTATTGAAGGAGCAAGAATTGATCTGCCGAGAGTTGGGGATTGAGAATGCCCTCCTGGTTTCTCTGGGCAATCAAGCATTGATCCTGCAAATGTGGGGCAAATTGGACGAATCCATGGAATTACATAAAAAAGAGGAACAGATTTGCCGGAAATTGGGAAATAAGGATGGTTTACAACGTTCTCTGGGCAATCAAGCGTTGATTCTTCAAACAAGGGGAAGATTGGAAGAAGCCATGGAATTGTTTAAAGAACAGGAACGGATATGCCGAGACTTGGAAGCGAAGCAGGATCTCCAGGCAGCTTTGGGCAATCAAGCTTTGATACTGAAAACATGGGGCAGGTTGGAAGAAGCCATGAAATTGTTAAAAGAACAGGAATGCGCTTATCGAGAGTTGGGGGATAAGGATGGCTCGCAGCGTTCCCTGGGCAACCAGGCGTTGATTTTGCAAACGTGGGGTAGATTAGACGAAGCCATAGAGATGCAGAAAGAAAAAGAGCGGATTTGCCGGGAGTTGGGAAACAAAGATGGCATCCAAATTTCCCTGGGAAACCAGGCGTTGATCTTGAAAGCCCGCGGAAAGTTGGATGAGGCGATGGCATTGTTCAAAGAACAAGAGCGCATTTGTCGGGAATTGAATAATCAAGATGCTCTTCAAAATTCTCTGGGCTGCCAGGCACAAATCCTCCATGCGCAGGGCAGATCTCAAGAAGCAATGCAAATGCAGAAAGAAAAAGAGCGGATTTGTCGGGAGTTAGGGAATCAGGATGGGATCCAAGAGACCCTGGGTGACCAGGCGTTGATCCTGCAAAAATGGGGCAAATTGGATGAGGCTATGAATTTGCTCATGGAAAAAGAAAAAATCTGCCAACAATTAAAGAATATCTATGGATTGTGTTTATCCTGGGTGTATCAAGGAACAACCTATCTCATAAAAGGAGATAAAGCAACAGGGATAGGATTGCTGCAAAAAGCATATGACCTGGCAAAACAAACTGGATATCAATCTCTTGTGATAAAAACCAAGGGACTTCTTGATAGGTTTTCATAATGGTTTTTTGGCTGGCAATCCCACCCGCCGTGGATACATAGCTGGGGTAGATTTTACTTTTTCAATAATAACCAGATTGCGTTCTGCACCCAAACCGGGGATAGTGACAGGTTCCACCTGCATTGCCCCTCCCCCCAGGATGGCACAAGCATTTTTTGCCTGTCTGATCTCATCTTCCACGGCTGCGCTCTTTTGGGCAATGACCAGCCCTCCCACATGCACCAGTGGCAGCAGGTATTCGAGTAGCACCGGCAGGGTTGCTACCGCACGCGCTACTGCGCAGTCGAATTGTTCGCGGTAGGTTTTATTTTGTCCCAACGATTCCGCCCGATTCACTACTACCTCCGCATCTTTCAAATCAAGCGATTGCAGAATATGCCTGCAAAACGCAGCTTTCTTTTCCACTGATTCCACCAACACGAGATGAAGAGAAGAATCGATGATTTTTAATGGAATACCAGGAAAGCCAGCTCCGGTGCCGATATCGACTAGAGAATGGACTCTATATTGCTGCAGAGTGGGCAGCAGACTGAGAGAATCCATGAAGTGCTTGGTTTCGATCTCCTCCGCGGAGCGAATGGCGCTGAGATTGAACTGCGCGTTCCACACTAGTAATTCAGACTGGTACCGCGCAAATGCGTTCAGGCTCTGCGAAGAAATAGATTCGCCGCAGAGCGTATAGTAATAATCAGCCAGCATGGTCATATAACCAATTATAAGCATGGATGCCCGTGTATTGGAGAAAATCTGATTCTTGACTATCATTAAGGAAATTACTAAAAGTGAGGGATGCAATGGAAAAAGAGAAATTATTAACCTGGTTGTTGGAAGAAGAGAATTCCAGCGTGCGATTTTTTACGCTGCGGGATATCGCTGGTTTGGAAGAGAATGATCCACAACTCCTCGAAGCGCGTGCTCAGATCATGAAGCGCGGACCCGTGCCGGAGATTCTAGCTCTGCAATCCAAGGATGGCTGGTGGGGGAACGCGGATTCCATGATCATACCGATGTACACGAGCACCGCCTGGCAGGTGATGCTACTGGCAGAATTGGGTGCAACTGTACAGCAGAAATGCATTGCAAAAGCAGTAGATCGGGTGTTTTCAAAAACACAATCAGAAGATGGTTCTTTCCCAAGAGTAGAAGGGCGCTTCGTAAAGCACCAGCCGATGGACTTATTCTGCAACGATGCGCTGATCAGCTTTGGCTTGGTGGGGGTAGGCGTGAGCCCCAAGGATGAACGAATGAGCCGGACTTTGGAGTTCCTCGCGCAGACATTGGTCAGCGGGAATTATGGCTGCCGATTTAACAATGGCGATAGCCCGTGCGCGTGGGGTGTAGTGAAAGGGCTGCGTGTGTTATCGCTTATCAAAGAAACTGAGCAAACCGATCTGATGAAGAAAGCCATTCAAATTGGAGCGGAATATCTCTTTGAGCATGATCTGGCGCAGATGGATTTTTCACAAAAAGAAGAAAATTCTTTTAGCAAACACTGGTTCCGTTTCGGCTTTCCGCGCAGCTACCACACCGATGTGCTGCAAACGGCATTTGTGTTGATAAAGTTGGGATACGGTAACGATAGTCGATTGAAAAAGATCATTGATTTCATTGCCAGCAAAGAGCTACCTGCGGGCGGATGGGCGCTGGAAGAAACCTGGAATCAGATGATTGTTCCAATCACCAAGCCGTCTAAAGTAAAACCGAATAAATGGATCACCTGGCAAACATATTTCGTGTTAGCGAAAAGCGGGCGAATTTAGCAAAAAGAAACCTGATCAATATATTAAGATAAAATTCAAAAGGTATTTATCTCCATTATTAAAGGATAAAAAATGGATCTGACCAATATTTTTGAGGGCGAGCGACTGCACTTGACCGAGATCAATCCGAAAGAGGATTCTGAAAAAGATGCCCTCTGGTCGCATTCCATTGAATATGCACGTGCGCGCAAAGGAAATCCCGTGCGACCTATATCTGCGCTTGAATCACGCAAAAGCTTAGAGGAAGAACTCAAAGAAGCTGAAGAGGAGGGGAACCGCTTCCATTTCGCCATCCGTTCCAGGGATGAAAAAGAGGGGCTGCTGGGTTTTCTGGATGTGGTCAACATCGAGTGGAAGAATGGGCAGGGCTTTATCCAGATCTTGCTGGGAAGCGAAGCGATCTGCAAAGAACATCTACCGGAAAGTCTTCAACTTGGTCTGCGATATGCATTTGACGAGCTGAATTTCTATCATGTCTGCATGGAAATCCCTGTATACGAAGTGGCAACCATCGCCGCTCTTGAAAAAGCCGGGTTTACCCGCGAAGCATGTCTGCGCGAGATCATATTCCATGAAGGGAAATATCATGATCGCATCATCTTTGGCTTGTTGGCTGAAGAATGGCGGGAGCAGAAAGGATCGAAATGAACGACGCTTATTTGCAAGGGAAGACGGTCTATCTGCGTGCAACTGATCCAGAGAAGGATGTTCAATTCTATACAACATGGCAGCGTGATGCGCTGTACGATCGTTTCATGGACAGCTTACCCGCTGTCATGTACAACAAAGATCAAATGAAGGAATGGTTTGAAAAGCAAATTACCACACATTTGAGTTCCTTCATGGTCGTGCGCAAGGAAGATGATACTCCCATCGGTTTTATTGAGATCTCCGGTTACGATTGGCACAGCGGGAATGCCTGGCTGGGGATCGGCATTGGCGAGCGCGAAAACTGGGGAAAGGGGTACGGTACGGAAGCCATAAACTTGCTGCTGAAGCTGGTCTTTCTCGAATGGAATCTGCACCGCGTATCATTATCAGTGCTTGGTTATAATGAACGTGCTATCCGATCTTATGAAAAAGCAGGTTTCAAATTGGAAGGATCATTGCGTGGCTTCATTCAACGCGAAGGTCAGCGCTGGGATATGCACATGATGGGTGTTTTACGCCAGGACTGGGAAAAACTCCAGGCAGGGAAACTGGAAAAATAAAGAAGAAAATAAAACATGGCACAACTATTCAAAGCGGTCATCTTCGACATGGGCGGAGTATTTCTCCGCACAAAATCTTTAGCAGGAAGGCAA
>CAYLUJ010000028.1:0-13135 GCA_964386805.1 uncultured Pelolinea sp. | reverse complement strand
GCTGAGCAATATGGGAAAACCCTCGAAGAGCTTTCTCAACTGGTATTTTTTAGCCCGATGAGTATTGCATCAGAGAAAGGACAGCTTTCACGGGAGGAATTCTGGAAACAATTGATGCCATTCATCGGTGCAACGGAAAAAGAGAAAGATTTCTTCGAAAAAGAATTTTTCAGCGGAGATGAAGAGGATAAAGAGCTGATCCAATTCGCACGTACCTTACGTCCGCAGTACAAATCAGGCATGTTGAGTAATGCATTTGCAGAAACCAGAGAATGGATCGAAGAACGTTATACTTTTCTGGAATTATTTGACACAGCTCTCTTCTCTTACGAAGCAGGCATGCGGAAACCGGAAGCCCTCTTTTTTCAATTGATCCTGGAAAAACTGCAAGTTGCCCCACATGAAGCTCTTTTTGTTGATGATTTCCTAGAGAATATTATCGGTGCTCAAAAAATAGGGATGCAAACAGTCTGGTACAAAGATCGCAGTGCCGCATTCCCGTATTTGAAATCCATTCTGAATACAACCGGGTAAGAAAACACCGGATATGATATACTCTGATATCGCTATTTTGGCTTGACAGCCTGATAGCTCTTGGGTAGAATTTTCCTACCCTTAAAAGCGGGCCTGTAGCGCAGTTGGGAGCGCGCTTCAATCGCACTGAAGAGGTCGAGAGTTCGAATCTCTCCAGGTCCATCTGGGTAAGGCAAGGGCCCATAGCGCAGTTGGGAGCGCGTCTCAATGGCATTGAGAAGGCCGAGAGTTCGAATCTCTCTGGGTCCACTAAAAAAGAAGATTAAAAAGTAAGAAGAGGAGCAATATTCCATCCGGCAGCGATTCGGGAGAGTGAGGTGTGAGCCCGAAACAGCGCCCCTGGAGCGCATAAGGAAGAACTCGCCTCTTGAGCGGAAACGCAAAGCTGTCGCAGTGAAAAAAGTAGTTGCGACCGGATAAGCCCGTTAGAGCTGCCTGAGAGGTTCGCAAGCGAACAATCAGGGTGGTACCACGGAGAAACCCTTCGTCCCTGAGGATGAGGGATTCTTTTTTTAAAAAGAAAGGGAGAAAGAATGCCAATTTCAAAAACACCACGCTATATCCCGGCGAATGTCGAGCCGAAGTGGCAAAAAAAATGGGAAGCTGACGGACTTTATCATTCTGATATAGATCCCAACCGCAAGAAATATTATGCGCTGACCATGCTTCCGTATCCTTCGGGGAATTTGCATATCGGACACTGGTATGCCATGACCCCTTCAGATGCACGCGCCCGCTACTTACGCATGCATGGATATAATGTGCTGTTTCCAATGGGCTTTGATGCGTTCGGACTGCCGGCGGAAAACGCGGCTATTAAACATAATATTCATCCGAAAAAATGGACTTATAAAAATATTGATCATATGCGCGAGCAAATGCGCAGCATGGGCAACATGTTTGATTGGCGCCGCGAAGCCATTTCATCCGATCCAAAATATTATCGCTGGACGCAGTGGTTCTTTACTCAATTATTAAAGAACGGATTGGCTTACCGGCAAAAATCGCTGGTGGATTGGTGCCCGAATTGCAACACAACCCTGGCGCGGGAGCAGGTGGTGGGTGAAGACCGTCGTTGCGAACGCTGCCATACCCCTGTCATCAAAAAAGAATTGGAGCAGTGGTTCTTGCGTATCACCAAGTATGCGGATGAATTGCTTGATTTCACAGGCATCGATTGGCCGGAACCAGTGAAAGTGCTGCAAACCAACTGGATCGGTCGTTCGGAAGGCGCTTCAGTCATCTTCCATACTGAGCAAGGAGACCCGATCGAGATCTTCACGACCCGACCGGATACCTTATGGGGCGCGACCTTCATGGTGTTGGCGCCTGAACACCCACTGGTGGCGAAGACCACCAGTGCGGAGCAAAAACCAAAGGTGGAAGCGTATGTAGCTGAAACCATCCGCCAGACCGAAATCCAACGGGAAGCCACTGATAAGGAGAAAACGGGTGTCTTCACAGGCGGATATGCCATTAACCCTGTAAATGGAGAACGCATCCCGATCTGGGTGGCGGATTACGTACTGATGACCTACGGAACCGGTGCTATCATGGCAGTGCCGGCGCATGATCAGCGCGATTTTGAGTTTGCGCGTAAATTTGGTTTGGAAGTGAGAGTGGTCATCCAGCCGGATGATATGCCGGCGTTGGATGGAGCCACCATGCGCGAATCTGTACCGGCGCGTGGAAAGATGATCAATTCGGGAATGTTAAATGGAACACCGGCTGATCAAGCCTTCAAACAGGCTATTGAATATGTAGAAAAGAAGGGATTTGGAAAAGGCGCCGTCAATTATCGGCTGCGTGATTGGCTGATCTCGCGCCAGCGCTACTGGGGCGCTCCCATCCCAGTGTTGTATTGCGAGAAATGCGGAGTGGTACCGGTGCCCGATGAAGATCTGCCGGTGCTGCTGCCGGATGATGTGGAATGGAAACCGACCGGAGAAAGCCCGCTGAAACTGCACCCCACCTGGCGCTTTACCACCTGTCCGCAATGCGGTGGGAAAGCGGAGCGTGAGACGGATACCATGGATACCTTCATGTGCTCATCCTGGTACCACCTGCGCTATCTGAGCCCGGATGAAGAAAAGGCACCCTTCAACCAGAAAGAATATGATTACTGGATGCCGGTGGATACCTATACCGGTGGGGTGGAGCACGCTACCATGCATTTAATGTACACACGCTTCTTCCACAAAGCCTTCCGCGACCTGGGTGTGGTTAAAGGAAATGAACCCATGATGCAATTGCGCAACCAGGGGCAGATTCTGGGTCCGGATGGACAGCGGATGAGCAAATCGCGTGGTAATGTGGTCGACCCGGATAGACAGGTTCAGTTATACGGAGCCGATACGGTACGTGCTTTCTTGATGTTTGGCTACCGCTGGGCGGAAGGTGGTCCATGGGAATCGGGCAATATCACCGGAGTACAGCGCTGGCTGAACCGTGTCTGGAATATCTTCCTGGATGAAGTGGAACCGGGAAATTTTGATGATTCAAAAATCAAAATGCTGCGCCGGAAATTGCACCAAACCTTGAAAGTAGTTACTGCGGATTATGAGAAATTTGAATTTAACACCATTGTATCGGGTTTAATGGAATTATCGAATTATCTACAGGAAGCACGCGCCGAAGGTGCTTCTGCAGTACCGGTCTGGAAAGAAGTGACCAGTATTTATCTACGCATGCTGGCGCCTATTTGTCCGCATGTTTCCGAAGAGATCTGGGAACACCTAGGATTACCTTACTCTATTCATACGCAATCCTGGCCGGAGGTGGATGAAAAAGCAACCGAAGAAGACGAGATCACGATCGTGCTGCAGGTAAATGGAAAACTGCGTGATAAATTAATTGTTCCGGTGGATATCAGCGAAGAGAAAGCCAAAGAACTGGCGTTAGCCAATGAAACGGTACAGCGTTTCCTGGAAGGGGCTGCTCCGCGGAAGGTGATCTATGTACCGGGAAAATTGGTAAATATTGTAAAGTAAAGGATTTTGATTTCAAACAGACGCTTTGCAAAAGGCGTCTGTTTTTTAATAAGTCTATTCCGGTAAATATTTCATGAGCGAAATCAAGAAGTCAGAAAATGTTTCTATTAATTAAGACTTCATTACAACTTGAATACAATGAACATGATTAATTTTTATCTTAATGGATCGTATTCGCTCATTGACTTTGAGCATATATTGACAACGTTGTCATTTATTGATATATTTCTTGAATAAATTTTATCTGAGGGAATATGTCGAAAAGATTTCAACAATTAGCCATTCCAAAGCTTGATGATTTTGTTTTTGGTCACAGTCCTTACCCGGTTTATTTAAAAAACGGATTAACAATTGGAGCAGGGGAAGTCTACCCGGAAATAAATTTCACCTTACCGAGTATGGGAATCAACGCTGATACCATGCCTGAGGTCCGCAACCAGTATACTCAAATGATCGGAGAGATTACCAAACGCGCTGTAGAACTCCATGCAACTGGTTTCAGTGTTGAATTTGAGCTATTGCCAGATTTAACATTAAATCCGGAATGGGGAGCAGAAATTACAAAGCTATTACGTGAAAAATTAGATGCGCTTGAACAAAAAGAACACATTAAAACCTGTTTGCGTGTAACACCTAATGATATTCGCGAA
Source organism: uncultured Pelolinea sp. (assembly GCA_964386805.1). Lineage (GTDB taxonomy): Bacteria > Chloroflexota > Anaerolineae > Anaerolineales > Anaerolineaceae > UBA4781. Next base: position 8,961 of record CAYLUJ010000028.1, on the reverse strand, counting down.
TTTGCCCGCCCCCCTTTGATGCGCCATGGGAAATATGTGGATGATATGTTTCGCTGTTTCGATCTTTGTGCTCAAGCGGGAGCCGATTTACTGGCAATTGAATCGACGGGTGGAAAAGAAATCCACGATGATGCCATTATTCAAGGCAATCTAAGCTTATCCGTTTTTGCATTGGGAATTTTGGGGAGTCGGGACATGAAAGCCCTTTGGGAAAAGATTGTATCCATTTCGCAAGAATACAATATTATCCCATCCGGAGATTCCGCATGTGGTTTTGGAAATACTGCCATGGTTCTAGCTGAACAGCATTTTATTCCCCATATCTGGGCGGCACTCATCCGCGTTATGACCGTTCCACGCAGTCTGGTGGCTTTTGAGCAAGGAGCCATGGGCCCCAATAAAGATTGTGCCTACGAAGGCGTCTATATAAAAGCCATTACAGGCACCCCTATTGCGTTAGAAGGAGCTGAAGCAGCCTGTGCCCACTTATCCCAAATTGGCAACATCGCAAAAGCTGTACCGGATCTTTGGAGTAATGAATCGGTTCAAAATATAAAACTGCTGGCTGCCAATGCCCCTACCGTTTCCATGGAACAATTAATTTATGCAACACGCTTGATGAATAAGGCAACAACCAAAGGAAAAGAATCTGCTCTTGCCTTACGAGATCTGTTTGTTGATTCGGATTCTGCAATGGATATACAAGCCTACGTGCTAAGACCGGATGTTGTGCTAAATCTGTCAAACCAAATCATTGCTGAACCAACGGCTTATCTGCGCACGCGAACAGCAGCATTGGCTACCCTGGATTGTTTTCGTAAAGCTATAAACGATGGTGAGATCATACTTTCACATGTTGAGCTACGGTGGTTGGATATCCTATCAAAGCAAGCTGATGGTCTACCTCTCTCTGAAGAAAAATTCATTGAACAGATGCGATCCTCACTGGATATGGCCAAAGTAAATTTATCAGAATATGAATTGTAGAATAAACTACGCAGTATGACTTCAATTTTATAAGAAAAGAGAGTTGGCATGAGCAATATTATTAAAGAAATTTATCAGAATGTCCTTGAGGGACAGAGCAAACAAACCACCGAAAACGTTACAATTGCATTGGAGCAGGGAATAAATGCGGAAACCATTTTAAACGAAGGTATGGTTTCTGCCATGAGTGAAGTAGGTAGGTTGTTTGAAGAAGGTGAATATTTTGTCCCCGAGATGTTGATTTCAGCCAGAGCGATGCAGGAAGGTTTAGCTGTTCTGAAACCCGCTTTATCGAAAGCGGATGTTCAACCTTCTGGAAAAATCGTGATCGGAACTGTGGCGGGTGATCTGCATGATATTGGAAAAAATTTAGTTGGAATGATGCTTGAAGGGGCGGCTTTTGAGGTTATTGATCTGGGAACCGATGTTCCACCGGAAAAATTTGTGGATGCGATAAGGACTAGCGGTGCACAAGTCGTTGCCATTTCCGCTCTATTAACCACCACAATGAATAATATGAAAACTGTAATAAAAGCAATTAGCGATGCTGGATTGCGCAGTACAGTAAAAATTATTGTTGGTGGCGCCCCCCTTAACGAGCAATTTGCTGAGTCCATCGGTGCGGACGGATATTCACCTGATGCGAGTAAAGCAGTTGCACTGGTAAAAAATTTGATCCAGTAGATCTTGCATCGATTTTCAGTATTTGGATTGTCCTTTATGTAAATTCCGAATTTTCTTTCTTAATGGGATTTATTGAGGAAACAAAAGCTGTGCTGTTGAACCTCGAATGACCAACCGTGAAGGGATGATTTTTTCTCTTTGCTCTAATTTTTCACCTTTGAGAAGAGTTACCAGCATTGAAAGAGCCTGGTCAGCAATTTCATTCACCGGATGATGGACGGTTGTCAACCCTGGCCAGACATTTTTTGAATTGATCAGGTCATCAAAGCCGCAGACCGATATTTGTTGGGGTACCGATAACCCCATTTCCTGCAGCGCATAAATTGCTCCAAATGCAGCTTCATCATTCCCACCAAAAATAGCAGTCGGAGGATCTTTGAAGCCCATCGCAATCTTAGCTGCAGTATATCCTCCGTCAAAATTAAATTCCGAATCGAGTTCCAAGAGGGCATTGGTAGATAGGTGATGGTGATCAAGCGCTTTCCGAAATCCGTTCAAACGGTCCAGACTGGTACGATGATTACGAGGACCTTTAAGAAAAGCGATATTCCGATGTCCTAACGAAATAAGATATTCGGTCATCATAAAAGCACCTTGATGATCATCCCCAGTGATGGATGGGACATCCGGTAAACGATTGTAAGGAGAGATCTGCACCAGTGGTATGTGTGAATTGTGTACCAATTCCAGAACAAATTCATCGGTATCGCAGGGAGGAGTGGTAATCAGTCCGTCTATACGTCGCTCATTGATCAAACCAGATAATTTTTTCTTCGAGCGAGATAGGGATGGAAAATAGGTTTGGATCAAAATATCGTAATCATATTCATAAGCAACTTCAAGGACTTTATTGATCAGGGCGGATTGATAGAATCCACTGGTGTGCAATAAGATGCAAAGCATATAGGAACGCTGCTGCACCAGCCGACGCGCAGAAATATTCGGAGCATATCCCAATTGATCAATTGCATTTTGTACACGGGCACGCATGTCTTCGGTTACATGGGGTTCAGCATTGATCACCCGCGAAACCGTCTTGATTGAGACCTGTGCTATTCTGGCAACATCTTTAATAGTAACTGCCAAGGAAATTCCTCATGCTACTTTCAACAATATAGAATTTATTATAACAATTCTACCCATTTGCATTGATGATTGACTATCACGAAAGCTGGCTGAAGACGTAAATAGAAATTCCTAAAATTGAAATTCTTGAAATATTTATACATAATTGGATGAAAATCTTCTTTTTTCTGTCATTCCCATTTTCTCCTTTCCTCTTGACAATTCAAAACTTGTCGCTTATAAATTTGTTTCAATATGTTTAAAAACTTGATGAATCACTCAACGTTACTGTGCATGTGTATGGCCATGCAACAGGGAGTAAGGACACCCTGGTGGTCGCATTTATGCACATGTAGATGAGATCGAGGTTCCAGCCATCGGTGAATTGCTCCCCAACAAAGTTTTTTGGTGGAGCGGATTCTCTCAAAAAATTGCCCGAGAAGATGCTCTCGGGCTTTTTTCATTCGGTTTTTCAATCAAAAGGAGAAAAAAAATGAAAATCGCAAATGATGTAACAGAGTTGGTAGGGAATACTCCCTTAGTAAAGTTGAATCGGGTAACAGAAGGCGCAGTCGCAACTGTGGTTGCCAAGCTTGAATTCTACAGTCCGGCTCACAGTGTAAAAGACCGGATCGGTGTAGCAATGATTGATGCGGCAGAAAAAGCCGGCAAGATTAAACCAGATACTGTAATTGTTGAACCGACCAGTGGAAATACGGGTATTGCTCTTGCAATGGTAGCAGCGGCTCGAGGATATAAACTCATCTTAACCATGCCTGAAACCATGAGTAAAGAACGCAGAATTTTGTTAAGGGCATACGGAGCGGAATTGATCCTGACGCCTGGCAGTGAGGGTATGCCCGGCGCGATCAAGCGGGCAGAGGAATTGGCAGCCAGTGATCCGGATCGCTATTTTATTCCCCAACAATTTAAAAATCCTGCCAATCCGGAAATCCATCGAAAGACAACCGCTGAAGAAATTTGGAAAGATACGGATGGGAAAGTTGATTTTGTAGTGGCAGGTGTGGGCACGGGAGGAACGATCACTGGTGTAGGAGAGGTGATCAAAGCACGTAAACCATCTTTCAAAGCCATTGCGGTCGAACCGGACGCTTCTCCAGTTCTCTCGGGCGGGGAGAAGGGTCCGCACCCTATTCAGGGGATTGGCGCAGGTTTTATTCCGGATGTTCTCAACACCAAGATCTATGATGAGGTCATCCGTGTGAAAGCCGATGATGCTTTTGATATCGCCCGCCGTTTAGCTAAAGAAGAAGGTCTGCTGGTCGGCATTTCCTCCGGTGCGGCAACCTGGGCAACGCTACAGGTTGCACGGCGACCAGAAAATGCCGGAAAATTAATTGTTGTAATCATTCCATCTTTTGGGGAACGGTATTTAAGCACTCCATTATTCGCTGGATTGGCTGATCAATAGATGGGTATTCCTCGAACTATCCTGTTCATAATGAAATATCAGTGATGAATGAATTGCTTGGTTTCTGATCGGATGATTTTGAAGATTCAGTCGAAATTCAATGACTCTCCGGGTAATTGGCACGGAGAGTCAAAAATTGTTGGTAAACGTTAATACACTCTGAATGGTGAATCTGATTCGGCAGCCCAGGCACGAATGCCACCCTTCAGATTTCGAACATTTTCAAAGCCTGCTTCCAATAGAATGCGTTTTGCTATATTCGATAAAAAACCGATATGGCAAATCAATATGATTGCTTGCTTCTTATCCCATCCTTTTATCTTCTCGGATAATTGATGAAAAGGGATATTTTTGGCTCCCGGTATTTGTGAAATTTCAAGTTCAATAGGATCTCGTAGATCGATCAGCCGCAGGGGTGAATGCCGATGGATTTCTTCTTTCAATTCAGCTGCGGTTATGGAATGGGTATCTTCAGAATCAAAGTCCTGATCACGCATGGGCATATGGCAGAATTGTTCGTAATCAATAAGTTGCGTGATCTCCGGATTGGAGCCGCAAACTTTGCAGGCAGGATTTTTAGGAAGTCGGATGGTCTGCATTTTACATTCAAGAGCGTCATACAAAACCATTTGACTGACCAATGGAGATCCAATATTCAGAATGAGTTTTACAACCTCCGTTGCCTGTAAAAGACCGATAATACCGGGCACTACTCCAATCACTCCGGCTACCGAACAAGAGGGTACCAATTCGGGGGCGGGTGGAGTGGGAAATATGCAGCGGTAGCAGGCACCTTTGCTTGCGTCAAAAATTCCCATTTGTCCAATGAAACGGTAAACCGCTCCGTATACATAGGGTTTTCCACTCAGTACGCAAAGATCATTCATCAGGTAGCGAGTGGGAATATTATCAGTCCCATCAATCAGGATCTGGTAGGGTTCTGCGATCTTTTCCGCATTTTGAGATGTGAAAAGCTCATCATAAGCATCCACCTGAATATCAGGGTTGATTGCCATTAAGCGACTGCGGGCGGATTGCACTTTGGAAGTGCCTACCAGGTTGGTACTGTGTATCACCTGGCGCTGCAAATTGGATAACTCGATCGTGTCATAATCGACAATCCCAATTCGACCTATCCCCATTGCTGCTAGGTACAAAGCGATGGGAGACCCCAATCCGCCACAACCCAAAATCAAGACAGAAGCCTTCTTCAATTTTATTTGACCTTGTAATCCAATCTCCGGAATTACAAGGTGGCGCGAGTAGCGCTGGATTTCTTCTGGGCTGATATCAAAGACCTGTTGATTGTTCATAAAATTGCTTTTCGTCATACATATGGTGAGGGGATTGAATGATTCCCCCGCCGATTACAATATCATCCTGATAAAACACAATCGATTGTCCGGGTGTGGCAAAATACTGGGGGTATTTGAATCTTACCTCAATATGATTTTCATCCAGAGGGAGAAGAGTACAGGGTGATTCTTTTTGGCTGGAACGAAGCCGGGCAGTTCCGTTTCGAGCACTGACTAATTTATCAATAGCGATCCAATTAACATTTACGGCAATAAGCTGATCTACTGCAAGGTATTCCTTCGGTCCAACGATAATGCTGTTGGAAAGAGGATCTATTCGGAGGACGTACATGCGCTGGCTGCTGCCACCGTCCAGAACACCTTTCCGCTGACCTATCGTAAAGTTGTAGATACCTTGATGATTTCCAAGGATTCTGCCCTGCATATCCAAAATTTTACCCGATTGGCTTTTTGATTTTTCAAATAAACTCCGATATCCACCACCGTCGATAAAATCCTGGCTTTCCGGTTTATCCGCAATTTCGTGAAAACCGATCTCATATGCAATTGCTTTCACTTGTTCTTTTTTATAATCTCCCAAAGGGAAAAGCGACTGCATTAATTGGGTTTGATTTAATCGATATAGAAAGTAAGACTGGTCCTTTTTCGGGTCCACACCCTTCTTGAGGTAAAAACGATGATCTGCTTCAGAAAAGAATATGCGCGCATAATGACCTGTGGCGAAGCGGTCATATTCAATCCCTAGAGATTTTGATTTTTCCAGCAGTGCGCCAAATTTGATGATCGGATTACATAAGACACATGGGTTGGGGGTGCGACCTTGCTTGTATTCATTGGAGAAATTATCCATTACTGTTTTTCCATATTCGTCGGAAAGATCAATAACGAAATGAGGAATCCCCAATTTTTTACAGGTTTGTTCCGCGTCGTGTGTATCGTGAATTTCCCCCGGCCCATAGCAGCCACTGCGGAGAGATTCATTTGGAGAAACGTTTCCAGACCAGATCTTCATGGTAATTCCGATTACCTCGAAATTCTGTTTCTGTAATAGATATGCAGCCACTGTTGAATCCACGCCGCCGCTCATCCCTACTAGTACAATCTCTCTTCTCATCATTTTCTCTTATTGTATATAACGATTCTAAAACAGGAAAACTGAGATAAATATACTATAACTGTGAGATGAATGAATTAGAATTATTGAAACCATTTTTATGATACGCTCAGATTGCATAAAAAAAGATAGGGATGTGGTAAAAGAATCAATTTAAATTTTCTGTGCTAAAATAGAACCTCAATTGCATATAAAAGGATCTTCCCTTTCAAACGATCTATACATTCCGATGTGAAAAATGAATAAAAAAATTGCTCTTGCTTCTTTGATAATCTCTATTATCTCGTTTTTCTCAGCCTCTCCTGTGTTTGCGCAAGCAAATGAACCGGTTGAACTGAATATCTATTTCTTCTGGGGGGATGGCTGCCCCCATTGTGCAGAAGAGAAACCTTTTCTCGAATCGCTGGAGAAAAAATATCCATCTGTGAAGATTGTGGATTATGAAGTCTGGTACAACGAAGAGAATCAAAAAATACTAGCTGAATTTGGTAATACCCTTGGTTTTGAACCAAGCGGAGTACCTGTTACCGTCATTGGAGATCAGGTTTGGATTGGATTCAGAGAAGAATACAAAACTGAGATGGAAAATGCCATCCAGAATTTATTACAAAATCCTGATGGCTTTGATGCGGGTACGCAAGTATTTGAAGATGGCAAAGATTCCAATCGTATTGTAACGGTACCAATTTTGGGTGAAATAGACCTTGAAAAACAATCGTTAATGATCAGCACAGCGATCATTGGTTTTGTGGATGGATTCAACCCTTGTTCATTATGGGTGCTCAGCGTACTTCTGGCATTAACGATCCACAGCGGATCGCGAAAGAAAACGTTGATTGTGGGTTTGACATATCTTATCGTAACTGCCATCGTTTATGGATTGTTTATCACAGGTGTATTTACACTTCTATCCTACGTTGGTTATTTAAAATGGATTCAAGCTGTTGTTGCGGTTATTGCCGTCGTATTCGGTATTGTTAATCTAAAAGACTATTTTTGGTATAAAGAAGGTTTTTCGTTCACCATTTCTGATAAACAGAAGCCAAATTTATATAAAAACATGCGCAGCACGGTAATGGATCCACGCTCCATTTTTGGATTGATTGGATCATCGGCTGCCCTGGCGGTAGGGGTCTCGTTTATTGAATTTTCATGTACCGCTGGATTTCCAGTAATATGGAGCAACCTTGTTTCAGCAAATCATATCAGCGTGATAAGTTATCTTCTCCTGCTGGGATTATATATGTTCATCTATCTACTCGATGAAATGGTCGTTTTCGGCGTGGCTGTCTTTACAATGCAAGCAAGTCGTGTTGAAGAGAAACACGGACGAGTGTTAAAACTGATCAGTGGGGTTATCATGCTCATTCTGGGTATTGTGATGGCTATTAACCCGGAATGGATGAATGATCTAAGCACCTCACTCCTGGTCTTTTTAATTGCGATCATTATCACATGGCTCATTTTTATCCTTCATAAAAAGATCCTGCCTAAATTTGGTATCTACATTGGCAACGATGTGAGCCATAAACGAAGAAAGAAAAAATACAGACGGCGATAATCCCATCGGTCTTTTTCATCGAATTACGAAAAAATGGTTTAGCAGGTTTTTCACCCGCTAAACCATTTTTGTTTATAATCTTTTACTCGATACTTGCCACTCAGCGATATCCTTTTATCCAAGCAAACTCAGCAAAAAAGTAAAAGTTCCATTTTCAACCAGGATCATGATCCCCAGACCGATAAAGATAACCGGCACAATGATGCGTTCATATTTTTCAATGGTTTCCCCAATATGCTTGAATCTGGCGATACGATAACTGATAAAGCATAAAACGGCAACCAGAATAAAATAGACTGCAATGGTAACCCTTATTTCTGCGGATGTGATGGAAGAAAATAAGGGCACATAGATGCCAATATTATCTCCGCCGCAAGCAATTGTTAAGAACATCAAGCTGAGAACTAGGCTGCTGAATTTGTGAGCAGATTCCATGACTTCGTCTTCTCCCTCTTTTTCCTCGCCTTTTAGCAGTACTTTCAGGCCCAGACCGATTGGGATCAGCCCCAGTAAACCAATCATCCATTGTTGCGGAATGAAACTTAAGCCGAAAGCGGCCAGGAGGCTGAATACAACCAATGCAGCGCTCCCTAAATATTGCCCCAAAACCACACTTTTTATCTGATGTTTTCCCTTTCCCCGAGAAAATAAAATAACCAAAATGAACAGATGATCAATATGTGTTGCTACGAAAGTTGCAATTGCTGTGAAAATGGTTGCGGTCATGGTTCAATCTCTTTTGTTTTGAATGGAATAATGCTCTCTGCCTATGAGGATTTTCGAGAAATTGGATCTATTCTTT
>CAYLUJ010000027.1:18682-22347 GCA_964386805.1 uncultured Pelolinea sp. | reverse complement strand
TACTCAGTCCTTCAGCTCTACTTAACTTTTGTCCAATAATTGGGGTGCACTACACATCGGAAGGGATTTTTTTAATCGCCGCTTGGTGTTTGCTGGAATGCTGCCACATTGGTGAGCTGGGCAGCGACCGTTTGGGTATACAGCAAGTTTGGATCGGCTGTGGCAGTTGGGGAAATGAGAGTCGGGGTTTGAGTAGCCGCAAGCTGTTTTTCCATCTCTAATTGAGCTGTGGAAGTCTCCAATGCACTGGCGGTTTGCTGGGCATAAATGACAGCTTCAGCTTCCAGATCCAAATACCACTGTTGAATATATAAAAACGCGACCACTACCAGAAGAAGCAGTAAAAACCAACGAAATGGATGGTGTTTTTTCTTCTTCCTTTTTGTTGTAGCGCTTCCGATTAAACTTTCTTCTTCCGAAAGGTTTTCTTGCTCTTCGATCTCTTTTCTCTCGTGATCCATAATTTCTCTCTGTTATTCTCTTTCATGAATTGTCTGAATGAGTGGAAAGGTGCGTGAATCCATCAGGCAATTCTTCTGATGCTTGGGGTTGAGGATTGGTTGGCTCTTCAGTTTCGGGTACTAGCTTTTTTCGTTCTTTTTGAATCTGAGGTGCTGGGGAGGGTGCTGTTGGTTGTGAAGTGGGTTTAGCAGATTTTACGGTTTTCTTTTCGGGCACATCAAACAACTTCTGTTGCTGCCAGTCATCCACCGGCTCTTCGTCGTGTTTTTCTGCTGCGATCAGTTCTCGTACCCTGCGCAGCCACTCCGGCGTGGAATCCGCTTGATCGCTGGATTCTTTTTCCATTGCGGATTGCACGAATGACGATCCTTCCCCGCTCTGGTCAAGCAGTTCCTCTTCAGATAACAGGCTGTTTTGCTTGGTCTCTTTTTGCTCCTCTAAAGGAGCCTGGCAGTACCAGCATTTTTCGGCTTGGCTCAGATTAGGCCTTCCACACACCGGGCATTTCTTTTCGTCAAGATTTTCGTCCATAGGTTGGCTTAAGCTCTATTTTTTAGAGTATAGCACAGGAAAAAGGATAAGGTAAACTGTATGTCTTGTAAACATCTTTCTAGATTCCGTTTACCAAATCGTTGAGAGTCAAAGCAGTAAATCAAGTTTCGTCAAATGCATAGAATATATCACCGCTCTTAAAACAAAAAAGGGCAGTGGGATTCGAGCCCACGGATATCAGATTAAACTGTGGGACTATATTATCTATGTTTAAAGATATTCAATAAAATTCCAGTTGGTATTCCCATACTTATCTGGCTGATAAAAAGACATATTTTTCTGTTTCGTTAATCAAATATTTACTCTCAATTACATCCTTTTGATCCATGCCTAAAGAATTCCAGTCTGAAGCAGAAAGGAAAGCCGATGTGAACGTTTCCTCCAAGAAATTATCAAATTTGAACTCATCATATACAAATTGGTTTAAATTGACTTTCTGACGAAACATGAGCGCATACATCCAGCTATTGGATTCTCGATCGCGCCCAAGAATTTCATAGCTTTCATAGACACCAGAGGAAACGAATAAACTCATTTCAGTGGAATAGGTCAATGCATCGGCATTTTCCACAAGCGGTTGAATACGTCGGTTGAAAGCATTCTCAACATCCCGGTTGTGGAGAGCTTCCAATTTTACTGGGAAAAAACTCACAAGAATCAGAACAAACAATCCAAGTTGTGCAAATAGAACCCAACTTTGTTCTTGAAAAAATAAAAACAAAGATGCAAGAATGAGCATCGGAATAAAAATACGCTCTAAAAACAAGCCTCTCTCCCAACCTAAAACATTCGCGATGTACCTGATACCAAAATTTGCCATAAAACAAATAAACACTAAAAAGAGCAATTTCAGTAACCATTTTCCGCTGATTTTTTCTTCAAATTGATAAACAAATTGAACACTGAGGATTGCTAATGCAGGACAAAGAACTACAAAATAGCGAATAACGATCATAAGTGCACCGCTCATTGTACTAATTAGATGAAAAACAAGTACGGTTACAACATATATCCACAAGAAATGGTGCGCTGTTTCTAAATGTTTATTTTTTCCTAAAATATGCATCACGTACAACGTAAAGAATAATAAGTATAGAATTCCACTGCGAGTTAACGTACCGAACAGGTCGATAAGCTCATAGAGATCCCGTCCCCGAGCATTAAATGAAAGTAAAGCTTGCCAACTGGAGAATCGAAGGCTATATAAAAAGTCACCTAGCAGAAAATAATCATTTAATGCAATTATGAAAACTCCACTGATAAATCCTATTCCTAAATAAAAAATTGAACGGGAAATATTTTGAGTTTTTGATTTTTGAGTGTATAGATTCTTATCACAAAGAAACACAGCAAGGCAAAGACCTACTTCTTTAGTTTTTATTGACAAGAAAAATAACAATCCTAACAAAATAAAATACACAATTCTTGGTTTTTTTCGAGCTTGCAGATAAACAAAGATAAATATAGAACCCAACACCATACTTGTGTAATCAACATAGGTAACACCCGGATAATCAAGAATATAAGGGAAAGTAAAATACACCAGCATTGAAAAAATTCCGGCAGCTATTTTTAATGATTCCTTTTTTGAAGGAAATAATGAATATGCACTAAAAAAAGTAAATCCAGCTGTTGTGATAATGCAAAAAGTCCAGAACATCTTTGCGCCAGTAAATGGACCCCATCCAGCTAAGAAAAAAAAGAATCGTTGTAGATAAATATGAAAATAGCGATTTAATAATGTACTTTCTTTTTCGGGAAACATCGAAAGGTACATATAATACATTTCATCCCATGAGATCGGACCACCCGCATAATAGAATAATAATCGTGCAATTAGGAGAAGTGTACCGATTAAACCAATTAAAACAAGCAGGTTATTTTTATCAGGGAAGAAAGACTTTATTAAAAATAAAACTACAGTTATTACAAAAAATCCTATGATGGTTTGCAATAGCAAAACTCTTGCATTATTAAGTAACGGTAAAAATTTTGGGATTATAAAAAAACTAATTGATGAAATCACAAGGAGAATGATTGAAAATCTGTTCTTTTTGTCTAGCATGAATACTCCTCTTTTTATCCACATTATTATAAATAAGATATTCTATTAACTGTATGTATTATAGATATCATTTCAATTTAAAATTTAAATATTAACCACAAGATTCAAACATGTTTGAAATGAGTAATGTTGAATGAAAAGATTAAAAACGCTGGATTGGATTGCGTCCGATGTGGGATTTCAAGATCTACATTGCGAAAGTGGTTCAAACGATATCAACAATCAGGTATAGTTGATAATCTTCAATAAAGAGTCTCTAGTATACCTGTGTATGACTACTCATTGTAATTTTCTAACAGTATAAATTTCAAAAAATGGAATTGTTTTAAATAATGTTTTGAAAGAAGTTATATAAGAATTATGATATACAAAATAGAAATAAAAATATTATGATAGTCAAGATAGAATTAAAAATATCTTGAATTGAAGCTACAAATATTTGAATTAATGAATCCACACCGAGAGCTTTTTATCGAGCTGAAGCATTGTAAATAACTACCAAAAAAATTAATGGATTAAATTTAGATGTTGAAATTAAGAAGAATTAATTACTCCCCTATAAAAGATTTTATTTTTTTCCCACTGC
>CAYLUJ010000027.1:0-18672 GCA_964386805.1 uncultured Pelolinea sp. | reverse complement strand
GCGCATTATTTTTAATTGAAGAAAGTAAATGGGGATTTACTTCATTGCGCGATGAGAGATTTAATTATGTAAAAAAATATGTAGTTGGCAAATGTTTGGATATTGGTTGTGGAAAAAACAACATTTTTATTAAGCAGTTTCTAAATAATAATGGGGTGGGCTTAGATATATTCCCATATGAAGGATTGACAGATGACAATCTTGTCGATAATTTTAATGAATTTCCTTTCCCTGAAAATAGTTTCAGTACAGTTACCTTTATAGCAAATTTTAACCATATTCCAAAAAACCTACGAGATATTGAAATTTCTGAAGCTTACAGAGTACTGAAGATTGGCGGAAGAATAATTATTACGATGGGTAGCCCTATTGCAGAGTTGCTTGCGCATCTAAATGTTTGGCTGCAAGACTCTCTTTTTGGTACTAGTTTTGATATGGATTCAAATCGTGGAATGGTTAAAGGAGAAAGTTATTTTGTACTAGACAAAGAGATAAAGGAATGCCTAATTAAATCTGGTTTTACATCTCTTCACTGTCATTACTTCACCACACAATGGTGTTTAAATCATTTATGGATTGGGTGCAAAGAAAAATAATGAATTTCTGCTAATTTTATTAATAAAGAGAATACAGCAAACTAAGTCACGATTAGTAACATCACAAATATATAGAAATATATTATTTCTGTGATAATTGACTATTAATAGGGTGCCAGATTATTGATGATTATTGCTAAGACAGGATTGAAAAAATAATAATCTCGCCTGTTCTTTGACTTGGATGTCGATTAAACCCCGTATTATTTTCCGCTCCAGACGTTTTCCACGAATGCAATATAGAAAATCATGGATACTTGTAGCAGATTGAGATAGATTGTCTTCTGTATTTGGAATTTCTAGAATTGCTTCGCATGCCAGATCATGCAGATCGGTATCCACATAGGGCAGGATCAATGGAAGTCCATAAGCAGCACATTCCCGAATTTTAAGCGGTGCAGCTTCCTGCATCCCTTTTTTATAGAGTGATAATGTACCTATGGCTGCAGTTGCCCCTGCTAATACTTTCTCATAATCAACTTTCTCCAGATATCCGTGCAGGGTGAGATTATTCGGTACAGTTGTGATATCGGGTATTTCGCTACACCCGACAATATCAATATGGATATCGGGGAGGATTTTCGCGAGTTCCACCAACTTTTCAACCCCTTGCCAAGGCAGATGCGGAGAACCGATAAAAACTAGGTGAGGAATATCTGTTTTTGGGGCTGGCAAAATGGGATATGCATCCAGGTCAATTCCATTTGAAATAACAACCCTTTGCTTTGTGAAATTTGAGAAAGCTGGATCTGCTGCAAGTTCGTTGGTCGTAAAAATCAGACCGGCCGCTCTAGATAATGAAATGGAACGGGTTAACCGGTTATAGGTATCGAGGGTAAATCCGAGTAAGTGGTGTTCGAGCAGATCGTTCGTGTTGACTTCAATGATGACCGGTATTTGTTGGAAGAGATTTTTTAGTGGAAAAGCATACATGCCCCATCGCAAATAGATCACATCTGGTTTATCTGCAAGAACCTTCGTGGTCAGTTGCCGTAATGCAATTGATCGACTGATCTCACGTTTTGGAATTGCCAGAACGTTTCGAGCAGAGAAATAAAAAAAATATTGAGCAGGTACTAAATTACTATGCCCCTGAACTTTGTGCAGATGCATGTAACAGGTAACGGAATGACCTGCAGAACACCAGCTTTTCATTTGGCGCATCATTTTCATTCCAATTCCGCTGGTTGCATTGCGTGGCCAATGCATGGTCACATACGCGATCTTCATACCTTCCCCTTAGTACTGATAGAACTGAAGACTTTATCATATTCTTCAACAACGGCGTTAATCGAGAACTGAGGTGATATTTTGAGGCTGTATTTACGGTATTTTAATAATCTTTCTGGATCTGAAAGAAGTCTTAATAAGGCATTGGTATACCCAATAATGTCTCCGGGTTCCACCAGATACCCATTTCTTTCTTCTTTCACCAGATTCACACATCCGCCTGTTTTGCTCATCACGAGTGCTAATCCACAAGCCAACGCTTGCAAACCGCTGATCGGCAGCCCCTCCATCAATGACGGCATAAAAAGAATATCGCTGGTAGCCATCCATTTTACGACTTCAAATTGCTCGACCCAGCCCTTGATTTGAATTCTTTCCTGCATTTTCTTTGTGCGGATCAAAGCCTTCAGATCCTGCATCATGATTCCATCGCCCAGAACGATACATTCCCATGGCAAATCGGTCATTGTTGAGAGACTGTGCACTACTGCAAGTGGATTTTTTTCTGGGGAAAGCCTGCCAACAAACAGGATGCGAGGAGTGGAATGCTGCTCGATCTTGTTCGGAGCGAATTGGGTTAGATTGATCCCGTTTCCGATGACTTGAATAGGTACATCATACTTTTTCTCAGCCAATTCTCTCACATATTCACTGACGGCAATTACCCTGGTTGCACTTGTCCAGATTGACTTACTGAATGGATAAATCATGCGAAACCATTTGGCGGTCTTTTCAGGGGCAGCATCTGGAACATCGCCGCCATGAATGGTGAGAATATACGGAATCCCTGTCAACTTTGATAATAAAAATGCAGCTGCACCGGCGGGAACAGCAAAATGAGCGTGGATAAGATCCGGTTTCCATCGACGGATAATACTTAATCCTTTGATTGTGCTTTTCAGCACGAACCAGAACATATCCTGAAAAGATGCACGGAAGATTTGTTTGCGATGTGCGCGCAGACGGTAAACCACAATGTCATTTTCTTCTCGTAACGGAAGATCTTTGAAATGAGAAGTCAGGACGCGGATTTCATACCCTTGCTGCGCAAGACCCTCACACAGGTTTTGAGTGATCTTCCCTCCTCCACCGCCCACGGGGGGATATTCATGATTGAGGACCAAGATTCTAAAATTGCTCATTCCAGCTTCTTCATAAGGATGATTCAATGACAATTTGCATTGCAGAATTAATCATATCATCCCCGCTGAGAAATTCTTTTTGAATTCGTGGTTTTATTTTATAAAAAGAATCGATATCGGATTCTTGAACAGTAATTTTCACGGCAGAAAAATATTTTTGAAAGATGGATTTATATTGTGGAATCCGCAAACGGTTCAGATTACTGGTTGGATTTAATAAATTGTTCCAGGTTTTATTGGAATATGTAAGCATCTCAAAGGGGTACTTAAAAAAATGATCACGTAGATCAACAAAATGTACATGTTCTCCTTGTTTTGCTGTTAGTGAAGCAAGGGCGTGTGTGATTCCATCTACATCGTCGAGATGTTCAAAAACGGATGTGCTGAGCACAAGATCTACCTTTTGCAGGTTGTGTCGGTTGGCTAAGTCGCGGATATCCTCATGAATGATCAGAAGATGGTCCGGATCAGGCTGGATGCCCTCCTCTTTCACCAAAAAATAATTGGGGTAAGCGCTAACTACCTCATCATTCAATTTTGGATAGGGCAGTCCTTTCCTTTCGCATAGAATAACTTTATCCGCTCCATGCTTCAGTAACCCACAGGCTGTGATGATGTTTCCCCCGTAACCAAAGATCATAATTTTCTTGTTGGTTATTGCGATCTGCGCTTCGTTGAAATAATCCAGATACCGTTTTAACGCAACTTGTGGATCCATTGTCTCTATCCCAGCTTTAATAATAAATTGCCTTTTTTTCATCCAGTCTGCCAGACGCTCGGGTACGAAGTGGCGAATAATTCGCGGAATGAGATATGCAAAATTCATGGCCATTTCCTAGGGGCAATTGATATTTTCAGGAAGAGGAGATATTCGCGGAACGAGTAATTCAATGCCAACCTCCTGGAAAGTTTCCAATGGTTCATAATAGCATAATAATGGCTCTGAAACCCACTTCACATACGCATCATTTTCTTCTCCAAAGTTGTTTTCGTCACTCTGATAAATGATCCGCGTGGGTTCAGTGATGATCAATACAAATCTGTGTTCTTTTAGATCTTGATAGAAAAGATCGAAGTAAGCCTGATCATTGCTCAATGCTTCATTCATCAATAGCTTTTTTTCATACTCACCGATCAAATCCACGTTTTTGATTTCACTAAATGTCAGCAGTTGTCTTTGATCAATAAATAAGATCTCACCAGTTTCCTTCTTTTCATTGATTCGATTCTGAATATTTTCAATAGAATTGTGGATGATTTCATCAGATGGTAACGAGAGTGGTTTTACAGAATGAATGTACCTGATGTTGGGATAAACCAGTAGAAATAGAACCAGAAGGCTCACCCAACCGGTCTTCTTTATTTCATTGGGGAACCATTCCGAGAGCCCATTTTTCCAAAAAATACTGATAATGATTAAAAGCGTGAGGAGGAACATATCCATGTTGTGCAAGTTGCTCCCCCCACCAATTTTTACACTCACTACAGCGCCAACTAGCAGAAATCCAATGATAGATGCGATCAGGTAGAATTTTTCTGCTTTCTCTAATTGAATTTTTTCTTTCTTAAGATAAATGTTAACGATGATGAATAAAGGAGTCACGATCAAAAGGAGAGCGGGTAAGATACCAAGAGGAAAAGTTTCGGAAGGGAGTAACCGATACCAGAGTAGATCCTGGCTTTGAAAAATGGTTTTTATCGATTGAAGAATATCAGACGAAGTATTTTCTTCAAAGATGATCGAAGATAGTTGAATCGGAATAAAGCTCGGAAGAACTATACCCCCGATCAGTCCAGCTAACGCAGCGCATACACTCTTCAGGTTTCTCTGCCAGGAGGTAGATTTTTTTTCTCGAAAATAAATAAGCAAAAAAGCCCAAACGGTAGGGGCAATGATCCAAGTAAAGCGGGTCATGTTGGCAATGTACCCGGCACAGATGACCAGTAATAATGTTATCGGGAAGTTTTTAATTTCGCCTGCAAGTAAAACAAGAATAGCACAGAAGATAAGCGGAGCATAAATCGGTCCTTCACTGAGGAATATGTAGGTCCATAATCCATAGATCAGCAGGGTTGGAAATTGTATTTTTTTATCTTTGAATAAAAGAAAACCTAAAATGAATGGTGGTATAAAATAGAGAATTGTGTTCCAGGCGCGCATTCCTGTGATGGTTAGATTTTTCCATAGAAATGCCAAACCCCAAAGACTTTGTCGACCAAGATCAAGAAAAGCGGCTGCGCTGCTGCCTTCGGCAATCTGATAGCGATCTCTCCAAAATAAAAGCGAATAATCCCAGAATCGATTTCCCTCTGACCAGGAAAGCGAAAACGGATAATCGACAATTAATCTTACACGGCTGCAAAGCAATAAACACGCTGCAATAAAAATGAGGGCAGGAAAGAAATTATGAATATTGAATACAAATATCTTCTTTCCCACGATACTGTAAGTCATCAGAAAGAAAGTGCATGTAAATAACAGGATTCTAAGGAATCCGCTGCTAATAACATGCCCCCAGCCTGAGAATTGCAGAAAAATGGATGGGAAAATACCCAAAAGGATAAATACCAAACCTTTGAAAAGAAGAGGTTTTTGCATGAGGGCAAAGGTATTTCTCCCAATTAAAAAATGCCATGAAAGTAAACCGAATGGTATGAAAATGATGACTAAAAAGGTCAGAAAAAGAAATATAGAAAAAGGAGTGAAATATATATCAACATTCAATCCACCCCAGTAGATTTCTTTTAATTCAATATAGCTAATAATGACAGTTAACAGTGTCGTTATTACTAATAACCAATTTCGGAATCCAGAGCGGTTTTTTATTGCCATCACTCGTTTCTTTTTATTGTTAATTAGACATAATTATAAACTCTATGGTAAGTTATCCTGTTAAAGTAAAACAATAGATAAATTTTATCTGAGTCATTGAAAGATTGGTAAACGACTCAAAACAAGTTTTGTTTCATTTCACCAAATCAGAGACATGTTCCACGATACATTCTCTGTTTCGAACCGCCCTATTTTTAGAGGATATAATTCTGATATCTTTGAACTTGGATGAAATTTGTATATTCAGTACAGATAGCGTCTTGGTATAAAAGTCGAAAAGATGTTTGTTTGCGTCAATATACACCTTCTATGGTCACCTCGGCGGTATCTGTTGATGGGAAGCAGGTTCTTATGGAATGTTTTATTTGTCATTGCTAATTACATTATGGTAGAAATTGCAATACAGGAGAAACATATTTACAATGTTGCAAAATAAAGACAAGAAACAAAATGTCTGGTTCGTTTCAATAATGGTAGGGGCTGGCATTAGTTTTACAAGTTTTCTTTTTATTTTCCAATATCTCCCGATTGCCCTTCTATTTCTTGTTATTAGTGCAATCATATTCTCTTGGTTTGTATCACGGGTTCTGAGGAAATATTTTTACCCAACATGGTTAAAAATCTCTTCCGCGATGAAGGTATTTATTGTTCTTACGAGCATAATTCTTGGATTTTTTACTGCATATCGTTCTCCATTGCAGCCTCCCCCCGTCCATTTATTTGACAACAGCGGTATTCAGGTTTTCATTAATTCCCCCATTTTCTTTTACCTCGGTTTGATTTCCTTAAGCGTCTTTTTCGGGTTTATATTATTTTCGATTTTTTTGTTTCTGGTTAAAAAGGATGCCCATAATACAAAACGTTCTATTTTTGTGATCTTGTTTTTATTAATATATTTATTGGTTGGTTTGTTAGTTTTTGATGATTATGGAGTTTCTGTAGACGAACCTACGGAAAGATACACAGGTCTTGTTAATTTGAAGTTTATCGCTGAAAAAATTTATCCAGACTATGCAGAATATCATTTCAAAGACATTGATGAACTTCAGACCATAAATGATAAATATTATGGGATTGCCTTTCAATTACCCATTGTTGTTCTTGAAGAATTGAACGCGATTGAAGGACAGACAATTTGGCTTTTTAGGCATTTTGGTACATTTTTATTTTTTTTTCTAGGTGTTGTCGCATTTTACAACCTTGCAGAAATCGTGGTAAAGAATTGGAAAATTGCATTAATCGGAACCGTTTTTTTCGTTCTGACACCGAGGCTCTTTGCAGATAGTTTCTATAACATTAAGGATGCAGTTTTCCTTTCTGCTTTCACAATTTCAATGTTTTTCGGTATGTGTTTTCTAAAGAAAACAAACAACAAAAATGCCATCTTATTCGGTTTGGTAAGTGCGTTTGCGGCGAATGTTCGAATTATTTCAGGTTATCTAGTTTTCCTAATTTGTGGTGCGATTTTATTGGAACACTTGCGAAGAAAAGAAATCAGGAACTTATTTTCCCCATTCATTTTGTTTGGTTTTACTTTCTTTATAGCTCTTTTTTTATTCTGGCCTGCTTCTTGGGAAAAACCATTTGTATTTCTTTGGGAAGCGCTTACGCATTTTGCGAATTATCAACTGTGGAATGATCAGGTCATGTATATGGGGTCCTATATCTGGGGGCAAGATCCGCCTTGGCATTACCTGCCAGTTTGGATGATCATAACAATACCAGCATCATATCTTGTTTTATTTCTAATGGGGAGTATTGAAACGAGTTATGGCTTTATTAAAAAAGGAAAAGGGTTATCTGGCGAAGAGCGGAATGACAGACTCTTGCTTATTTCCCTTTTTTTATTTCCTATTCTTACAGCGGTATTATTAAAATCAACTGTTTATAATGGTTGGCGCCATTTTTATTTTACATATACCCCCTTAATGCTTGTTGCGACATCCAGTTTAAAAACTTTAGTTCAGTGGCTTCATAAGACCGGCTTCAAACGAGTACTTGGTCTAAGTATAGTGGGGTTAATTGGTTTATATCAAATAAATCTCTTGGGATGGTCTATAAAGAATCACCCGTTCCAAAATGTATATTTCAATAATACCCTCGTCTCTTTTTTCGGGGGACGAGCAAGTTTTGAGCGCGATTATTGGCGGCTATCAGCAAAGCAGGGGTGGGAATATATTCTACGTATAGATGAATCTGATCAAATCAATTATTTATATGAGCATGGTGCCTGGTCAAATACGCTGATTTTATCTGAAACCGATCAAAGCCGATTGCATTACTCCCTTGAAATCAATGAGGATACAGACTATATCATTTACGCTTATAGGAAACCAGCTGAATTCACGGGGGAGGAAATCTATACAATTGAGGTGGATGATTTACCCATCCTATCAATATATAAACTCAAATAAGCAATTCAAGCACTATTCTAGGAAGTGCGCGAATTACAGTCTTTAAAAAACGATTGGCAATAGGGTAGGATTCTGATTTTGTCTAGCTTGCTCCTTTGGCATCTTATGTATACAAATCAGCATAACTCCGTACTATCTGCAGTGATGGTTTGGGATTAACTTTTTTGTATTGGATTATTTGAAAGAGATCCGCGAGAAGCTGGCTTTTGGGCAACGACGAATAACCGTCTTCCCCAGGGAGTTGAAAACAGATCGTCAAACAGGAAAAGCGCAAAAAGAATGGTGGAGGCTAACTTTCATCACTTTTTGGGGAGATGTTTTGTTTAGAACAAAAGAATAATATAGCCAATAGAATGGCCAACCCCAACATTTGCTCTCTTTAATGCAAAAACCATGTGCTTTTAGAACATTTTCAATTTGTCCTATTTCAAACCTTCGATAGTGTAATGCAAACTCATCATGCGGTCCCCAATATTTCATCTGCGCTGGCACAGTAATGAAGATGAATCCACTGTTGTCAACAAGATCAGAAAGGCTATTGATTGCTGCTTGCCAATCCTCAAGATGCTCTAGAACTTCAGAAGAGATAACCGCGGTATATTTTTGGGAAGGCAGTGTTGATTGATTTTCCAAGTCTAGTAAAAAACACTCATCAATAAATGACTGTAATTTTAAAATTTGGAGAACTTCTTCCGAGATATCTCCGGCGTTATATTGCAGAGAATTTTGAAAAGCATTGTGTAATTTGATCAGAAAGCTTCCATCGCCACAACCTATATCGAGCACCGTACCCGTCGTAATATATTTTTTGAAAAATTTTAGAAGTATTCGATTGCGGGTGCGAACACCAGGACCAATTTTATGGAGGTCATGCCACTCATTCTTCCACAAAGTGTCATAGTTCTCTTGAACATCATGATTGATTTTCTTGGTTTCCACTGAAGAAGATTTTATCATGAACAATCCTATAAATATCATTTGCATAAATGGTTGACTTCAGTGTTTAAAAAAGAAAAAACACAATGAATTTCGCAATACACCAAACTAATAATTATAGACCCTCTGACTTAATGAAAATACACTCGTGGTTGATTAAAAAACTGAAGAGATCAATGCATTTTAGGCCTGTCCCTCAAGATCTCATTCATGATGTTTTCATATTCTGTAACTATGCGATTCAGATCAAAGTTCAATGATTGCTCGCGACTTTTCTTTTTAAAACGCAGCAAATTTTCTTTGTCTGAAAGTAAGGTTTTCATTGCATCTGTGAATGCTTCGGTATCACCTGATGCAAATAAGAATCCACTCTCGTTGTGAATTAATAAATCTGAACATCCACCCACATCAGAAAGTACCGGGACTAAACCCATAGCAATTGCCTGAACTCCTGCGACGGGTAAGCCTTCAGTGCGGGATGGCATGAACAAAATGTCGCTTCCCTGATAGATTGTAATCACCTGTTCTGGATTGATCCACCCTGTTAGGGTAAAGCGATCCTGTAATCCATATTCTTTAATTTTTTGTTCAACCATCGGTTTTAAGGGTCCATCTCCCATCATGACGCAATGCCAGCGCAAAGCCTTGAGTTGATGGAGAACCTCAATAATGAGAAGGGGGTTCTTTTGCTCCATGAAACGACCGGCAAACACGATCTGGATAGGGTCATGTACTTCAAGAGGATCCGGTTTGATGACTTTCGTATCGACCCCATTAAAAATCAAATCCGGTTCAATTTCCGGGTAACTCTTCTTTGCCAGTTCTCTGGTAAAGCTACTCACGGTGATGATCCGTTCAGCGTCTTCCCAGATCTTTTTTGTAAATGGATAGAAGATGCGGAACCAAGTGCCGGTTTTTTCCGGAACACCACCAGGAATATCACCCAGGTGGGCGGTAAGGAAATATGGGATATGAAACCTTCTCGAAAGCATTCTGGCTGCTGCACCGGCTGGGACAGCAAAATGACCATGAATGATATCCGGGTGCCAGGTATGGATCAAGCGGCTTCCGGCAAGGTAACTGCTGATAATATAAGCTCCCATATCGGTTAAGGTAGCGCGAAAAGCATATTTTCGCAGTGCCGGAACACGAATGATCTCATAATGGGAATGGCATTCGTTTCTTGGAAGCCCTTTTAGATATGGGGTGATTATCTTTACCTCATGTCCGTGTTTGCAGAAACCCAAATTCAGGTCCTGAGATACCCTTCCCCCGCCTCCCCCTACCGGAGGGTATTCGTGATTGAGAACAAGAATGCGCATGAAGATCTATTTTTTTCCTGTCAATTTTAAGGATTTTCCGTTGATGATTTTCCGGATCGTATATGTTGGTTTATTCTGTGATTCATGGTAGGTTCTCACCAGCAATTCGGCAATGAATCCCATCAATATTGATTGAAAGCCCATGATGACACTGGTAATGCTGATCAAGAACCAGGGTGAAGCTGTTACACCTATATGAAACCAGACTCTGCGAATAAAAAGATACAGCAAAACTGCTGCCCCTAACGAAATCAAGGTAACTCCCAATCCTCCAAAAAGGTAGATGGGTTTATTGGCATAGGATGTGAGAAATTTTACAGTAAAGAGATCCAAGATCACTTTAAAGGTTCGTTCGAGGCCATATTTGGCTTTTCCATATTTTCTGGCATGATGGTGCACCCGCACTTCGGTTATTTTCGCCCCAACCGAATCGGCGTAGACGGGGATGAAACGGTGCATCTCTCCGTATAAATGAAATCCCGAAAGAATTTCCCGTCTATAGGCTTTAAGGGTGCACCCATAGTCATGTAAATGAACCCCCGTAACGGTAGAGATTAACCAGTTGGCAATTCTGGAAGGGATAACACGGGTAAGAAATTTATCTTGACGATCGTATCGCCAACCACTGACAACATCATATCCTTCAGCTAGCTTTTCAAGCATCATGGGAATATCCGCGGGATCGTTTTGCATATCTGCGTCGCACAGGACCACGATATCTCCGGTGGAGTTCTCAATACCGGCAGCAATGGCAGCAGTCTGACCAAAGTTGCGGCGTAGGACGATTATACGCACATGCTCCGGATCTTTTTGAGCGATGGTTTGCATCTCTTGAAGGCTGTTATCCTTGCTGCCATCATCAACCATAAAGAGTTCCCATTTTTTCTTTAATGGATTCATTGCATTGTGGACTGCCTCGTAGACAAGTTTAATATTTTCCTGTTCGTTATAAATTGGCACTACGATAGAAAGATCCATCATTTTCTCCTGAAAATGCGAAAGTAATTCGTTGTACTGCATTGATTGATAGAAATCGTTTGCGGAAGTTCATCAAACTGATCTGCGTCTATCCATTTTACAATATCCCCACTAAACGTGGAATTCTCGACAATGGCATAATCTGCTTCAGACAACCATTTTAATGCAAGTTCCTCGTTCCAATACCCCAATGCATATACTCTATCGCCGGTTCCTCCCGCTAGGTAATTGAACATGTAATTAAGCTGTGGTGGATAAATTTGGATATCATCCATGTAGCTCAGGATGATCTGACCGGAAAGCCCCCACCACCATACTTTGGAATTGGGTTCGATCTGAGAATCGAGATATTCTCCGATCGTTTCATAGGTGCTGATAGAATCACTGGAACAGGTTTTCAAAGCTGCCCCGTACTGCTGTTCGGTCAGGGGGAATGTCACTGCACAGCCTAAAACAGCGAACAGAATAGTAGAGGTGGTGAAAAAAGAGAAAGTTTTCTTTTGGAACTTTCTGTACAATACAGTGATTCCAAGAAACAGAAGACCGAAGAAAAATCCAAATACGGTCGGAATGATCATCTCCAGTTCATCATAAGTAAGGCCAAACTTATTAAAAAGCATTGTCCAAAGTTCAACTGATCCTGGTTCAAAAGCCATATTCTTGATACGGGGAATCTCCAATTCCATGAGAACATGACCGGTATCCTGATAAATACTAAATCCGGCGCCAGTACAAAGAAGCAGTAGGAATATTACCCCAAGGATTTGCCAGAACACAGGTATTTTTTCTTCTTGTTTATAGATGCACAGCGCAAATAGGATAACGCCGAGAATTCCGAAGAATGCCAGATAATTGGAAAAACAATATACGCAAAAGTTTTTGAGAATGGATGCCCAGACATGTGCCAGGAACAGAACGATAAACAGGATAACCAGGAATAATACACTCTTGAAATGCCGCTTTTTCTTATTGGTGGGAAGGAAGATCCAAACACTGGCAAAGAATACCCCCAATATCTCTGGAAAATGTGTACGTAGACCCTGTGTGAAAGATACGATCCTTTCGATGAGCGGCACATTATTTGATACTACAAGGGTTGAATCTGGCAGGTTGATGATTTTCAAAGCGAAGGATTGCATGAAACTGGGAATGACTGCCAGATAATTCCGGATGATTTCTGGCCAGTACATGGCTGTTAACCCGATAAATGACAACAGACCAACCAGGAAACTGATGGTTCCCGCTTTCTTTCCATCCTCCCAGTAGATATAGAGTACCAAAAATGGGATTACAGGGAGCATATTCTGCCTGACCTGTACGACCAATACCGCAAGAATGGTACCCAGGATGATCTGCCAGATCGGTTTGTCTTTTCCCAGCGTAAAGACCAACATCCATGCCAGAAGCGCGGCCGCTAAACTTTGTGAGATGAATTGTGCGAAGGTCCAGGCATAAAATGGATTCAACCCGATCGCCGCAACTGCAAAAAAGGCGAACCACTCATTGGTAAATTTCCTTACGATGATCCAGACTGCCAGAATAGTGAGGAATCCGAGCAGAATTGAGAAAATCCGACCGCTCCGCAGACCTGCGCCAAAGACTAATTGAAACCAGCCCGGAATAAGAAAACTGAGGGGGTTCTTGTTGGTCCACAGCCCATACGGTTCAAATGGCGTATAGGTTCCATTGGCGAATAAATACCCCTTATAGAGAAAAAGGCTTTCGTCGAGCCGCGCCGGCAGGATATTGGCATATTGAAAACTCCTCACCAGCAAAAAGAGACCGGAAAGAATTGCGAGGAGTCGTGGTACATAAGTATTTTGAAACGATTTTATTTTCATGTGCATCCGACCGACGCATGTGATTATAACATCAGCACTTTATTTCTCTTTGGGTGTTCGTCGCAGTCGATCATGGATCAAAAATCCGATGATCAAAACCAGGGTGGTTATGCATAGGACAATCACCATTTGTACGAAGGGAAGGCGAGTCCAAAGTTTATAGTAGCGGCTAAGATACCACTGCAGGAAGAACAAGCAAAAAACAGTGACAACAACATAGGTTCTCTTCAGCCAGGGATTCTTTTGTTCTTTGAAGTAGATGAAAGTCCAACTGGCTACCAGTGCAATCCAGGGCAGTATGGCGGTACGGTAGCGCGGGTTATCCCATTGATCCCCTCCGGCTCGCAATGAAGAGAGTAAAATCCAAAATAATATGAAGAGGGTGGTTAAGATAAGAACCTGTCGATTTTTATTATCCTTTTCTTTTGGTGTAAAGAATGGGGCAAGCAGCATGGTTGGAGCAATGAGGTACCAACCAGTAGAACGGAAGATAGCAATACTGCGCATGATCGCAATGCCTGGGTAGGCAATTGCAGCAGGTAATACAGGTTGCAGAACTCCGTAGATAACTAAAAACGGAATGCGGAATTGTGCACCAATTGTATCTAATTCAAACTGCACTCTTCCAGAGCTACTTTCCATCAGGTAGAGATCCCAGCGTGATGTATCAACCAGCCATCTCCAGCTGATAAACAGACCTGCAAGAATAATAATCACTAATGGTAAACTCTTCCAGAATTTTTGATTTTTTGTTGTTTCTCTGGTTGTGTAATCAGACCACATCCATAGGACGATCAAGAGCACTACTGCAATTGCGTAGCGTGTGGATATCAGCGTTAGTACCAGCATGCTGCTGATCAACGCGATAGTCCCTGCACGCTTGTTTTTCTTTCGATACTCCAGACCCCAGAGGATGATGCCGCTCAAACCAATGATCAGTGGTTCACGCATTTGTGATCCACCCAAAATGACACTTTCCGGGTATAGTGCCAGAATCCAGCAAGCCAGGGTTGCTACCTTGGTACTAAAACGCTCTTGAATGGCTTGCCAGTAAAAGGGAATGCCCAATGTGCTCACAAGAGACGTCAATAGGAGAATCAGAATCGGACGATGCGTATCAGGGCTGAACACCCGATATACGGATGCGCTCAAAGAAAGCATACCGCCATATTGATCTGTATAGAACTCATCTTGGAAACCCGTGAAGATGGATTCATCCGTGCTGGCAATCTGCCAGGCATCTGCATCACGCCGATATGCGTCCAGATATAAATATCCTGCCTGCGGTGGTTCTTCCTCGTACCCAAATATCGGCAGCATCATAAACAGAGCAATCCCTGCGATGACCCGCACTACGAAATTGACAACGGAGATGATTTTTACTTGTTTTGGACTTTGCAATTTTTCAATTGCATAAATGATTCCAAAAAGGAAAATAAAAGATAAAGTAGTGCTGCCCAACCAGCCCAGAAGTGGTTTTTCACCCGGGTTCAATAGACATACTACCCCTCCCAGCAGCACTGCAGCGGGTATGGAAATTCTAAGATTCTTGAGTATCCCGTTCTTCATGTGAAAAGCCCTCCAAACCTTTGATCAATGCCAATGTTTTTTCCGCACGGATGCTCCAACTATATTGCTGCGAAAGCTGTCTGGCATTGTGCGCCAACTCTTCTCGTTCCTGTTTATGGATTGCTAATCGGCGGATGGCTGCCGCCCAAGCCTGGCTGTCATCCGGCGGGCAAAACACAGCCGTCTGCTCTGATAATACCTCATGAAATACTGGGATCTCGCTGGCGACGATCGCTCTTCCGCTAGCCATGTAGTCGAACATTTTCATAGGATTGATAACCCTTGAGATGTCCCCACCGCTGCTGCCCGAGATTTTCTTTCCGTAAGGCATCACCAAGATATCACAGGCTGCTTGATAGAGCGGCAGCTGCTGATTGGAAATGAAACCAGCCAAAGTGATGTTCTTTATATTCCTGGTTTTCAATTCTTCCCGCCAGGGTTGAACGTGTTCTTCTTTACCACCCACCCATAGGAAATTAATTTCCGGCAGGGCGAGTGCAATTTCAAGCAAGAGTTCAATTCCTCTACCCAGGTAGAAGTGCCCGGTGAAACCGACGGTGACCTTCTCTTCTAGACCCAGTTGACTGCGAGCTTGCTCTGGGTTGGGGAGGTTCATATAGCGTTGTGGATCGGTGCCATTGGGGGCGATTTGCAAGGAACTGGTCCGGAAGGAGAATCCATAGCGTTCCTCCAACCCTTTTGCGAGTGCAGCAGTTGTTGTGAGTGAGAGGGAATTCTCTTGATGCCGGATATATGCTTTGAAGAGAACCGGTCCCATGGTTCCCATGGGAAAATCATGAAATTCCATAACGGTTGGTAGATGTTGCCATTGAGCGAAAACAGCGCTCTGTAGTGCCCAGGTGTAAATTACATCTGCATTCCATTTTTTTGCCATTTGAACAGATTTCCGGCAAAAATCATATTGTTTGAGAGGCTTTTTAAAGGGGATCCATTCTACCGGAAATTCTTCCTGCAATCCATATAGGTCCTCTAATTCACTCCATTCTGCTTTTTTAAAGAATGGAACCCATACTTTTACATCCTGCCCGCACTGCTTTAATGCGTGACATACTTTCATTGCCTGAATACTGTTGGCTGTTCGAGAAGGTATCTGCGATGTTGTAATGCATGCGATTTTCATACAGAAACCTCTGCCTGTTCTTGTTTTGAGCGCTTATCGATTTCCTTTAATCCTCGCATCACAATAACGCTGATGCTGATCAGGAAAAAGACAGAAAGTAACCCGGCTTCCACATTGAGCCCCAGTACAGGAACCAACAGGAATGTGAGCAGCACTTTTGCAATTCCACAATACAGGCTGGCGCGATAGGGGATCATGGGTAATTCCAATGAAAGCAGAAGAGGTCGGTTCCAGAAAAAGATATTGGCGAAACCAAGGCCAATCAAAAAGATCATCATGGCTGGATACGCCGGCACAAAATCAGCACCGTACAATGAAAGCAGCCATTTACCAAAGATTGCTAATCCGATAGAAGCTCCAATCGTCCATGCTCCTGAGATCGTGGTGATCTTGCGTAACAATTCCTTAACATGTCCCCATGCTTTTTGTGCAATAGCCCGATTGATCTCGGGGTAGGTGGTGGAGATAAAGGGCGTGATGGGTAGCTGTACAAAGTTAATGATCGCCAGTGCTGCCCGGGCATACCCGGCTTCCAGCGGAGAGAGAAAATAAGCCACCCACAATACTTCGTTATCTCGCACCAGCATCATAATGGTGCTGCTGATGTTGGTGCTGAATGCAAATTTAGTCAATTCCTTAATGGGTGGTAAATAAGAAAAAGATGTTCGCAGCCAGTCACTGCCGAGAGTTTTGCGTAGTTCTTTGAAACCGATGATGGCTGTTCCGATGCCCAGAACGAATTTTCCAACCATGTATGCAATAACAATCTCTAGCAGACCACCTTTGGCAAAGTAAGCCCATATGATGATGGTGGCTGTACCTAAGGTGCTAATGAAAGTGATGACTGCCTGAATGCGGAATTTCCCATTTACTTGCAATACCCCGGTTGTGGTTTCCATGAAAACATTTGCCAGAATGATCGTTCCATACAGGATAAAGTGTGGAGTGAGCGTGGGATCATCCGCAATGTTGGCGGCAGCGTACGAAGCGAACAGCACACAAAATCCAAAAGAGAGTAGTGATGTGATGGATTCGGCGATCAAAGAAGCTTTCACCACCGCGGCTGCCCGCTGCGGTTGTTTTTTTTCCATTGCTTCCCCGTAATATTTAACAACCAGCTCGTTCATACGAAAGGAAAATAAACGGTTCAGGGTGGAAGCAAAAGTGGTGATGGTACCAATAATGCCAAAACCCATGATGCCGAGTAAACGACCGGTCAGTACACTCTGGATGACACTAAAAACGTTGCTAAAGAGAAGATATCCGGAATTTCGAATAACTCTTACGATAGTGGAATCTTTGCTCCAATCATTCCAGATATCTTTGACTGTTTTCATTCCGTCGAAACCTGGCTAGCCCAAGAGTGCTCCTGCATGTACCAATCGATGAGTAGGGGAATCCCTTTTTCCAGAGGTACCTGCGGAATCCAACTCAGCAGTTGGCTTGCTTTGCTTACGTCTGCCCAGCTTGCATTCATATCTGCCGGATTGGCTGGTAAAAACTCAAGTTTTGCTTTCTTCCCCAGAAGAGTTTCGAAAGTATGCACCAGGTCATTAATAGAAATGGTCTGATGCCCGCCCAGGTTGAAGACCTCATATCCCAGCGGTTTTAAAGCTTGAATGGTACCCCGCGCAATATCATCCACATAGGTGAAACCACGCGTCTGATTTCCGTCTCCGTAGATCGTAACCGGTTCTCCCTCAGCGACCCATTTGGTAAAGCGGTACATTGACATAGCCGGTCGACCGGCAGGTCCGTATACGGTAAAGTAGCGCACCACGCTGACATCCAGATGATGTAGATAATGGTAGCTGTAGCATAATGTTTCGGCTGCCTTTTTGCTGGCGGCATAGGGCTGCAGGGGATGGCTGGAATCGGTGCTTTCGGGGGTAGGGTACGGCGCGTCATTTCCATAAATACTGGAAGTGGAAGCCAGAATGAATTTTTTTATATTGAGATTTTTACAGATCTCCAGCAGATTCAGCGTTCCGGTTACATTGGTGTTGTAGTAAGACCAAGGATCGAGCACAGAGTCCCGCACTCCGGCTTTCGCAGCCAGGTTGATGACCGCATCCACCTGCGGATTCTTGGAGAAAATCTTTTGTAGAGTGACATAATCGCAAATATCTTCCCGATAAAATGAAAACTGCGGGAACGCTTGTAACCGCTTAAGACGCCACTCCTTTAAGCGCAGGTCATAAACCGGGTCGAAGTTATCGATCCCAATAACCGTATTGCCATCCTGTAGCAAGAATTCACACACTTTCGATGCAATGAACCCCGCTGCACCAGTTACAAAATAGGTACTCATTACAGCTTCACTACCTTGGGATTGTTCTTCCCCAATGCTCCAGTCGCATTCCGCGCATCAAAGATCAGTTTTGCATCTTGCAGGATTTTTTTGTAATCGTATAAACTATGATCTGTAACGATCACAACACAGTCGGTTTCTCTCACTGCTTTATCAAAATCGGATACGGATTGCATGCGCAGTTCATCATGGTTGATGGCAGGGATAAAGGGATCATGATACTGTACCTGGGCGCCTTTCTCCTGCAGTAGATGGATGATATCCAGGGCAGGTGATTCCCGCAGGTCGTCAATATCTGGTTTGTAAGATACTCCCAAGACCAATATTTTGCTACCGTTGATGGGCTTTTTATGCAAATT
>CAYLUJ010000026.1:20664-22906 GCA_964386805.1 uncultured Pelolinea sp. | reverse complement strand
TCACCACAAATACCTACTTCCAGATCTATACGAGATTCACGTCCAGCTTGGACCGCACTGCGCATCAAAGCGCCAACGCCATCCTGGTCAATGGTCTGAAAAGGATTCTTGGGGAGAATTTCCTTTTCGACATAGGTGACCAAGAAATTACGTTCTGCATCATCACGACTATAACCAAAGGTCATCTGGGTCAGGTCGTTGGTACCAAAGGAGAAAAATTCAGCAACTTCTGCGATCTCTTTGGCAGTAACTGCTGCACGTGGGATTTCGATCATGGTGCCAAATTTATAGGAGAAATTCACTCCTTTTTCCTGCATCACGATCTTGGCAATTTCAACCAGACGTGGTTGGATGAATTTGAGCTCATTGACATGCCCGGTCAGCGGGATCATAATTTCAGGTTTGACCACAATGCCTTTGAGCGTCATATTTGCCGCGGCTTCAAAGATAGCGCGCACCTGCATTTCTACAATTTCGGGCATCACAATGCTGAGGCGAATACCACGCAGCCCCATCATAGGGTTGGATTCATGCATAGTACGCACGCTTGTCAGAAGAGCCTCTTTTTCTGCAAGACCTTTTGTTTCACCCTTTACACGCATGGTGATGACTTCTTCCAAGAGTGTTTCTTCTGAAGGTAAAAATTCATGCAAAGGTGGGTCAATCAAGCGGATGATTACCGGATAGCCATCCATCGCCTCGAACAGACCTTCAAAATCAGAGCGCTGGAATGGAAGCAACTCGTTCAATGCTTCTGTGCGTTCTTCGGAAGTCTTGGCAAGGATCATGTGCTGTACAGTTGGCAGGCGTACCTGCTCAAAGAACATATGCTCAGTCC
This sequence comes from uncultured Pelolinea sp., assembly GCA_964386805.1. Lineage (GTDB taxonomy): Bacteria > Chloroflexota > Anaerolineae > Anaerolineales > Anaerolineaceae > UBA4781. The sequence continues at coordinate 22,068 of CAYLUJ010000026.1, read as the reverse complement.
GGCACAGACCAATTCCTTTTGCACCATAGGAACGAGCTCTGCGAGCATCTTTTGGATAATCAGCATTAGCCCAAACCTGCAAACCGCGTGTTGGCCATCCTTTAGGGGCAGTGCGAATGCCTTCTGTTGCACAGATTGCATCAGCCCAGCTTAATAAGGTCATCAAGTCTGTTTGTTCTTCCAGAGAAGGTGCAGACATATCCAATTTGCCGACAAAAGCCTCGCCACTACCGCCATCAATGGAAATCCAATCACCTTCTTTAATCAATCGTCCTTCTACCTGCATAATGCGTTTTTCCATGTCAATCTTAACCATAGAAGCGCCAACGATGCAGGGAACACCAAACTGACGTGCAACCACTGCAGCGTGAGAAGTAGCACCACCTTCACTTGTCAGAATGCCTTTGGCAGCCAGCATACCATGTACATCATCCGGCTTGGTAAATGGACGAACCATGATCACATCTTGTCCATTTTCTTTCGCCATCTTCTCGGCTGTATCGGCATCAAAATAGATCTGTCCAACTGCTGCACCCGGAGAGGCATTCACACCACTGGCAAAGAAATAGCCATCGGTATGGGCTTTCTTGATCGTTTCACTCATGAATTGGGGATGAAGGAGCGTGTCAACCTGCGCAGGGGTAACACGCAGAACCGCTTCTTCTTTGGAAATCAGCCCTTCATTCACCATGTCCACCGCGATCTTGACGGCTGCACTGGCGGTACGTTTTCCATCACGAGTTTGCAACATCCAGAGTTTGCCGTTTTCTACAGTGAATTCGACATCCTGCATATTGCGATAATGTTTTTCCAAATTTGCAACAATCTCAAGGAATTGTTTATTGGCTTCAGGAAGTTTTTCTCCCATGTTTTGGATTTTTTCAGTATTGCGAATTCCAGCTACAACATCTTCACCTTGAGCATTCAACAGATATTCCCCATACAGTATTTTTTCACCCGTGGCTGGATTGCGAGTAAATGCCACACCGGTCCCAGAATTCCAACCCATGTTCCCAAATACCATGGTAACCACATTTACGGCAGTTCCTAGATCATCTGGAATATCAGTGGCTTTTCGATAATCAATAGCCCGCTTGCTATTCCATGATTTGAAAACAGCTTCTGTTGCCAGTTTGATCTGCTCCAGCGGATTCTGGGGAAAATCAAAACCTTTTGCATCTTTCGTAACTTTCTTGAATTTTTCAACCAGTTCTTTTAATGCAGCCGCATCCAGATCAGTGTCGGAGTTTGCTTTCTTTTCTTTCTTTAGACCAATCAGAACATCTTCGAATGCATCATCTGAGATTCCCAACACTACGGAACCGAACATGGAGATCAAACGGCGATAGGCATCATACACAAAACGCTCATTCTTTGTTAATGCAACCATGCCTTTGGCAGTCT
>CAYLUJ010000026.1:11768-20654 GCA_964386805.1 uncultured Pelolinea sp. | reverse complement strand
TCCATCATACCGGGCATAGACATCTTTGCACCGGAACGACAGGAAACCAGCAAAGGATTCTTGGGATTGCCAAATTCCTTACCGGATGCTTTTTCAACAACTTGTAGAGCATCAACCATCTGCTCCCACATACCTTCGGGGAATTTTCCCCCATTGGCAAGAAAAGCATTGCATCCTTCTGTTGTAACTGTGAAAAATGGCGGAACGGGAACTCCAATACGGGTCATTTCTGCCATATTTGCACCTTTTCCACCCAACAGACCGCGTACGCCATCCCAATCGCCAGCGTATTTTTCCGCAGCCTCTACTTCGTTGAAAAGATACACCCACTTTTTATCTGTCATCACTACCTCCAGAGAATAATAATTACTTGTTTTGAAAAAACGCGCTAACCAATAATTTTACCATAGGGAGAGTATTTCATATTTGTGAATGAATAATTTTGCAGCTTATTTATATTTCTCTAACAAGATTACTTCCTCTTATTTGGAAATTTCTTGGCGAATGCGAATTCTTGGGATCTTTTCATGAAGTTCGTTCCCATCGAAATAGCAGATGGAAAAATTCAATCGATTTCCCCCACTGCCGGGGATGGTGCATCCAACGCTACGGCATGTTTTACTGCACAGGGATTCTTTGTTACACCTGGTTTCATCGATATCCACACACATGGTGGCATGGGGGCAGACATGATGGATGCAACCCAGAAAGCTTGGGAAACCATGAGCGTCTATCTCAGTGAACATGGCGTCACCTCTTTCCTTGCCACAACGGTTACAAACAACAGCGAGAGTATTTACACCGCATTAACTGCAATTCGTGATTTCCGACACAACCTGCCAGGAGCAAATCTGCTTGGAGCACATGTGGAAGGACCATACATTAATATTACCCAGAAAGGGGCTCAAAATCCGCTGTTCTTTAGGTCTCCGCAACCAGGGGAATATCATACCTGGATAGAGACCGGAGTCGTGAAATTAATTACTATCGCTCCTGAAATTGAAGGGATGGATGAGTTCATTCGCTACTGCGGTGAGCATGAAGTTGAATTAGCCGTCGGGCACAGCAGCGCCACGTATGAGCAGGTCATCCACGCTGCTGACCTGGGCATCCGTCAGGCGACCCATCTATTCAATGGCATGCAGGGACTGCATCATCGTGAACCTGGAACAGCCGGGGGGATTCTGGCGGATAATCGCATTTTTGCTCAAATAATCGTAGATGGTATTCACCTGCATCCGGCAATCGTGAAGCTCATCATCGCATTAAAGGGTATTGATCGTACGATTCTCATATCGGATGCCATGCGCGCAGCCGGACTCTCTAATGGCACTTACGATCTCGGAGGACAGGATGTGACCGTATTGGATGGGGTTGCCAGGATATCCAATGGAAATCTAGCTGGCAGCACGCTCACATTGGATAAAGCCATTCGAAACATTATGCAGTTTTGCGGTATGAATTTTCAGCAGATTTTACCTATGGCAACTCGAATCCCTGCCGAAGCCATACATATGGCATCTTGCAAGGGAGTTATCGGATGCGGACTTAACTTTTTTTGATACCTCTTACCAAGTAATAGCTACAATGGCAGGAGGTAAATTCGTTTTTCGAAAGGGCGAGTGAATTTTAAATCGCTTGGATTAATAATATCTGACTAGATTTAGAAAAACCCTTCATTTAGTTTTCAATTTTACTTAAGATCTGACCGATTCTGACCGTTTATCGTCAGGCGGATTCAAATCCCTTTATAATCCTCGACATAAATTCTTTTGGTTTTAAAAAGGAAATCCCATGGATTTAACTCTTACAAATTGGTTCTTATCTTTCTCACCCATTCTGGTTTTTCTATTTCTTATGATTGGGAAAAAATGGAGTGGGAGCAAGGCTGGATTTGTCAGTTGGATATACACACTAATACTTGCATTTATTTTTTTTGGTGCAAATCTTCCCTTAATTGGTTATGCACATTTTAAAGCAGTTTTTCTAGCTCTAGATGTATTGTTAATCATTTGGATGGCTCTTCTCTTTTTTCATATATCAAATTATGCAGGAGCTATTCATGTTATTGGAAATGCTCTTTCAAAACTTACAAGTAATAAAACGATTCAGGTGCTGCTTCTGGCATGGTTATTTACATCATTCTTGCAAGGATTGGGGGGTTTCGGCGTCCCGGTTGCAGTAACTGCTCCCCTTCTAGTAGGATTGGGAATTAATCCAATTAATGCAATTATAATGGCCAGCATCGGTCATGGATGGGCGGTCACATTCGGATCAATGGGTTCATCTTTTCAAACCATGGTGGCATTAAGCGATATACCAGGGTCGGTCCTTGCTCCCGATACAGCTACCTTGCTGGGATTCATGGCTGTCATTAGTGGGATATGGGTCGTTCAATACTATGCGGGTTTCCGTTCAATTCTAAAGAATCTACCTTTTGTTCTTATTATCGGATTCATTCTGGGTGGTGTTCAATATTTACTCGCTACGAATAGATTATGGACTGTTGCTACGACGGGCGCTTCTATCGCTGCACTGGGAACAGCTTTCCTATTAATTAGGATTGGTTTTGTCGGAAAAGAAAAGAGATCATTAACTCAATCGCAAGTAGATTATAAAGAAACGGAACAGTCAAAGCCTTCACTTTTACTTTCCATTTCTGTTTATCTTATTCTTATACTTTTATCATTTGCGATTAATCTCATTCCATTCCTTAATAAATTTCTAAGTCGAGTAAAGTTAACCTATGAATTTCCTGAAATTATTTCTAATCTTGGTTGGATTACAGTTCCTGAAAATGGACGTGTTATTACACTTTTCACGCATCCGGGAATGATCTTATTAGGAGCATCGATCATTGCCTTTGTTCTGTACAGAAGAAAAAACTTTCTCGATAAAACATCTTATAAACAGATCATCTCAAATGTCAAAAAAAGTGGAATGCAATCAAGTATTGCTATTTTTTTTACAGTTAGCATCGCGGTGATCATGAGTCATACAGGTATGATTAATATCTTAGCAATGGGTTTGAGTAATTTGGTGAGTTCTACGTTATATCCGGCAATCACTCCATTCATCGGTGCACTTGGCGCTTTTATTTCGGGAAGCAATAACAATTCCAACATTCTCTTTACCAAACTTCATATACAAACTGCTCAATTAATGGGATTAAATGTAAATCTTATTTTAGCAGCTCAATCTGCGGGGGGAGCATTGGGAAGCATCTTCGCGCCGGCAAAAGTGATTGTTGGCTGTTCCACTGTCGGCTTGGTTGGAAAAGAAGGACAGGTTCTTAAAAAACTCATTCAATATGGATTATTCCTGGTTGCTTGTGTGGCTATCATTACTCTCCTCATGGTATAAAGATATAATAATCAAAATAGTATTTTTCTAAAAAGGTTCATTTATGAAGCGAATCATTACAGTAGTTTGTCTTATTATCTTCCTCTCAGCATGCCAGGCGAAAACAGTTTCTGTGCCTGAAAACATTCAGGAAATCAGCCAACCAATGGCAGAGAATCTTTTTACCAGCCTTGAGAACGATGATTATGAAAGTTTTCATAGAGATTTCACAAATAAAATGCTATCTGCAACCGATGAAGATACATACAACAGCATCCGCGACAGCATCACGCAAACAGTTGGCGAATATCAATCCCTCACTTATGATAAAACAACTTATGAAAAAGAGTATTTCATTTCTTACTATATCGTGCAGTTCACAGGAGGTTCTTTTACCCTGAACCTTATTTTGGAATCTGAAGAACCGTATCAAATAGCCGGATTCTGGTTCCCCGATTTTCCGTCGGAATAAAAGAAAATCGCAAAGGGTAATCCTTTGCGATTTTTATATCAATTTTTGAAGATCCTTCTCTTCAGTCCATTTTTGTTTTTGAATTATTTCACGGGCAAGGTCTATTTTTCCCCATTCATTCCACAATAATATTCCTTTAACGATATTGTCTTTTCGATAATAGATCACTCCGCGTTTATGCTCTTCTTTCCAGATCACCTTGGGATCAAGACGGGCATCGATCAACCCTACCGCTTCATACCCAATATCAAACAAATCAGAATAAAACATTGGGAGATAATCATATTCCTGATTCCCACCAGCCATATTTAAACCAGCAACCATTCCCATTTTTTTTGCATTATCGTTATGCTCGAACCTGAGGGTCTTATCGAGGGCGGAAGAATGGAATGCTGCAACATCACCGGCTGCAAATACATCGGGTGCGGATGTTTCAAGGTAGGAGTTAACTTTAATTCCATCTTCAACAAAAATTCCTGCTTTATCCGCAAACTGAGCATTGGGTTTCACCCCAACTCCAGAAACCACACCATCCACCTGCATTGTTTGGCCATTTTTTAAGATAATGCGATGCCGGTTCCCTTGATTTTCAATATCTTTAATACTTATATGATCAAGAATTTCTACTCCTTTTAAGCGATAGAAATCATTAAGAAATTCAACAATTTCCTGCGGAAATACTTTCCACCCAATCCCTGCTCCTGTTTCAATAAGGAATACTTTTTTCCCTTTCATCGAAAGAGCAGCGGCAATTTCCGAACCGATAAAACCAGCCCCAATAATGGCGAAATAACCCTGTTTTTCTGCCAGGTCATTTAACTTTAAGTAATCTGAATAATTTCTGTAGTAAATAATCTCTTGATCTGAAAAACGCAGATGTTTCGGTTCCGTGCCGGTAGCAAGCAGAAGCGTTTGAAATCCAAATTCTTCTTTATTCTGTGTTGATACGCGTTTCTCTCGTATATTTAATTGAACAACCTGATGATTGGTCAATAATTCTGTATTTCCATCTTCAATAGGCAGCCAAATGCTGTCGACAGTTTTCCCTTTCCACAGATTTTTGGAGAGGGAAGGTCGATTATATGGACCAAATGCTTCTTTGGTTAAAATTCCAATACTACCGTTCTTGTCTTTCTCACGGATTCCTTTTACTGCATATGCGGCAGTGATTCCACCGCCGATAATTAAGTATGTATAACTTTTCATACGTTCACCCTTAAACCTCGTCCCATTCTAAAAGTAATTAGGTCAAAAAAGTATTAGTAATTTATTAGACAATACTGATCTTTAATTCGCATTATTGACAAAAATATTTCCAAAACAAAATAGCAGCACGACTGATTCACAGATTAGACAACTATCCAGAGAAAAATATTTTTCTTTAAGGTACAATCTTCGTTAAAGGGTTTTGTAGAGGTGTTCATGAAAAAAATCACCCAAACGAAGAAAACCAAAAGCGAAATAGGGTTTCTTATTTTCATCATCCCGTTAATTATCGGCATCATGATTGCTTGTTTTGTACCCCGACCCATAATTGGAATAATCCAAATCCGCGATGAAATTGACACAAAGATGTCAATACGCGTTATTGAGGAAATTGAATATGCACGTTCACACCCTGAGATCAAAGCGGTTGTTCTCATTTTGGACAGCCCGGGTGGAACAATCAATGATACGGAATTAATCTATTTGGAATTATTGAAATTGCGGGAAACAAAGCCTGTTGTAACAATGGTAGAGGGGCTCTCCGCAAGTGGATCCTTCTACCTGTCAATGGGTACAGATTACATTTTCTCCAATCCTTCCGCGCGAATTGGGAATGTGGGTGTGATCGGCACTCTTCCCTCCTCTCCTATGGTTCTAGAAGAAACAATTTCAACCGGTCCATATAAGCTCTTTGGAAATCAACGGGAGGGATATACACGCTTTATTGAACTCATCAAGGAGAGTTTTTATCAGGTAGTTGAGCTCGGACGCGGTGATCGTTTGAAATTAAGCAAAGAGGAAATTTTACGTGGAGAACTCTACCCCGCTAGCGAAGCCGTAAAAATCGGATTGATCGATGAAGTGGGACCCCAGAGCAGCGCTGTCACTAAAGCAGCACAATTAGCCCATATTGCACATTACAAAACCATTGCCATCAGCGAAGCGGTGGCTATTGAAAACGTTGAAAAAGAGTCTTCTTTCTTTATCCTGGATGAAAACGGCATCTCCACCGGGTACCCCAAAAAATCGGGGATTTATCTGCTGTATATTCCTGACTATGGGAGCGAAATTCCATGAAAGCCAGATCTTTATTACTTGCCATCGGATTATTTCTTCTGCCTGTCATTGCCCGGACTCTTTGGTATTATCAGGGCGTTTACACTCCGAGCAAAAATTTACAAACGCCTGATTTTTTAAGCCTTGAAATTCCCAATCCCGAATTATCAACACCTGTTGTTTCAGACATAGTGAAGAATACCGTTGGAGCAGGTATTGTTGTATTTGATTTAGCCCACGCCAATCAATACCAAATCTCTGAAATTGAAGTACTGATAGATGATCTGAAATATCAAGGTGCAGAGATTGTCACACACGATGAAGGAGAGGATTTAAGCACTCTCTTAAAAGGTGCTTCTGCATTTGTATCCATCGCTCCGACCATGAATTTCACAGAAGATGAAATCCAACAAATTCAGGCCTTTGTTGAACGCGGAGGGCGTCTGTTGGTGATTGCCGATCCAACCCGCAGCTCATCCGAATATGCCATATCGCGTGCTGAAAGTGTGGAGGTTGCCAACAAACTGCTCGAACCTTATCAAATCACTTTTCGTAACGATTATGCCTATAACGTTTACGACCATGAAGGGAACTTCCGTAACATTTATCTCGAACCGCAAGATGAAAATGAACTCACGAAAAATATCAGCGAAATCGTCTTCTATGCTGCCCGGACAATCTCATCCTATCAATTCAACGTAATAGCTGGTGATGAAAATACGCTATCATCCTTAACCGACGCGGGTGGAGATTTATGTCTGGTTGCTTTATCAGAGGGAAATGTTCTCGCAATGGGTGATTTCACCTTTCTCACCTCTCCGTACTATCTGGTAGCCGATAATTATCAATTCATCACCAATATCAGTCAATTTTTGATCAATGGCGAACGTCAAAAGACATTTGATGATTTCCCATTGGTATTTTCCAACCCAATCGGCATCTTAACCACTGACAAGATCATTCTGGATCAAGATCTCTTGGAACAGATCAGTGAATTAAAAGAAATGTATGCTCAGCAAGATTTGCCTATTGAATTCCTAGAATCAGATAATGAGGAATATGACGTGATTGTGCTGGGACTTATCCCACCAGACCAGACTGTTAATGAGTATCTGGCAGAATTCGACATTCAATTTGGCCCACAAACCAATAGCTCTGCAGTTCCGCAGATTACACCAGATGAAACGGTGGAAGCAGAGATTGAACCAAGTGCCACACCTGTACCTGTACAATCACCTCTTCGCTCGGGGCAAATTTATATTGGTGGTTTAGGGCAAGTTTCTCAAGGTGATTTCGGTTTCTTTTTTCTTAAAACAGAAAATAATCGGACGATCCTAATCCTTCTCTCAGACAATCAGAATGATTTGATGGATTTGCTAGCATTGCTTGCTTATGGTAGTTTAGAGAATTGCTTTATAGAAAATAGTATTGCACTGTGTGCGCAAAATAACACGGGATGGAAACCCACCCCAACTCCTTTCGTTGAGGTGGAAGAAGTCCTCGAATCAACCCCAACCTCCACCGCAACAACTGCCGCAGAATAAAACTAGAGAGAGGTTAACCTCTCTCTAGTTTTTTATCGGATCTTGACCAATTCATACGCTTGGCTTCCCAACCCGATCTCTTCAGCATGCTCGAGAGTATCACGCCAGGTCACATCTGGATGGATATGATCAAATTTATCATCCGTGGGTTTAAAAGTCGCTTTATCGAAAAGAATACTGGTGGCTATTCCAGGCGCTTGATTGACCAGATCAACGCAGGCACGATCCAGTGCGACCGGGTCAAAGGATGCAGCAATACCAATATTGGGGGTAATGGCTTGATCATTGACACTCCAGCAATCACATTCCGGGCTGATATCCATCATTAAGCTGATGTGGAAATTGGGTTTTCCTAATAAAACCGCGTAGGCGTATTCAGCCATCTTAGCACCGACCGTCGCAGAATTCTCATCATAAATTGCAACAGCCGCACTGTAATGACAACTAGCCACACATTGACCGCAGCCTATGCATTTTGAATAATCAATCTGAGCCTTCTTGTTTTTATTATAGGCAATCGCTTTTTGGGAACAATGCTGGATGCATTTTCCACATGCTACACAATTCTCTTCTTTGATCTTAGGTTTTGATGCTGCATGCATTTCCATTTTCCCGCGTCGTGAGCCGCTGCCCATGCCAACATTCTTGAGCGTTCCACCAAAACCAGTGCCTTGATGTCCTTTAAAATGGCTGACGCTGATGACGATATCTGCCGCAGCAATGGCGCTGCCAATTTTTGCTGTTTTTACATGCTTTTGATTAATCGGGACATCTGTTGAATCTAACCCGGTCAACCCATCTGCAATTAAAGCATTGCAGCCCACTTCAATACGGTTGAAACCATTTAACATGGCGGTTTCCAAATGATCCACCGCATTAGAACGCGAACCATAGTACAGTGTATTGCAATCCACCAGAAATGGTTTGCCGCCCAGTTCCTGAATCCGCTTGACAACCCTAGCAATGTAACCGGGTCGAATATAAGCCATGTTTCCCCGTTCGGCGAAAGTTATCTTGATTGCCACTAATTTATCCTTGAAATCAATGCCGTCCATTTTTGCACGTTTCATGATTGCATCCAATTTTTCCAGCAATCCATAATCGGGTAAAACACGCATATCAGTAAAAAACACCTTTGAAGCCATTCTAGTCATACTCCTCTATTTGATTTGCTACTTCTAATACCACTTGACTTACAGCCTTTGGTCTTTCCATCATTAACATATGTGCAGTATTTTCAAGGATGGAAAACTTGATCCTTGGAAA
>CAYLUJ010000026.1:9571-11758 GCA_964386805.1 uncultured Pelolinea sp. | reverse complement strand
AACTGGGTTTGCATCTGCTCTTGCTGTTCCGGAGGAATAAACACATCCTCTTTACCCAAAACCACTGCAGTCGAATACTCAGCTAGAGAGAGAATATCACTGCAATCAGATCGTTCTGCCATTGCCTGTAGACTGCCGATCACACCATTCGCACTGGTAGCGTTAATGATCCTCCGAGTATAATCCTGAATTTCAGGAACAGGTGATAATTTTGCCGGGAATTCTGCCAGAGCTTTTTCTACGCCTTCCTGTTGAACTTTTCGAACCGTATCATAGCGCCCTTTTTTCTTTTCAGGATCATCAGGATATGGATGCGATGCTACCAGCACCAAGCCCAGCAATCGGCTGGGGTATGAGCTTGCGAATTGCAGAGCCACATAGCCACCCATCGATTGCCCAACCAGCAGAACCTGAGAAAAACCGAGTTCATCGATCAGACCAAGGATATCTTCAGCCATACCCTGTATGGTATAAGGACCTGCGGGCGCCGGGGATTTCCCATGCCCGCGCAGATCGGGTAAGATAAGCTGCATTTTCTTTTCAAGAAAAGGAATCAGCGGATTCCAAATCGAGTGATCGAGTGGATAACCATGGATACAAACTACCGGAAGTCCGGCTCCGTGTTTCTCATAATACAATTTCACAGCCATTCTTATTCCTTCTTCTTTTGTAGCCATGCACTGACCCACTCGCTGGCTTGCTGTTTTGAAGTAACTTCACCAGCAGCCTGGGCTTCGCGCAGATCATCCAATAAGGCTCCCAATATCCTTCCAGGTTTTAAATGAAATTTCTTCTGCAATTCATCCCCATTTAGAAATGGTTCAGGAGCAACCAAGGAATTGTACTGCCGGAACCATCCGTTCAATGCCTTCTCACAGCGGTAGAGACCAGCCTGCCAGCGCTCTTTTGCCAGTGTGTCAGCGTATGTAGCCAATAAATCAGCCAATGAAAAGAGAGCAACAAACGGACTGGCTTGCTGGGCTGCATGGTAGAAACGATACAGGGAAATGCGCTGTTCGGCTTCACCAGCAGAAAGCTCCAGATTATGTAGAAGCATGTGACTGCTGATAAAACATTCCAGCCATTGTATTTCCAATTTACTGAGAGCCATCTGTCTTGCGCGGTTTACCGCTGCTTTCGCTCCTAATTCAGAATGATGGCTGTATCTGACCCGATTCTCTATAACCTCACCTCTATCCAGTGGCTTCCCTACGTCATGATAGAGAGTTGCAAACAGGATCAATGATCGAAGAGTTCGTTCAATCGTAATCGGTGTACAAAGCATCTGCTTCAAATCATCTGAATAACCATCCAATAAATAGTAGATATCTTCTAATTGTGGCAATAATTGCTTAACTTTCTCTCCAGTATTTATATAATTGAGCATTGCTTCGCAATACCGTAGCGCCTGCAGCGTATGATTCCAGCCATCGAATTGATGTGGACTGCCCTGCTGGAAATCAACCAATTGATACACTTCCGGAAATACAAGTTCAAGAACCTTTAGACCTCGAAGAATCTCTAAGGCATCTGCCACATGATGATTTTCAAAAATCTTAAATAATTCATCCCGTTTTCTTTCTTCAGAAATTGCAGATAATTTCGAAAGGGATATACGAATTTGCTCGCGGACAAGCTTTGAAACCTCCATTTTGTATTCCACTGCAAAACGCGCTGCACGGATCATACGCACAGGATCAGCAGTAAAAGAATTATGAGAACACGCTCGCAGTATGCTCTTTTCCAGATCCGTAATTCCGTGTAAAGGATCAATCAAATCCACATTGTTGGAAGAGATTCCCCAGGCAATTGCGTTGATTGTAAAATCTCTCGACTGCAAATCGGCTTTCAGATCATTCTGATACAGAGGTGCAAAATCAAGGATATTTCGGATGCCTTCCTCATCATGACCTATTACGCGTGCATAGTTGCGGGAATTATCCAGAATATAAAAAGCGCCCTTGATATGATTCGCCAGTTTCCGGGCAGATGCCAACGCATCTCCATCCACAATAAAATCAAGATCGTGGGAGGTTTTTCCTAATAATGCATCCCGAACTGCCCCCCCGACTAAATAAATTTGTGTATTCTCAAGAGAAAGCAAGAATTTCAGAACAGTCTTGAAAAATTCATTCTCTTGTAGTTTCAATTGCATCATGGTTTTTGTGCATCATATTTCTGCAAATC
>CAYLUJ010000026.1:7083-9561 GCA_964386805.1 uncultured Pelolinea sp. | reverse complement strand
AGGGTAGATTGCGAAACAATTCATCCAGGTCAAGTCCATATCCAAATACAAATTTATTTGGAATTACAAATCCTCGGTATTTGATTGGTACTTCAACCTCCCGCCGTTCTTCTTTATCCAGCAGTGTACAGATATTCAAACTGGCAGGTTTTCTAGTTGATAACAACTGGAGAACAGATGACAATGTATAGCCGCTGTCGACAATATCTTCCACGATAATAACATCTCGACCACCGATATCGGTCATTAAATCCATTTTAATGCGCACCGCACCCTGCGATTCCCGATTCCCCGTACCATACGAAGAGACTGCCATAAAATCGATGGCATGCGGCACCGTGATATGACGCATGAGGTCGGTTAAGAACATCACACCTCCCCGCAAAATACAGATCAAAAGCAAATTGGTGGAACTGGCATACTCCCGGCTGATATCAGCTCCTAATTCTGCAATCCGTTTCTGAAGCTCCTTTTCTGTGATCAATTTTTCCTTTAAGTATTGCTCATAATGGATCATGCAATTAACTCCTGGGGACAATATGGTGCTTTCGACAGCGCGCTTCATACATCTCAGCTGCGCCAACGATCACAATCGGATCATCGTAATGGGCAGGTTTTCCATCTACCAAACGCTGAGTCCGGCTGGCTGGTTCTCCGCAAACCATACAAATTGCTTGCACTTTATCAACTTTTTCCGCCTTCGCCATCAAAATGGGCATGCATCCAAATGGTTCTCCTCGAAAATCCATATCCAGACCTGTGGCAATGACTCGAATGCCTCGCTCTACCATTTTTTCTACTAACGTAATGATTCCTTCATCGAGAAATTGTGTTTCATCAATTCCAACCACGGTTGTATCGTTTTTCAGATTCTGAAGCAATTCTTCGGAAGAAGAAATCGGGATCGCTTCAAAATCCAATCCTGCATGAGAAGTCACCTTTTGCTCATCATAGCGATTATCAATCTTCGGTTTGAAAACCTGGACCTTCTGCTTGGCTATCACGGCACGACGTATTCGTCTGATCATTTCTTCTGTTTTTCCGCTAAACATTGATCCACAAATTACCTCTAACCAACCAGAATTATGATCCATACTGCACCTCTTTTTATTTTTAATTTCTTGTTATATTGATTTTACAATATCTCAATATATAAGTCTCTTTTAAATCAAAAAAGGAGCAGATGCAAATACACCTGCTCCTTTGCACTCTGCAAATATTAAACCTTGATCTCTTCAGCAGCTTCCGGGATGGAATAACCGAACTGGCGTAATTTTTTCTTGATATCGATCAATGTCTTTCGACCAACACCGGGGATCTCAAGGATGGGTGTTTCACCCGCTTCCATCTTTGCAAGCAAGTCACCAACGGTTTTAATGCCAGCTCCCATCAACGCATCAGATGCACGTTTCCCGATTTCAAGATCTGCAATTGGGCGTGCGGGAGATACTTTTTCTGCTGCTTTATGTTCTTTATCTTCGATATATTCCTGACGAGCCTGCAGTTTCTTGTAGAATCTGTCAACCTGACCTTCAATATCGATCAAACGAGCTTGTTCGCCGGTAAAAAAGGGATGGCATTTTGAACAAACTTCGGTGCGAATTTCAGGTTTTGTGGAACCGGTTTTCCAGGTATTTCCACAAGCGCAGGTAACTGTCGCTTCAGGATACCATTTTGGATGGATGTCTTTTTTCATGGTGTTTCCTCATTCCATTTCAATAATCCAACGATTATTCGTTGGGATGTACGCTTACTTTTTTCTGTCCATCGGGGAGCTGGTCATAGACAACCACCCCATCGACTTTGGAAAAGATTGTGTAATCTTTTCCTAATCCAACATTATCACCTGGTTTGATTTTCGTTCCGCGCTGCCGTACGAGAATATTCCCCGGGATAACCTGTTCGCCTGCAAAGCGTTTCACACCCAAGCGTTTTGAATTACTATCGCGACCATTTCGGGTTGAGCCGCCACCTTTTTTATGAGCCATTTTTCACTTCCTTCCTGCTTTTTTACTTCTTCTCAGCTTTGGCTGCTGTCGTGGTGGTTTTGCTACCAGTCTTTGCAGCCGGGGCTGTTGTTTTCTTAGATGCTGCCGGTTTTGGAGAGCTAGCAGTCTTTGCAACAGTTGTCTTCTTCTCTACTGATTTAACAGGTTTTTCTGTTTTTACTACTGATTTAACAGGTTTTTCTACTTTTACTGCAGGTTTCTCTTCTGCTGCTTTCGCTGGCTTGCCTATGAAAGTAATGGAATTCACCATTAACCGAGTGTACTGCTGGCGATGACCTGTTTTCACACGATAGCGTTTTTTTGCGCGGTAATTAAAAATAATTACCTTTTTTGTCTTGAAATGATTCGCCACAGTCGTATCGATCGATGCCCCTTTGATAAAGGGGGTTCCAACCTGTGTATCTTTGTCATTAACCAGGAGAAGAACTTTATCGAAAGAAACTTTCTTGCCTTCTTCGGTGGGTAAGTG
>CAYLUJ010000026.1:1458-7064 GCA_964386805.1 uncultured Pelolinea sp. | reverse complement strand
CGTAGCTACCTTCGACAGCTTTGAACTGCTTCCCACCACTTTCAAAAATTGCATATAACATTCTATTACGCTCCTCAACCTTCACTTCACCGCTTCATGTGCGCTTCTCACGCCCAATAGCGGGGAAGTTGGGGACACTTGAATTTACCCCGGTTACCTTCTATCCGGGGCAAGCTGCTGAATTATACAGTCCCTTTTCTCTACTGTCAACCTGAGGCCTTTATTTTGCGGATCTCCCCCACTCTCTCTGTCACACCCATCTTATCCATATAATCCAAAAATGCCAATGCATATTTCCGGCTGGTATTTAATAAATCACGGAATTGCGCTAACGTAATCTCATCATGTTTTTCAAGGAACAGGATTAATTGATCTTTCATGTGATTAAATTCTTCATCACGAAATACGATGGAATCATCCATCCGGACTAGCTTTTCCAGGAAAAGAAGAGCCTGAAGAAGTTCGCCTCCTATGATTTCTTGAATTACGTCCAAAGCAGGTGGGGTAAAGGGTTCTTTTTCAATGAGACTGTCCATACGCTCAATTTTGCGAAGATCTTTTTCTGAAAATTGGATTTTTCGATCTTTTCGATAAAGATATCCTTTCTTGAATCCTAAATCTTCACCCAAAAGACCCTGATCAAGAAGGGCTTGCAGAACGCACTCTTCCATTCCAATTTTTTTGCTCATGATAGAGGTAGGAATACCGGGTATCAATGAAGAG
Source organism: uncultured Pelolinea sp. (assembly GCA_964386805.1). Lineage (GTDB taxonomy): Bacteria > Chloroflexota > Anaerolineae > Anaerolineales > Anaerolineaceae > UBA4781. The sequence goes on along the minus strand of CAYLUJ010000026.1, from coordinate 6,341 downwards.
TTTTTATAAGCTAAAAGTAAATCTGCCTTTATTTTTTCTGCCAGATCATTCAGTTTCTTCTGCACAGTGAAAAATTGAATGAGATCTTTTTTAGTACAGTTTGTAAAGAATTTTATTAATTCATTGTGCGCTTGGAGGTTTTCTTCTTCATCGGCAAGAACAAATCCGTTTTTTAACAGATATTGTTCTAAATCAGCTTTGGAAACAATTACTTTTTCTTTAATGAGCATAGAAAAAACTTCCCATATTGAGCCAGAGCGTTGTGCATCAAGATTTTGTAATGTTTTTTCAGAATACCGTTTATAGCGCCTTTGTGGAGCAGTATTAATTATTTGCCCTCCGCCAATCGTTTCTTGAGGAGAAGGGCGCCGAATGACGAAATGATCACCTTTCCATGCTATCAGTGGATCCAATAATTCCAACTGAGCCAACCCAGATTCACCTGGCAGGATAGCATCTTTTCCCAGCGTACGCACCCGGGCAAGTACTTCGGCTGTTCCATGATAAAGTTTTACCTGATCATTATGTTTTAATGCTCCGCTGGCTGAGGGAACGATACGCACCTGGGCATCCAGACGTAAGGTGGATTTTACTGAGCCAGGTTTTACAACAACGTTCCCACGGTTAATCTCATGAACATCCACACCAGTGATATTCAATGCCACCCTGCTCCCGGGTACAGCTTCATCTATTTTCTGTTTGTGGGTTTCAATGCTTCGAATTCGACCGATCTTTTCAGTAGGAAGGATTTCCACATCCTCTCCGGCTTTCAATTCTCCTCCCCGTAAAGTCCCGGTAACCACAGTTCCAAAACCTTTCATTGAAAATACCCTATCCACTGCCAGATGTGGATCTCCACTTATTTCTTTGCGTTCGACATTCGATAAGACCTTTTGGAGAAGGTCAACCAGTTCCGAAAGTCCATTTCCATTTACTGCTGAAACACATACAAAAGGGAAATCTTGTAAAGTTGTATCTTGAATGGCATCTCGTATATCTTTTTCAACCAGTTCCAACCAGTTCTGATCTTGAATAAGATCGGTTTTTGTAATTGCGATCAGCCCTCTTTTTATCTCGAGTAAATCGAGGATCATGATATGTTCAACTGTTTGAGGCATCACTCCTTCATCGGCTGCAATGACAACGATCACAGCATCAATGCTCCCGACACCTGCCAACATATTACTGATAAAATCTCGATGCCCCGGAACATCCACAATGCCGACCTCATCACCAGATGACAGTGTGAACCATGCAAAACCAAGGTCAATCGTCATTTGTCGCTGCTGCTCTTCGATAAGACGATCCGGATTGATTCCGGTTAGTGCTTTGACAAGAGTAGATTTGCCATGATCAACATGACCAGCAGTTGCAATAACATATTTCATAATGTGTTATTCTTGAAAGGTTATTTCCCCTCAATATTATCGAAAGCATCTTTCCAGGTATTCGCCATTTTCATCAAACTGAGCATACCTTTCTGTATTTCAGCGCTCATCAATCCGAGCAGTTCCTGAATGTCATTGGTTTGATCTTCAAGTAGAAAAATGCGAGATTTTAACTCGTCCATGCGATTTGTGAATGCTGATTGCTTTTCGTCATTGATCAGAGAGAAATTCGACCAGCTCTTCTCAATTTCATTTTTGAAGCCACCCCACTCCTTTTGATATTTTGCTTCAAAGAGCTGGTAGAGCTCGGTTACTTCTTTCAAACGTCGTTCATATGACGTGGTCAATTCATTAAGACCATTTCCAACCTGAGTAAGTTCTTTCTCTTTTTGATTCATTCTTTCCAGTGTGGAGGAAATTAGTGAGACCTCTTCAGAAGCTTTCCGCTGAATTTCTTCAAAACGTGCTTCGCGTTGTTTTTGAGCAATTTCTTGTTGTTCAAGAAAAGCAACTTGGTTCATTTTTCTCTGGGTCTCTGAAGCTTTTAACTCATTGATCTGGATTTCTGCTTGTTTGGTGCTTTCCAATAGAACCCCAAGTTTGTTTGCTATTTCCGTCTGCTGTTTTCGAAACTGCGATACATCATCCCCGATAATTTCCGTCCTCTTGCTGATACTCTGAACATCTCGTTTTTGGATTTCATGGTTCCGGCGAATATCTTCATCACTCTTGAGTTTTGCATTCACGCTTTGCTCAATTTTGTCAACAGTAGTAAGCAACCGTGAATCTTCATCAATATAATGTTGAATTTTTTTATCAAGTTCGGATTTTATTTTCGTATCCAGCCTATCAACTTTTGCAGAAAGAGTGTGGATATCAGATTGTTGGAGTTTATTTTGTTGTTCCTGTTGTTTCTTGGTTTCTTTTTCAAGATTTACAATTTTTTCGTTTGATTCTTTTCGGATCTGAGTCAACGCTTTATCAAGGCTTCCCATTCCTGATGTTATTTTTTTTAATTGACCAATTTCATCTTTTATATCGCGGTATTCCGCAGGCAAATTTGTCACCTTTGTATCAAGGTCTGCAATCTTTTCGTTAAAGGTTTTAAACACTTTATCGTAATCTTGAATTCTCTCTTCAAGGTCATCCATTCTTTTAATGATTGTTTCCAAATTCATTTTTTCACCAGCTTCTACAATTTCTAGATTAATGGGAATATCTGACTGAGCGTTGTGAATAATGGTCCCAAAAATACTGAGGGAAATATTCCCATAAATATATTCAGAAGTATAACCAATACAACCAAAATTCGGTCAATGTTAATTTTATCCGGTATCACCAGTTTTTGATCAGAGCGCAGGGTTAGTCGAAGCATCAAGCGAATACATGTCAGGATGAGAAAAATTTCACCACCAAGAATAGCCAATAGAATAATACGTTTTGCTTCACTGGCAGTATGCAGCATAAGAATATTGGGAGCAAATCCTGAAAAGAACGGTAAACCAGTTATGGAAAAGAGTCCGCTGATTAAGAGGACTGTATGAAGAGGTTTATCAAAGAGTTTCCCTTTTAAATTCTCAATCGTCTGCCCCATTTTAGTGTCTGCCAGTTCATGATAAGCAAGAGATATTGACCAGAAAGCGATAACAAAGGGCATGAGCCAGGCACTCACCAGATCCGTAGAAACCAGCGGAATAAAACCAACGCTGCATAACAGCATGCCAATGCCAGAAATGAATACATAAGCTACCATGCGTGCGGTTGATTTTTGGAAAAATGCCCCAATTCCCCCCAGTAAAATCATGACCGAGCCAAGATATTGCAAAGCCGGATAAAAAGCGGAGTATTCTCTCAGCCAAGCAAAATTGTTTAAAAATTTGAGCAGCATGAATATTCCTGAAACAGGCATTAAAGTTAGCATAAAGCCAAATGGGAAAAACGATACTTCTTCTGCCAATAGGGGTATCCAGGTATGAAAAGGAAATACTCCCAACCATAGTGCAATTCCGCAACCGAGAAGGATAGAGGAAATGAATAGTTGATCTTCTTCAACAGGAGCGATTTCTCCCCCTGCCAGAATCCATCCGGCAAGTAAGATGAGGAAAACTGATAGCAATTGGAATACCAAGAAACGCATGCGCCCGGTAATATGCTTATATGTACGCGATGATAGAACAGGTAGAAAGAGGGCATTCGCCAGGAACAGGATCAATACAGAATACAAAAATGGATCAATGGAAATAGATGTAATAATAAAAGCTGTATAGGCGACACAAAATGCAGGAAAATATTCATTAGGGAAATAAAAGAATGTTGAAATGATCCAGGTGCATGCAATAAGATAGATCATTCCAATCAGGCGCAGATCTGTATATGTAACATTCAGACTGCGACCCAATATAAGGAATTTCTCACTGGATGAAATCGACATGGCAGCACCTGAAGATTGTGCTGCTATGATAAATGCACCAATCCCTAGCAGGAATGTGAGAGCAGCTAGCACTGAGCGGTATAGAAGAGTCTTTTTTCGGATTAATAATGTTGCAGTTGAAAGAAGAACTGGAAGAATTATCCAGAGAAATGGGAGGTTCATTGAATTTCCTCCCTATTTTTTATCACCAGTCGCGAGCCGACAAATGCCAAGACGATTTGAATTAAAGCGATCAATGCAGTGACCAATGCCGATCCCTCTAAGGGGGCATAAATTATTTGGAATCCCAATGAGAAGATCAATAGACTAACAAGAATCCGAAAGACATCTTGCGAAGTCCCCGCCTGCAGTAACCCAATGATAAATAAAAAGAAACCTATGATCAGATATTGAGAAGATTCCGTAAAGTAAGATGCTAATTGCGGTGCAAAAGCGAAAGTGATCACCCCGACGAACACAACCATTAATATATCCAGGGCAATACGCGGTGGATTCGCTTGCCAGGTCAGTTTCGAACAGAATGTATTGATAATGATCACCGTAAGCAATCCGGCTAATAAATGCACAGTAGCCAAACCGAGAGGCCAAACTTGTAGAAGTAGCAAAAAACTACAGAGATATAAAACACCTAAAAAAACAAGCACGATCCGAGCGGAATCGGTAATAAATAGTGTCGTTATAGAGAGAATTATCGCAGTGATCAAGATAAAAAAAACGACATCGGTCATAGTTAGGATAATCCTTTAAAGAGGGTTAAAAGCAAAATTAAGAAGATGATCGCCCAGATTAAACCACCTTCCCTTTCAAGAATAGTACTCACTCCTTCAAAGATCTGCCTGAAGATATTGCCAATGGTCAGGAATGTACGGGTGATCTTTTCGATCAGAAGCGATGACGGTGCATACAAGGTGGTTTCATTCTTGATTTTTTCCGAAGTCTTGCGAGAATTCACGATGGACTCCAAAGGAACAAGTAGCAGAAAGATCAATGGTGAAAAAGCAATCCATTTAATTTGATTCAATCCATCCATTGGGAAAAATCCCTTGACGATGATAAGAATCAGT
>CAYLUJ010000026.1:0-1406 GCA_964386805.1 uncultured Pelolinea sp. | reverse complement strand
ATAGGAGAATAGTATCGGAATATGCTTTCCTTCTATTTTCTGAGATAAGCTGTTTATTGTTCCGTTTTTGAGTGATCACAAATCCAGCTAAATAGAGACCCTCCATGATGAATGCGGAATAAACAAACCAAGAGGTATTTTGTGTATTCAGCAGCGCTTTATTTAAAGCATAATTTGGAGAAAAAGAAAATCCCAATAGGAAAATTACCTCACCAATTAGCAGAATTGTTCCAGTTGCCTTTTTTCTGTTTTGTACTTGATCATTCAATAAAAGAAAATAAACAGGAAGAACAAGGAAAAGCAATTCCTCACGTATTCCAAGCAAGAAAAAATAGATCACAAGGAAAAATGCAAATATGGATGAAATGAACCTGTTCCATTTACGATCTAATCGCCAAATCCAGAGATAACTGAAACACAATAGAAGAATTCCGCAGATGAGAAGGAAGTATAAAGAAACGCCTTCAACTATATTTGTATTGACCGGCAACATGGTCATCACACAAACAATGAGCATGGATTCTAAGAAAGCAAGCCAATCATTCATATTAAACAACGGTCTGTCAGAGGAGATTTGATCAATATAGTCTGCTCCCAAGCGCAGGAGAATTACTCCAATCGTTAACATAAATTGTGATAGAAAATATTGACCATATCTTTCGGTATCCACCAGAGTTGCCAGCAGGATCAATAAAATGATGGATATGAAACGCAGCAGAAGGGAAATGGTATCTCTTCTGGTTGAGAATATTTCTTTGTTTTTTATAAAGCGGAACATCAAACGCAGACCATCCAAACAAAAAAGAAATGCAGCTAGCGCAAATTCTTTATGAATGCTTAATATAGAAATACCGAGCATAGCGGTGCAGAAAAGAAAAATAATTTCACGGAATGGCAGAGGATGTTTTTCACGAGCCATGTAATTTTTTACCATGCAGACTATGATGAAGAGAACAATACACTGCTGTAAAACCCATTCTGGTGTTTCCCACTGCTGTTCAATGGATAGAATTATCGAATGAGAAGAAAGCCAAAGATAGGGAGAATCACTTTGTACGTGAGTGGTCGGGGTCAGAAAGATCAGAATGGAACCAATCATGCTGCAAACCAGAAACACCAACCAGATTTGACCTTCTTCTTTTTTTCGCTGTACTAAGAAGAAAGCAGCAACAGGGGCAATCGCATAAGATATTAATGCGAACCAGATCAACACAGATTGAATCTCCTAGATAACCTCAGGGTCACCGCAATTCAGGAATTTTCCTTGACCTCTGGTGCCCAGCCAGTTGCCATCTTCCACGATCAGTTTTCCTCTTAAATACACTCTTCGAATCGTATCTTGCATTTTCCAACCTTCATAGAGATTGTAATCAGTTCGATGCTGCGTATTTTTTACACCATACTGG
>CAYLUJ010000025.1:22538-23420 GCA_964386805.1 uncultured Pelolinea sp. | reverse complement strand
CGGTCATCTCCCGGAGCATTGCTCGCCAACGGATTTGACACTTACTGTAACAAGCCAACTGCGCGAACACGGTGTGGTGGAAAAATTTGTGGAGGTATTTGGGGAAGGGGTAGAAAGTTTACGGTTGGAAGACCGGGCGATGATCTCCAACATGACCCCCGAGAGCGGTGCCACCGTCACCTATTTTCCGGTAGATGAGCAAACACTCGATTATTTACGCCTTACCGGACGTGAGCCAAAGAAAATTGCACTGGTCGATGCGTTCTATAAAGCACAAAATCTGTTCCGTTCTTCAGACAGCCTTGAACCTGATTACGATGAGATCGTTGAAATTGACCTCAGCAAAATTGAACCAGTACTGGCTGGTCCAAAACGTCCATTCGACCTCATCCCAGTCAGTAAAATGCAGAAAGCTTTTTCGGCATCCCTCACCGTTCCTTCCGGACATCATGGATGCGGAATGACAGAAAAAGATAAAAAACAAAGCTATACACTGGAAATGAATTCACAGAAATATAAGCTTGCGCATGGAGCAGTTATCCTGGCAGCCATCACTTCGTGTACCAACACATCCAACCCGCAAGCATTGCTGGGGGCAGGGTTGCTCGCAAAAAAAGCTGTGGAAAAAGGATTGAGCATTCAACCGTACATTAAAACAAGTTTCACTCCCGGTTCGCTGGTTGTGGATGCCTATCTGAATAAAAGTGGTTTGTTGCCATATCTTTCGCAACTAGGTTTTCAGGTTAGCGGGCACGCCTGCGCTACCTGTATTGGCAATTCCGGTTCACTTTCTGAAGCGATCACCCATGCTACCGAACAAGGATTGGTCGGAACAGCGGTTATTTCTGGGAACAGAAACTTCGAAGGGCGCATTCATAAGAG
>CAYLUJ010000025.1:1030-22528 GCA_964386805.1 uncultured Pelolinea sp. | reverse complement strand
GGAACTGTGAATATTGATTTTGAATCAGCTCCCATCGGCACTGGTATAAATGGTGAACCAATTTTTTTGGCTGATATTATGCCGACCAGCGCTGAGATACAGGAATACTTACAATATATTGACGGAAGTACCTTCAACCAGGTTTATGATAAGGGGCTTGCAGGCAGCCGCCGCTGGATAGATCTGAAGTCCAAATCGGGTGCACTCTTTGAGTGGGACTCAAAGTCAAGTTATCTCTTGGAACCACCTTTCATTTTGGATTTCTTCAACACACATACAGATATTCAGCAAGCCAGAGCACTGGCATATTTCGGAGATTCCGTCACGACCGACCATATCTCCCCAGCCGGTAAGATCAGTGCTGAAAGCGATGCAGGGAAATATCTGCAAGCTCTTGGCTGCAAACCCGCGGACCTGAATACCTACGGCTCCAGGCGAGGCAATCATGAAGCCATGGTAAGGGGCACCTTTAGTAATCTAAGATTACACAATGAACTGGTGCCAGAAAAAGATGGGGGATTGACCGTTTTTTTACCGGATAGACAGGAGATGACCATTTATGAGGCAGCTCTCCGGTATAAGGAAAACAATATCCCAGTCATTCTCATCGCTGGAAAACAATATGGCACCGGTTCCAGCCGCGATTGGGCTGCCAAAGGACCATTTTTATTGGGAGTTCGGGCTGTGCTGGCAGAAAGTTATGAACGCATCCACCGTTCCAACCTGGTGATGATGGGTATTCTACCGCTGCAGTTCATGAACGGTAAGAATGCTGCCGGGTTGGGAATCGATGGAACAGAGATGTTTTCCATTCTGGGCATTGAAAACATCTGCCAACCCGGGCAGATTGTAACAATTCAAAGGATAGATAAAAATTCACACCAATCTGAATTCCAAGCACTTGTCCGATTGGATACCCCTATGGAAGTACTGTATTATCACAAGGGAGGTATTCTACCTGCCATCTTTACTGACTTGTGCAGCAAGAACGGATAATTTTCCTTTACGGCAGTTGGGCAGTAGATCGTGAAATTTCATCCAATGAAGCGAGTTCACTGGCAGTAAGTTCAAAATCCATCACTGCGGCATTTTGTTGTGCCTGTTTGGCAGAACTTGCGCCCGGGATGGCAACAATCGTATCTCCATGAAACTGGATCACCCAACGCAGTGCGATTTGTGCAGGTGTCACCTTGTGTTCATCAGCTATCTCCCGCAATACCCTGATCAATGGAAAAGTTCGACGCAGCGATCGCTCTTGAAAGGCAGGCAAGTATTTTCGTAAACCTGGACGTTTTCGAATTAGTCCGCTTTCTTCATGAAAGCGCCCTGTCAGCAGACCCTGTGCCAGCGGCGAATAGGCGATGATCGTGATTTTATTTTGGCGAGCATAATCTAACACACCGTTCAATTCAATGGAACGATTGAGCAGGTTGTAACGCATCTGATTGGATGATAATGCAAGGTCGCTGGCTTGCAATACTTCATGTGCATTTTTCATGCGCGGGAGGGAAAAATTACTAACACCGATTAATTCAATTTTTCCTTTTCGAACCAACGCTGCTATGTGCTGCATTTGATCTTCTACCGAAGATAAGCTGGTAGGATTGTGTACCTGCAGTAAAGTAACCGGATATGGAGATAGATTCTTTTCACGTTCATGAAAAGTATGTTCGATGGAACTCGCAAAGCGCAGCACAGGATTCCATTTCGTCGCAATGATGACATCCTTATTTTGTACATGCAACCGCTGTAAGGATGCCGAAAGCATTTGCTCCGACATCCCATTTCCATATATCTCAGCAGTATCAAACCAGTTTACGCCTCCCTGAAGCGATTCCTGAACAACCGCATCGATCGTTGTTTCATCCAAATCGCCCCAAAAACCGCCCACCAATCCGCGGTTTCTAGAGAACTGCCAGCAGCCCAGCCCGATGGCAGAAATCAAGTGAGCACTATTCCCCAACTTTCGTTTATTCATAAGAATTTCCTCCCAGAACAGTTTAACTTTATGTTAGATTTTCAAACAAAATTTAGATTTCCCTCTACTCTGTTTTCTTTTCTTTCCCTCCTGCCAGAAATGCAAATAAAACGCTGATGAAGTAGAGACCGACCAGAGGAACCATGAGCAAACCCATATTGACCGGATCAACGGTGGGTGTGATAACCGCAGATAGCACTGCAATAACAATGACAGCATAACGCCATTGTTTAAGTAACATACCAGCGGTAACAATTCTTAATTTCGCCAGAATAAAAACAATTAATGGCATCTCAAAGGATACACCGATCCAAAACAGAAGGTTGGTTATGAATTTTATATAACTGGAGAAACGTGGAATGGTCTGCACATCCATAAAAGAAACCAAAAACTCCAGCGTTCTTGGAAGCATAATGTAAAACGCAAAGAATATACCAGCCATAAAGAAAACTGTACCGAAGATCAATCCGATGAATACCCAACGCCGTTCTGCGCGTTTCAGACCGGGAACAATAAAAGCTAATAACTCATACAAAATGACAGGTAGTGCAATAATCACACCGCACATTAAGGAAACCCGTGTAAAGACACCGATATTTTCAGTGACTTCAATTGATTGCAGTGCGGTAATTCCCCCAATAGGTTCTGTAAGGATATCGATGACATTCTCGGCGAATGTAAAACTGAATAGCGTAGCAATTACAAGCACAATCAAGACGATGAAAAACCGCTTACGGAGTTCCTCAATGTGGTCCCAAAATGGCATGGTAGTTTTTTCTTCGACCGGCATATCCAACTCTATGATTGTGGAGGTCCCTTGGATTTGTCTGTTTGATCTTCCCGCGATTTGAAAGCGGGCGTACGAGTGTGATCTGAAATCGTATTCTTGAAATCGGGATTCAAAGCACGATTGATTTCTTTCACATCGTCTTCTATTCCTGCTTCATCGATGATCTTTCGGGGAATATCCCTGATTTCTCGAGAAGTTTGCATTGCATCTTTCCAGAACTGGGATTGGGTTACCTTTCGGATAGTTTTTCCCAAATCTCTGGCACCTTCAACCATCTTCTTAGGTCCGAGGATGATTACCATCAGGATCAAGATAAAAATTATTTCAGAAACACCGATTCCACCAAAGATTTGCATAACAACCGAAAGATTATTGGTCTTTTTTCTCTTTTTGATTCTCTACTGGCTGTTCTTCCGTGCCTTCATGCTTGTTTGTTTTGGAATCCGATTTAGAACCGCCCAACCCATCTTTGAAAGCTTTTATACCCTGCCCCAATTCACCTGCCACTTTCGCAATTCGACCGGGACCGAACAAAAGCAGAACTAAAATCAGTAGAGCAAAGATCTCCAAATATCCTAAATGCATTTTTTCTCCTTACTCCAATCTATTAACAAAATTATAACAGGGTGATATTAAAATACTACTTGAATCGTTCATACAATATATGAGAACTATAAATACTCGATGACAAGTTTAGAAACTGATTCGATTCATATTCATGAAAAAAATCGGATTTTATTCATCGTTGGTATCCCCCTCCGGTAGAGCGCAACGCCGGAGGAATCTCCATTTTATAGTTCTCGATAGGTCACAAAGAATTCACCCAATTACTGGTTGGTTATATTTCGTGGGTGACAGATGTTTCGCTAACGCTCAACATGACGTAAGATTTTTAGAGGTCATCCTGAGGAGCGAAGCGACGAATGGATCTGTTCAAAACGATGTCGGTGAAATGGTATGTCGAAAAAACCTTTCTAATTTACATAAATAGTCTATTGACTAAACTTTGCTGGTGACAGATGGTTTGCTGACGTTCAACATGGCGTAATTAATAGGTCATTCCGACAGAGCGCAGCGGCGGAGGAATCTCTCCATTTTGGAATCGATTATTGGAAAAGTCGCAAAACAATTTCTTTGAAATTTTTCGAAACTGACAATTGAATATTCTATTATTGGCTGGTTTATTTTTACGAATGGAGAGATGGCTCGCTAACGCTCAACATGACATGAAGAACAGTGGTAATGGAAAACTGCTCCACTGTCTTTTCGTCAACATCATTGACTTTCATTACAGTTGTTCTGCATGCGGTATACAACATGATCATGCTGCAGGTATCTGATACCAACAGCAATCCAGAAGCGATAACCTGCTTGATTGATCAGGTTAACTATCAGGGAGAAGAATAATCCCCGGATTTTTTCAAATAGTACAAATTCAAAATTCTCAAAATCGTTATAGATTAAATAGAATTATTGTTCTATAATGAGGATATGGAAATGGAAGAGAAACTACGGCTTCTTTCACTTCACAACGATCTTGAAATGAAAGAAGAAGATTGCCAATTCAGAGTATCGAAGGGAATGGAAAGTATTTGCGTATCCCATGCCACCCTACCCAATGGCAAAAAAATGCGCCTCTTCCAATCATTAATTAGCTCCAAATGCAAGAATAACTGCTATTACTGCCCTATACGCAAAGACAACGATAACCAACGTGCAGCTTTTGAAGCTGAAGAATATGCCAGGCTCATTCAAAATTTATATCAGGCTGGTCTCATTGATGGTGCCTTTATCAGTTCAGCTGTGCAGGATAATTCGGTGAAAACACAGGATATGCTCATCAAAGCCATGGAGATATTACGGCTGAAATTGAATTTTCGCGGCTATCTGCATGTTAAATTCATGCCCGGGCTAGAATTTGACCAGGTAAAACACATTATGCATTATGCCGACCGGGTCTCATTAAATTTAGAAGCACCCAATGCTGACCGTATTCACTATCTTTCCCCCGATAAGATCCCTTTCAATCAACTAATTGACCCTTTAAAATGGACCCGTCAGATCCGTCAAAATGAAACGACAACTACCAATTGGAAAGGTCGCTGGCCTTCAGTATGCACCCAATTCGTTGTGGGAGGATCCGAGGAGCCGGATAAGGAATTATTGCAAACCACTTTTTATCTGTATACAGAAATACATCTGAAGCGTGCCTATTTCTCCCCTCTCCAACCCATTAGAGGTACTCCCATGGAATCACACGCTCCCATACCTCTGGAAAGGCAATTCCGTTTATATCAAGCTTCTTTTCTAATCAGAGATTATGGTTACCAAATGGAAGATTTCTATTTTGATGATAGTTCCAATCTTCCCCTAGAAAAAGATCCAAAGCTCATTTGGGCAGAAATGCACTTGAGTGAGGATCCTGTCGAGATCAACCGAGCAGATCCATCCAGACTGCTGCGGATTCCCGGGATCGGAGAAAAAGGTGTAAAAAAGATTATCCAGATGCGCAAGATTCATCCTTTCCGTTTTGAATCTGACTTTGTAAAGATTGGCATTCATATCCAGAAAGGGCTACCATTCATCACCATGGATGGGAAAAAACCAATTATCCAAGCATCACTCCCTGGTTTATTTCAATAATGGACTCTCTCATGTATAATCAACACGCTTTTACTAAAATCTTTGTGAAGAGAAAATTTCCTGGAGATTCTATTTCAAATAAAAGGAATTTAAGTTGAAAACATACAAAATTGGACTAATCGGATTCGGGTTTATCGGAAAAGTACATGCGCAAGCCTATCACAGTATTCCCTACTGCTATGGCAATCCGCCCGCCAGAGCACAGGTAACCACCGTCTTGCGGAGCGATCCTACCCAGGATCGGGAACTTATTGACGCACTGGCTATCCCGCTCTGTACCAATGAAGATCAGATCTTTTGGGACCAGAATTTTGACATCATTGACGTCTGTTCTCCCAACGCATCGCATTATGAATACTGCTTGAAAGCCATTGAAAAAGGGATCCCCATTTATTGTGAAAAGCCACTGACGAAAGATATCGAAGACGCACGTACGTTGGTCAAGCTTATTGTCCAGAATAGCCTTCCGACTCACACAGCATTTACATATCGTTTTCTCCCAGTAGTGGGTCTGGCAAAAGAAATCATATCCGCCGGATTGCTGGGGGACATCAATCATTTCCATTCACAATTCTTTCACAGTTCTTATCTTGATCCCAATCGACCAATTTCATGGAGATTACAAGAATCCATTGCGGGTGGTGGTGCACTTACCGACCTGGGAATTCACTTTTTAGATTTAATCCGTTTTCTGCTTGGAGATGTTGGTTGGTTGCAATGCCAAACAAAAACCTTTGTAAAAGCACGTCCTAGACCTGACAATCCAAAAGCATATGAAGATGTAAAAGTGGATGACTGGGCTTTATGCACTCTGGGAATGAGGGATGGAGGAATTGGCTCGCTCGAAGTGAGCCGTGTTTCTGGGGGTGCGGGGGATGTCGCTCTTATGGAGATTTTTGGCAGCCGGGGATCTTTAAAAATCGATTTCAACCAGGCAGATAAGTTACAGTTTTTCGATGTATCGAAGAATTACTGGACCACCGGTGGAGTTCTACCCCAAGGCATTCAACCCACCTATTTTGATCCTTCAAGTTGGCCAACTGGAAAGCGATCGCTCGGGCGATTCATGGATGCTCATGTCGCTGCAATCTTCCATTTTCTGAACTGCCTTGAGAAAGCTATTCCTTCTCAAACCAATTTTCATGCAGTTCTCAAATCGCAGGAACTGCTGCATACTGCTTACCAATCTGCCGCTGAAGAAGGAAGGAAAATTGCCATTCATGAATAATGATAAATCTGATAGATCGCAAATTCCGATTATCATTCTCGGAACAGGAGATATTGCTCAAAAGGTGTACTTCCCTTTGTTAACAAAATGGGCAGGTATCAAGATTTGCGGAGTTTACAGCAGAACCCAGGAGCATGCAGAGAGTGCCTGTGTCCGTTGGAATTTACCTTATTGGACGACATCTATAAACGATCTTCTCAAACTGAATGCGAAGGCTGCTTTTGTTTTAACCAACAAAGAATCGCATTTTCAACTGATCAAGACACTGCTTGAGAATGGCTTGGATGTTTTTGTTGAAAAACCGCTTGCACAAACCAGCCAGCAGGCAATTGAGTTAGCCGAACTGGCTCGTGATAAACAACGCATTCTCATGGTGGGTTTTAATCGCCGATTTGCATTACTTTACCAGCAAGCCAGAGAAAAAATAAATGGAAAAAACATCCAATTAATCGTGATCCAAAAACACCGTACCATGCCTTTTCATAAAACCCTTTCCGAAAGCTATTTAGAAGATTACATTCACCAGATCGACCTCATGCGCTATTTCTGTGGAGATGTTGACCCACTGCAAACACATTATCAAATAAAGGACGGAATGTTACAGAGTGCCACCAGCACGGTCAGATTGTCTGGAGGTGGTCTAGGAACCCTCCTCTCATCACATACAGCCGGGATCTGGCAGGAAAGTGTGAGTGTGCATGCAGATAATTATTCTGTACATGTAGATGCTTTTCGCAACCTATGGATCCGTTTTGAAGATCACGAAGAAGTATTTGGTTCGGACAGAGCCGGTAAATGGATCCCGGACTTGAAAGAACGTGGCTTTATCTCCGAAATTGAGCACTTCTTTCACTGCATGCAAACAAGAGAAGAACCAGAAAACAACGGCTTTGAAGCAGCAAAAACACAACTGTTAATGGAAAGATTGGTTTCAGGAATTTAGAGACGGCTTTGAATTGAACCTTTCAAGAACCGCAAAAGCGCTATGTGGGATGGAAAAATTGCATCCGCTTTTTCGTGCATAATCTCAGTTACCGGGCTTAGATTTTGAACGACCATGACATGCATACCAGCAGACTTTGCAGCCAGTACCCCGCTTTGAGAATCTTCTAAAACGAGGCAGTCGGAAGGTTCTACTTGTAAAGATTCAGCAGTTTTCAAGAAAATATCCGGCGCAGGCTTGGGATATTGGATATCATCACCGCCCAGAACTGTAGAAAACAAATGTGCAATTCCAGCTTTCTCCATGCGATATAAAACTTCAGCCCGATAGGTTGAACTGGCTACTGCCATCTTGATATGGGAATCTTCCAGATACTGCCTTAATTCCAAAACACCAGGGACCAGCGGTAATCCATCCACCCGAATCGTTTCTCTAAAATATCCCTGGACTTTTTGATAAATTGCATCAAATGGATAATTGGTCCCGAATTGACTGATCTGGATCTGTCGTATATCTTCCACAGTTCGCCCAAGGCAATGAAGAAAATTTTCTTTTTGAAACCTATAATTAAATTCACTCGCCGCCCGTTCCCATAATTTTACTAGCACCACTTCGGAATCAACCAGAATCCCGTCAAAATCAAAGATACACGCGTGAAAACCAAGGGGATTTTTCATTTAGCAATCCATTCGTCATGATGATTTGAACGCAGGAATTATACCGAAAAAATGAAACTTTCATAATTATTCTCGATTTGACAATGCCAAAAAAATGTAGATAATAAGAACCAATCGTGGTGGGAAGTTAGATATCGATTAAGATCATTTTGACCCTTTTTTTCGTAAGATAGCAGCAACACCGGGAGATTCTTATGCCTTGCTTAGAAGTCATTGTCGACACTGTAGAAGACGCAGTCGCAGCTGAAACAGGAGGAGCTACGCAAATTACAGTCCTTTCCCACTATCCCAGCACAGGTGTTACACCTTCTTATGGACTAGTGGCAAGGATTTGTGAAAAAATATCAATTCCCATATTGGCGTTGGTCTGTCCCCACACACGCAGTTATATCCCATCGTATGAAGACATGGAGACCTGCTTGCGTGATATAGAAGCATTCAAAACGCTTGGTATTCGCGATTTTCTCTTAGGGTTCATTGACCAATCTAATAATTTAAATGTTCAGGCAATTGAAAAAATCAAAACAGCACAGAGTACTATTCATTTACACAGCCGGATCATCTGGGAATTCACAAGAGATATCAAAAAAACTGTTGAAACGACCATCGGCCTGGGTTTCCTTTCCATGCGCACAAGCGGTAATTGCATGATGAACGCGATAACAAATAGAGATACTTCCCAAACCGTGAAAAACATTTCACTCATTAAAGATCTCGCAAAAAATAAAATCGAAATCCTTTTAACCGGGGGAATAACAACTGCCAATGTGGAGAATTGGGTAAACCAAACAGATATCTATGACCTGCAAATTGGCAGAGGAGTGCGCACTCCCAACAATTCTTATAGCCCGGTTGATCCAGCGAAAGTCGCAGCAATTCGTTCAAAACAGGTCAGCCTTTTTGAAGAGCGGTGTTTAAAGAATTGATGACTTTAGCAATTGATAAATCTCAATAATATTGACAATGGTATTCTCTTATCTCAATCTTATAAATTTATGTTAGATTTAAAGCAATATGTCCCTTCAAGATCTAATCAACGGTGAAATAGGGGTAAACCTGGCGAAAAGTATGGCAAGAAATTTGCCCGAAAACGCAGGTTTCAGCCTGGCACATTCCCTCGCCGGGGTCATCAGCCAACGAAAAAAATCTTCCATGGTACGCTGTGTTCGAGCAAATCAATGGATTGTCAGTGGAAAACAATTATCCGGTGAAGAGCTTGATCAACGAGTAAGGGATGTATTTAACCATACAGCTTACTGTCTTTTCGACCTTTACCATAATATTGACAAACCAAAAACCTTGCTTGAAAAGATGACCATCAGCCCTAAATTAGAGGAAACTCTCGCAAGCAGAGAAAATTGCAAAGAAGGTACAATCTATCTCACTCCACACCTGAGCAATTTCGATCTAGCAGGTCGTGCGATCACCTACAGCGGTCACCATATTCTCGTTCTCTCTTACCCCAATCCCAATAAGGGATATCAAATGCAAAATAAACTGCGTAAAGAATATGCAATTGAAATAATGCCCATGTCCGTGGAATCACTCCGCCTGGGAAAACAACGTCTGCAAGAAGGTAAAGCTATTATCACCGGTTTGGATCGACCCTTGGAGGAGAGTAAATATCATCCAAAATTTTTTGGTTATCCTTCCATGGTTCCAGTGACTTATGCCAAACTTGCTCTCCAAACCCAATCACCCATTGTTGTTGTAGCATGTATCGGAACTGAAGATGGAAAATACACAGCCGAGGCTTCCGATCTTATATATATGGACAAATATGACGACCCTGTGCAGGAAATGGAACGAAATGCAGAAAAAGTGTTAAAACAAGCAGAGGTCTATATACGAACGCACGCCAACCAGTGGTCAATGTTCTACCCGGTCTGGCCTTTTGCACTTGATGAAATGCCTCAGTAATTATTAGAATTATCATTCTCAAAGTGAAAGGAATTGATATGGACGAGCAAAAAACGGATCGTGATATTTCTGAGCATCAACGGATTAACGATATTTTATTAGGACCCCTGGAAAGACCTGCCATCAAGTGGTTGGTAGAACATATGCCCGCCTGGGTTACTCCTGACCATTTAACTTTTTTAGGATTAGTAGCAGCATTAATAATCGGAGTCAGTTATTGGGCAACCAGATTCAGTCCGAATTTCTTATGGTTGGCAAGTTTTGGTTTTTTGCTGAATTGGTTTGGTGATAGTCTTGATGGTAATCTAGCACGTTTTAGAAAAACCGAGCGGCCCCAATATGGATATTATGTTGACCATATCGTGGATACCATCAGTGAAATCATGATCTTTTTTGGTCTTGGGTTATCAAATTACGTCAATTTCAACCTTGCAGTTGTAGGGTTGATCGGCTATCTTTGTATGACCGTTCAGGTGTACATCACAACCAATGTGCGTGGTGTGTTCAAGATCTCCTATGGTAAATTGGGGCCCACAGAAATCAGAGCGATCGCTATCCTCGCCAACACCTTCATCTTCTTCGTGGGAAATCCAACCATTTCTTTACCTTTCGGAGAATATGGTCTTTACAATATCATTGTAGGTATCGTTGTATTTCTCCTATTCTTAATCTTCTTCATCACTGTTTTTCAAGAAGCTCGATTATTGGATAAAGAAGATCGAAAGAAATGGGAAAATAGACAATAAAAACTTAACCAAGCATTAACCTCCCGGCAAATTTCACGAATTTGAATTCGCGATATAATACAGTGGTTTTTCAAATCATATACATACCAGGGAGTTCATAATGATTGTCACTACAAAAAAATTATTCGAAGCCGCCTATGGCAAATATGCCATTGGTGCATATAACATCAATAATCTTGAACAAACCATGGGGTTGTTCCGTGGTAATTTGATGAGCAAAGCTCCATTCATTATTCAGATTAGCAAAGGCTCAAGAGATTATACAGATAAAGAGATGATGCAATCGCTCATTACCGCAGCGGATAAAGTCTTCCCCGAAGCAGTATTCGCCGTTCATCTGGACCATGGAGATGAGGAAACCTGCTATGATTGTATCAATAGTAATTTTTACAGTTCTGTCATGGTTGATGCAAGCCATGAAAGCTTTGAAGTGAACATTGCCATCACGAAACGAGTTGTTGACGCAGCCCATGCAAAAGGATTGGTAGTCGAAGCGGAACTCGGTCAGCTGGGTGGTGTGGAAGAACATGTCCAGGTCAGTGAGGGCGAAGCCAAATTAACCAATCCGGCGCAGGCCAAGGAATTTGTAGAACGCTCAGGTTGTGATTCGCTAGCGGTTGCAATTGGCACCAGCCATGGTGCTTTCAAATTCTCCGGAAGTCAATCACTGCATTTTGATGTGCTGGCAGAGATTCAAAGACAGCTTCCGGGATTCCCGCTGGTTATGCACGGCAGCAGTTCTGTTCCGCAAGATGAAGTTGAGCGAATCAATAAAGCTGGTGGAAAACTGCAGGGAGCACGGGGGGTCGATGCCAACCAGTTCAAACATGCCGCAGAATTAGGTGTGACCAAGATCAACATTGATACAGATGGTCGCCTGGTATGGACACGAGTTCACCGCGAATATTTCTTGGAGCATCCGGAGAGCTTCGATTTTCGTAAACCAGGGAAAGTCTTCATGGATGAATATGCTAAATTCATTGCTAACAAGAACGAAAAACTCGGGAGCGCCGGCCATCTTGATGAAGTCAGGAAATTGGTAAGTAAATAATTTCGACGAACTTTTTCTTTTGAGATGAAAGGGACGCTTAGATTGTTTTTTCGAAACGCGTCCCTTTTTCAATGATACAATCTCAAAAGACCGACATATCAAAGGTAGGAAATACATGGAAAATAAAAATTTTTTAATCGATATGGATGGTGTATTGGTTCAGGGGAAAAAGATGATTCCTGGAGCTGATAAATTTATCCAAACACTGCGGGATAAGAACCGAAAATTCTTGATACTAACCAACAACAGCATCTATACGCCAATCGATCTGGCACACCGGCTTCAAACATCCGGGATTGAGGTCAGTCAGAATGAAATTTATACTTCAGCAATGGCAACGGCTAATTTTATGAAAACTCAAAAAGCAGGCGGAAGTGCCTTTGTAATCGGAGAAAGTGGATTAAACCTAGCTGTCCATGAAGCTGGTTTTATCCTTACACCGGAAAATCCGGATTTTGTAGTGCTGGGAGAAACGTTTGATTATAATTTTCGCCAGGTTACCAAAGCTATCCGCTTAATCATAGATGGGGCACATTTCCTTGCCACCAATCCTGACCCTACCGGTCCAAGTGATGAAGGTATCGTTCCAGCCTGTGGAGCAATGGCGAACCTTATTGAAAAAGCAAGCGGAAAAAGTCCTTTTTTTTGCGGAAAGCCCAATCCATTCATGATGCGTTCAGCGCTCAACCATTTGGGAGTCCATTCTGAAAATACGGTCATGATTGGTGATCGCATGGATACAGATATCGTCGCCGGTTTGCAAAGCGGTATGGAAACAATTCTAGTGTTATCAGGAGTAACCAGTCTCGAAGGTATTGAGAATTTCCCTTATCGACCGAATAAAATTGAAAAATCGATCAATGACATTAAAATATAAGCACGCACATTGATCAATAAACCTTCGCTTGAGTCTCTCTGTGAAAGAAACCACTTTTTCTATTGAGTTTCAACCCATCGGCATCCGGTTGGTGTTTTCAGAGCCGATCACCATTCTGGATGCTGCCAGACAGGCTGGAATTTCTCTTAGAAGTGATTGTGGAGGGAAAGGATCATGTGGAAAATGCGCCGTTCAAATCATTGAAGGCAGCAATAATCCACTTACCAGAAATGAGATCATCTTTCACAAGGGGGGAATGCTGCAGCAAGATGAACGGCTAGCTTGTGAAACCATTCTCAGTGATAATGCAAAAGTTTTTATTCCATCCACCTCTTTCAGCACTTCCCAGGTTTTACAAACTGAAGGCATCTTGCAGAATATAGAAGTCCAATCTCCCATTCACATCGTATTTCTGCAAATGATCCAGCCTACCCTTACCTCTCCCAGATCTGACCTTGAAAATATACTTGCAGCGCATGAAAGAATCCATTTTGAGAATGATGAAAAAGCACTGGGACTGCTCAGAAGGATCCCTTCGAAAATCAGGGAAGGGAATTGGAAAGCGTACGCGATCTGCAACCATGATGAAATTTTGAATATCACCCTAGAACAACCTCAAAAAACATTAGGTCTTGCAGTGGATATCGGTTCAACCAAGATCGCCTGTTATTTGATGGATTTATCATCAGGAAATGTACTGGCAGTAAAGGGTGTTCCTAATCCTCAAATTGCCTATGGTGAAGATATCATTGCCCGTTTGAGTTATGCCATGCAGGGGCTGGAGCAGGAAACACGTTTGCACTCAATCACAATAGATGCCATTAACCAAACTATCGAGAGTTTAATAGAAATTACCTCCTCGCAAGTGCAAGAAATTGCAGATTTTTGTATCGTGGGGAATACTGCCATGCACCATTTTTTTCTTCATTTACCATCACAGTATCTGGCTACTTCTCCATTTACACCGATCATTAAAAAAGAAATGAACATTAGTGCTGAAAAACTCGGTCTTCATGGAATGCCTGGTAGTCGAGTTTTCATTCCCGGACCGGTCGCAGGGTTCGTTGGGTCCGACCATCTAGCATTTCTGCTCGCTTCCGGATTTAGAGAAGATCACGCAGTGCGGTTAGGGATAGATATTGGTACCAACACCGAAATTGCGTTGCAAAAAGGAAGAAGGATCGTTAGTTGTTCCACCGCCTCCGGTCCAGCTTTTGAAGGTGCCCACATCCGTTTTGGAATGCGCGCATCCGCCGGAGCGATTGAGCACGTATCCATTGATCAGGAAGGTATAGCGCAATGTAAAGTCATTGGAGACGGTGAAGCAGTGGGTATCTGCGGTTCCGGGATTCTGGATGCGATCTCCGAAATGAAGAAAGTAAAAATAGTCAATCAACGCGGCCGTCTTGATTTAGATAATCCTAGAGTAGAAATTGGTAAAGATAAAGTCCGATTTTACCGTCTATTTTCTGCAACAAAAATGCAGCGAGAAATCACCCTTTCGCAAAAAGACATTGACCAAATATTGCTGGCAAAAGGCGCCATTCACAGCGGAATCGCCATTCTGATGGATTACTTGCAAGTCAAAGCACAGGAAATTGAAGAAGTCTTGATTGCCGGTGCTTTCGGGTCTTATTTAAATCCATATCATGCAATTCAAATTGGTATGCTCCCGCAAATCGATCTCTCCAGAATAAAAGCGGTTGGCAATGCAGCCGGTGCGGGTGCCAGATTAATGTTGTTGTCTGAAAACATGCGCCAGAAAGCAATAGAACTTTCTGCAAGGATTGAACATTTGGAATTAAATACGTATCCCGATTTTGAGATGTTTTTCGCCAACGGGATACGTTTCTAGCAGATCGATTTCTAATTCAGGAAATCAATGGATCGAACAAAAGTACAGCAGTGGCAACACAAATGATTGCCATTAGCACGTAGGAAAAATAATTCTGCCATTTCTTATTCACATATTTACCAAGAATTTCTTTATTATTCGCCAGTTTCAACATCAGTACCAAAATAACGGGCAGCAAGATCGCATTGAGCGCTTGGGTTGTCCACATTAACTTGAATAAAGGTAAATTTGGAATTAAAACTATCAAAGCGCTGACAATAATCACAGCTCCCAATAATCCATAGAATAAGGGAGCGTCTTTGCGTTCATTATCCAATCCCCGTTCCCAACCAAATGCTTCTGCGATCGGATATACCGTAGAAAGAGGCAGAACCATAGCAGCCAGAATAGAAGCGCCAATGAACCCGATCGAAAATAATACTTTTGCCCATTCCCCAGCTAAAGGAGCAAGTGCCATTGCTGCTTGTTCTGCCTCTTCGACAACAATTCCATTTTTAAACAAGGTTGCTGCAGTGGTGATAATGATGAAAGCAGAAATAATATTTCCCCAAACCGCGCCAAAGACCACATCAATCTTGGTCATAGGATATTCTTCCACTTTCACTCCTTTATCAACAATAGTAGCTTGCATATAGAAAATTCCCCAAGGAGTAATGGTAGTGCCAATGGTTGCTAACAGAGCCATTAAATAACTACTATCCAAAGAAGCGATTCTTGGTACAAAAGAAGCCTTTAGAATTTCGCCCCAATCAGGTTTTATTACTATGGCTGTGATCACATAACTCAGTGCAGCCATGCATAATATGATCAGTACTTTCTCAATTCCCTTATAAGATCCTTTCATGATCAACAAAGAGAGAACAAGAATAACAATGGGGATTACAATGTAACGGCTCATTCCCAGCAGTTCAGCGCCTGCAGCAATTCCAGCAAATTGCGCAATAGTAGTTCCCATGTTGGCAATCAGTAAGCAGATCATAGCAAAAAGTGTGATCCTCACTCCGAATTTTTCCCGAATCAGGTCAGCCATCCCTTTACCGGTAACAGTCCCCATTCGAGCAGCCATTTCTTGCACAATCACTTCACCGAAGGTTACTGCAACCAGCAACCATAGAAAGTTGTAGCCATAGCGTGAACCAGCCATTGAATAGGTTGCAATTCCTGAGGCATCATTATCCGCCGAAGCGGTGATGAGCCCTGGACCCAGCATTGTCAACATCAGCCAGGCTTTTTGAAAGAATCTAGATTTAAAGTTAAGCTTTTTCATTATTCATCCTAGAAGAAACGCGGTAAGCGTTTTTTATAGGCAGTTGGTAAAACTGCGTCCAAAGCATCATCCAAGGTGACGATACCCTGCATAACTCCAGTCTTGCTATCGATCACCGGCACTGAAAGCAGATTATATTTTGCTGCCAAATAAGCAGTTTCCTCTTGAGAAGAATATGGCAACACAGATATGGGATCTTTATCCATCAGGGATGCGACTTCAACAGTTGGGGCAGCCATCACCAGATCGCGCAGGTAAATTACACCCACCAAGCATTCTTTTTCATCTAAAACATAGATGTAATACATGTCCTCTACCTCTTGCGCATCTTCAGATGAACGTAAGAATGCCATGGCTTTATCCACAGTTAATCCTTGCGGGATCCATGCAAATTCTGTGGTCATAATGCCACCAGCTGAATCGGGTGGATAATCAAGTAAAGTTCGAATATCATCCGCTTCATCTTTTTCCATTAAGTTTAGCAAGGTGGTGCTTTTTTCACGAGGTAAGCTCGCGATGAGGTCAGCAGCTTCATCCGGATCCATTTCTTCGAGAATATCCGCTGCGCGCTCAGAACCCATCCTTGAGAGCGCATCAATTTGGAATTTTGCCGGGCTTTCTTCCAATGTATCGGCCAGAATCTCATCTCCCATTTTTTGCAGCAATGATTGACCAGTTGGTCGATCCAAATCATTGAGAATACTTGCAATATCAGCCGGCGGTAATTTGCTGATCTTCTCTTGTGAGGTCTTTAATCGTAGTGGATCCTTTTCTTCAACATAAGCTACGTCTTTCCACGAAATAACACCTTCAGCTTTTGGATTTGTTGACAGCTTTCCAAAGAGTTCAGTCATTTTCTTTAGACCAAGACGGCGCATTAGTCCAGCATTTCCAACATCCACACCCGTCACATAGTAAGCATCCTTCGTAAACGCGATCTGGATATCATTAACACGTACAACGCGTTTCCCTTCCACATCTACAATTTGATGATCCAGCACCTGTTTTTTTAGATATAGCTCGTTGCCTTTTGGAACATAAACAGAAACCTCAACAACAGGTTTACTGATCGTGACATTGGGAAAAAGACTGCTGATTGATTCGGATGAGACCAACTTGATATTTCCGTTTTTCTCTTTAACTTCAACTGCAACGATCCGATGAAAAACCTTCTCATCAAAACCAGTCAGGATATCTCTGCATTTACCGATCTCTTTACCCCATCGATCCCACACTTTTTTATCGAGAATTTCACTTAGATAGAACATTTTTCCTCCTTCCCATCCCATCGTGATCTTTTTGGGAGATGAAATTGGCAAGAAAAAAGTATTCCTACCAATTTTTATTTCAATTGAATTTTTCTTTCCATATAACTATTCTGTCTTCCTTTACAACCAATTTATTTTTCGGAAGAAAACGATCACAACCACCATGATCAATAGAGAAATCCCTGTAACAATGCCAAAAGCATTTGGATGGCTTTCGAAAGGCAAAGCGATATTCATGCCAAAAAAGCCAGAAACAATGGTTGGTAAACTCAAGATGATCGTCCAAGCAGTCATGATCTTAAAAATAATATTTTGATTATTTTGGATTATTGACGCATACGCATCCATCATTTGGCTAAGCAAATTTCCAGCGATACCTGTCATTTCAATAGCCTGCTGGTTTTCAATAATGACATCTTCCAGCAGGTCAGAATCATCCGGGAAAATGGTGAAAAATTTATTGCGTTGCAGACGTTCAAACATTAATTCATTAGACCGAAGAGCAGTGGAAAAATATTCCAAGCATTTTTGGTATTTTAGCAATTCGAGCACTTCTTTATTGCGAATGGAACGCTGCAGCTCATCCTCGATTTGATCAATCTTTTTCTGAATGCTGCGCAGATAGGTTAAGAAATAGGTGGCATTTGCCAGCATGATCTGAAGAATAAAGCGGTTTCGTTTGAGCGTGGAAAAGTATTTTCCATTTTTTGAAAGAATACTGTTAACCAAGTCACTTTCATAACGGCAAATAGTAATAATATATTGGTCATTAAAAATAATACCCAGAGGGATCGCAACATAGGGAATATCTTCTTCCCAACTTCGGAAGTACGGGATGCGCAACAAGATAAGGGTATATCCGTCATCTTTTTCCGTACGCGAACGTTCATCCAAATCTAACGGATATGTTATGAAATCCTTAGGAATCCCCAGAGAAAGTAATTGCTTTACTTCCTTCTCATCCGGATTGACAGCATTAATCCATGCGCCATCTGTAATTTTCTCGATTGGGACAAGCGTCTCATTTTTTGTCTGTAAAATCGTGATCATCGGTCACCTCCACAGCAGATTGTTCCCGATCCAAATAAAAAACTCCCAGCTTTTCCATGCGAGATAGGCTGAGAGCTTGTTCTATACAGACAAAGCAATCAAAGGATGTGGATGCTTTTTACAGCAACACACCTCCCATTAAAACTATTTCGCATGAAAATCTTGTTAAGTTACGTCTAGGGTCAGGATCCAGATCGTAAGATTTTTCTTCTTGCATTTTTCCTTTACTTTCTTTAAATAAATACACTCTTTAGTTTACACCCTGCTGTAAACACAGTCAAGAAATTGATCCGATTGACAACTTTAATTTAATGGAATAAAAAGGAGCTCCAATTCTCATGAATCAGAGCTCCCATACGATGCTATTTCTTTCCCAAGTTCCTGATCGATCCCATCATCGCCACACTTTGTTTCACTTCGGGTTCTCCATAGTACTCAATCGAGCCGACCCCGGTAATGGCTGCATCCAGCTCCTTTGTGACCCACAGCCGAGCGCTGCCTACACCGGTAAGACTGATGCGTGTTTTCTCACTTTCAAGATCATCCGCAATATAACTTCCCGCGCCGGTTAAGTTTACAGATTGTTCTTTTGTTTTTCCTTGAAGTGAAAGTTTCCCTGCGCCAGGCAAATTGGAATTAATAACGTCAAATTGAATATTATCAAACTCCACGTTGGAGGCACCACTTAAATTCAGGTGTAATTCTTTTCCTTTAAATCCTACTGCTTCGATCTTGCAACTGCCGGTTACCTCCAGGGCATCCAGCTGTTGCATGGTGATGTAAAAGCTCATTCCATGAGTTGAAAGAAAATCCAATCCTGCAGAAAGTTTTTCAAGCCAATCGCGCCCTATATCAATGATCAAACAGCCATTGATCACATCTGTTTTTATTCTACTTAAGATATGTTCTTCCGCTTCAATTGTTACTTCCTGAGTAGAACCCTGCTTTATCTCAATCTTACCGATCCCTTTTACCGTAACCGAATGGAACTCCCCCAACTCCCTGGTTTCTTTTTTCAGCTCAGCCATTTTTATCTCCTATTTGCTTCGATATGAGTATACATTTGGTATACGGATTTTTCAGCATTGAGTTGTAATAAAAAATTCAACCATCGCTGCACCAGGTGAAAATTTTCTAAATTATGTTTTATCACAATTTGGCTAAAAAGCATCAATCAATGAAAATGGTTTTTGTATTTAATCCAGATTTCCCGATCGCATACGCAGCATCTCGCGCGCGGTGCCATCATCAATAACCAGTACATTGAATTGTCGATCTTTTACCGCGGCTAAAAATACCTGGGCTTTCAATGGGTTGGATCCAATGCCAATCGACCATTTTGCATTTTTAATCACATCAATTGGAGCTCCAACGATACGATCATTAAAAGAATCTTGGATCGGAATACCATTTTCATCAATCATTCTGGATAGAGAGTGTCCGATTGCTCCTTTTGAATGAAAGACTGCACGTTCCTCTTTACGAACATACCCGGAGCGCTCAAGGCTGGATAGATTATCCATTAAAGATCCTACACTCGAAATAGTAATTTCGGCATGATGGGCTTTTTGAATAGTTTCGCGTATATTTTTTTCATTCATTAAGTGTTGTGCAATTTCAGGTGAATCCACAACCGCCGGAGCCTGTAAATAACGATAGGTACCACCCAGAGCGCGTGCCATTTTTTGAGCTAATTCCGGTCCATCAATAGCTGGGTCGCCAAAACCGAGCCCACCCATTAACTGAATAACTTCTATCCCATCATAATCAAAATTATATTCGGATAATTCCTGTACCAGATAAGAAAGGGTCACACCAAAACTGATACCGATGACCACATTATCATGCAAAATTTGAGATAAAAATTCTGCAGCAGCGAACCCCACATTGTAAAAAGCTTGATCATTACTCATACCCCCAGAAACAACAATGGCTTCTTTTAAATCGAACTGATGCTTAATTTTTTCTGCAAGGGAAGGAAATTTTTCTACGGGTCGCTTAATATAAATACGAACAATCCCCGATTCGATCGCTTCAGCAAGCAATCGCGACACCGTTGAGCGGGAACAATCTAGTGCTTTTGCGATCTCCGATTGGCTTAATCGTTGCTCATAATATAATTCGGCTGCGCGAATCATATTCATCTCTTTTGAATTCAACCGCAAAATTCCTCCTTCTCCTATATCAAAATATATTCTATGTTGGATTAAAGAATTTTATCAACAATTCTCGAATCTGTTTTTTTTCTGTTGCATTGCAAATCGCTTCCAAATTTTTGCTTTCACTGCAGAAGAGTGCCAGGTCACGTAATGCCTGCATATGTTCTTCCTTGTTAGGTGCAGCAAAACTGAATACCATATTGACAGGATCATTTTCCGGCACACCAAAATTCACAGGGGTCTTTAAAGTCACCAGACTGAAGCAAGTGCGGTTCACACCCTGATCCGGACCAGCATGCCCCAATGCCAATCCGGGAGCAATGACCACATACGGACCGAGGTTTTTCACCATAGCGATCATAGCATCCAAATAACGTGGTTCTACACCTCCATCATTAATCAGGAGTTGCGCTCCTTTTTGCAGAGCTGCTTCCCAATTGTCAACCGAGACATTCAGTTCGATCATATTTTCTTGAAGAAGATCTAATAATGTTGCTACCATTCAAACAATTCCTTTAATTTCAATTTACCACAAATCATCGTAGAGATAAAAAAGGGGCTCCATGGAACAAGGTAATCATAATCATGGAGCTCCCTTTCTTTTATATGCTGAAATACTAAGCTATTCCAGCTCTACCACAAACCAAGACTATGCTCCGTAAGGCGGAACTGGTAACCCGAAGAGATGACCGATGAAGCGGAGCACGACGGTGATGGCCGGCCAGACTGTTGCCCAGTCGAAGCTGCCCATCCAACCGCCAACCATACCAGACATAGGAACGACCAAAGCAGAACCGAAGACCTGAACAAGACCGGTCAAGGTGCAGAAAAATGCGACTGCTTTGAAGCCACCATGTTTGTTGGCATATACACCGATGGGACCACCATCAAAGAACAGCGGTACGAAACCGGCGATGATGAGGACGGGGGATTTTGTAAGGATCAAAATACCGATGGCAACTAATTCACCTAAAGTTGTGAAGAGGAAACCGATCATCCATGCATTGGGTGAGAAAGGCATGATCGCAGGGCAATCAACACCAATC
>CAYLUJ010000025.1:0-968 GCA_964386805.1 uncultured Pelolinea sp. | reverse complement strand
TTCTCAGAAATACCCTTGAATGAGGTTGCCAATTCAGCAACGAAAAGACGAACACCGGTCAGGATGATGGTGATGTAGACAGCGAATGAAACACCGGTCAGGAAAATGTAGACAATCCAATTTGTTCCGGCTGCCATTCCATCCACAGCGGCCTTGCCCAAAGCCAACATGATGACAAGGACGAACAGGAACATGATGATTGCCATGGCAACAATATTGTCTTGCAAAATAGAGAACCAACCAGGTAGTTCCACTTTTTCGCAATCATCTTTTTCGGGATCGCCAAACTTGTGGGAGAACTTTGAAGCGATCCAATCCATTAACATCTGCTGATGACCAATGGTGAAGCCTGCATTGTTGGTTACTTTATTCGTTGGACCGATCAACGCATTGGAACCGATCGCCCAATAGAGGCCAACCAAACCACCAGCAATCAGGATGGTGGGGAGCATGGGCAGACCCAGGTTATACGCAATCAAGGCGGTAGCAACACATGACTGCTGGAACATGATATGGCCAGTCAAGAACAAACCGCGCATTTTCGTAAAGGCAACCAAAAGGATGTTCACACCGAGAGCGATCAAAATCACATAACCGACCCACGATTGATTATCACCCAAAGATTCCAAAGCAGCCGGGAAACCAGTATATGGATCAATGATGGTTCCGGTAATCCCAAAGCGCTCTGAGAGAGCAAGCAGAATGGGGCGGAAGGTGTTGGTTAATTGAGTAGAACCAACCTGCAAAATCATCACACCCACCATGGTTTTAATTGCTCCAGAAAGAACATTGATAAAGGGCCTTCTTAATAAGGCGTAACCAATCGCAACGATGATAGCCAAAAGCAGTTGCGGTTTGGTGACAACTTGGTTGAAAATTACATTCCAAATATCCAGAAGTACTTGCATTTCAAATCTCCTTTTCTATTATTCGTTCGCGATTACCAGTAAAATAAAATATTTTGCTAA
>CAYLUJ010000024.1:6834-23504 GCA_964386805.1 uncultured Pelolinea sp. | reverse complement strand
TTTCGGGAAAGGATGGCAGCCAGTAGAAAAACAACACCTACAGCGATGATTGAAAACGGCCAATCCAGAAAATTGAATGTATTCGGGAAAACGCGGGTGACCAGAAGGCATGCACCGATGACGATGAGGATGATACCCCAAACCAGATCACTTCGATTTTTCATTTTTTCTCCTTTTCTCACGTAGCTAATCTATACCATATACGCAGAAGAGGTTGGATAGTTTCAAAAAACATCCAACATTTAGTTTCTTGAGAGCTTTTCGATCAAATCTGCAGCTATCTCGCGAATCTGCTGGATATCCGCTTCGGTGGCTTGCCCTTTGAATTCCACTTTTCCCAGCAGTTCCCAAGCTAGTATCTCACATTGTTTGTTGATGAAACGCATTGCACCACCACCCCAGCCATAGCTTCCAATATAGATAGCTTTTTTATGGGTCATGCGCTTTTTATCTGCCATTTCGAGTATAAATTCCATGGTTGGGAAGAGTGCGCCTTCGTAGGTGGGTGCACAGATGACCACCCCAGCGCTGGTCCATAATTTCGGCAGAACATAGCTGATATGTGTCTGGGTGACATCAAGGTTCTCGATTTCAAGTCCGGCATCCCGCAAGGTCTTCTCGACGACCGGGACGACCCCATCCGTGTTTCCGTACATGGAAGCGTGCAGCAAGCAGACTTTTTGGGGGTAATTGCCACCGGCGTATCCTGACCATTCAATATACAGGTTGAGGATGCGGGCAGGGTTGGAACGCCAGACTAATCCGTGCGAAGGAGCGACCGTATTTACTTTCACTGTTGCGATCTTTTCCGCAGCTTTCAGCACCGGTTTACTAAAGGCGCATACGATATTGGAAAAGTAGCGCAGAGATTCTTTTTCAAAAAAGTCCAGATCGGGCTGCTCATCATCGAAGATACCATGCTCCAATTTACCATAACCACCAAATCCATCACATGAAAACAAGGTACCGCTCGTTTCTTCATAGGTCATGATCGTCTCTGGCCAATGCACCATAGGAGTCGAAAGAAAACGCAGGGAATGTTTGCCGAGAGAGATGATTTCTCCGTCCGAAACGGTTTGAACATGGTCGCTGATGCCAAAGAAGGCTGCCAGCATATCGCGCGTCTTTTCACTACCCAGAATCGTGATCTGGGGAGCGATCTCCAGCAGTTCCTTGATCGCGCCCGAATGATCGGGTTCCATGTGATTGACAACCAGATAAGTGAGCTGACGTGGATCGATGCAGGTTTTGATGTTTTCCATCAACAGTGCACCGGTGCTGTCTTTGCACAGGTCGACCAGGGTGCTTTTCTCGTCCTTGATCAAATAACTGTTATAGGAAATACCTTCTTTTTCAATGGACCACAATCCCTCAAAGAGCTGGGTGGTGGTGTCGTTCACTCCGATCCAAAAAATCCCATCCGATAAAGCGATTGGTTTCATCGTCTCTCCCAATTAAAAAGAAATAGGTCTTTATTTTAAGTCATATTTCTTGGTTCAGAATAAATTCCGTACTTTAATTATTTATTGCTAATGGGAGGTCCCCAATAGATTGCTGATCAAAATGGATGCCAACCCGGCTGCCAGGGTTTTTAAACCCATCCTGACCAGGTTTTGCTTGGATATTTTTCCAAGGAACATGCCCAGTCCAAAGAGTACCAGCAGTGCAAAACCAATAGCAACATAATAGACATAGTGAATGTTGCTGAACAAATTTGCAAAGAAAAATGGGATCAACACTACTATACTAGCTACAAAAGGTGAAAGTCCATCAACAATGGCAACTGCAATTGCTGCAAAGCGTGAGGCTTTACCAATTTTGCTGCCATTTTGATCGGTGAGAGTACTGCGGCTTATTTCATCGATCCCGCGTTTCCTTTCAGCGGATTCTGTTAGGAAGGAACCCCACAAGCCGGAAATCCCGATGGCAACCGAAGTTGTTAAGCCGGTGGTAACTACGATCATGGGATCATCTACACCTGCGGCATAATGTCCCATTAAAACACCGATGATGGTTAATACACCATCGAACGCATTCATGGCAAAATAACGCCGGGCTATTTCACCAATTTCCGCGATTTCATTATATTCAGATATCCTCTCCAGCATACGCTTGAGAGGGTTGCTTTTCTTTTTCATGATAATTTATTGGGATTCTAATCCTGCAGTGTTGCCGCGTCGTCGATGATCATCTTGCCGGCGACCACTTCATCAATGGAGTGAATGGATCCACCCTGGTCACGGATCATGGCAGCGACAATATCATAATCAAGATCATCACCTTCAATGGTGATCTTGGCATTTTCAACTTTATGGTCAATCTCAGCAATACTGATATTGACCGCTGAAATGCCTTCTAGCACGCTCAATTTTTTTGCAAGGTCCACAATACTTGGTTCAATCGGTTTTAGTACATCCAATACCAATCTACGTATTTTTCCTATCATCTCTGTTTCTTAAAAATACTCCTTTCATGAGTGAAGAGATTTGAACATCTCAATTTATACCATGTTTTCAAATTTCCTAAGGTCTTTTACTTATTTCTTATACAGCTCTTCCACCCAGGCTTTGTTCTTCCATAAAGCACATGCGCCATCGCTTTCATCTAGAAGGTCACCGCTATTGCGAATAACCTGGAGATGCTTGGAACGCAACGCATCCAACAGGCTGACCTCTTTGAGATTGGCATCCGAGAATGGAGAAAAGGGGCAGGGCTGTAAATCACCCAGCGGATTGATGTGGATAAGCCCTTTTGCACCTGCCAGGCAGCCACCCAATTCCACTTCCCCTCCCGGGAAAGCCATGAAGAGTGCCGGGTACTTCACACGCAGCTCTTCGAGGATCGCCAAATGGCTCATCACCTGCTGATGGGTCAATGCCAGATCACGGGTCTGCGGATTAATTGGTAAATAATTAATGAAGAAAAATACCTTGCAGCCCTTTTCCATCATATCAACCAGATATGCTTCATTATTGACCAGCTCAAAATTTCGGCTGGTCTGTGTAATGGAAGTACCGAACAGCATCTTTTCGCGTTTTAATTTAGAGAAAATTTCCATGGCACGTTCGTAAATACCGCCACCCCGTCTGAGATCAGTATCCTGTTGGTCGCCTTCAATGCTAATCACAGGTAGAATGTTCCCCTGTTTCTTGATACTTTGAATGGCAGTATCATCCAGCAGAGTGCCGTTAGTGAAAAGCAAAAAGATCAGATTGGGAAATTCCTTGATGGTATCCAACAATCCTTCGCGCATGAGGGGTTCACCGCCTGCCAACAGGATCACGGAAACTCCCAGGTCTTTAGCTTGTTGAATGATCGATCGAACTTGTGCAGTGGTTAGTTCTTTTTCAGAGGTCTGGTGCAGGATCTTGGCATAACACCCAACGCAATCCAAATTGCAGTCGTTGGTGATGCTGAAGATGACCATGGGTGGGATCTGTACGCCTTTCTGTAGGTACCTGTCACGTTTTCTCTCTGCCAAGCGATAGGCAACATACAGTTTCGCAGCGGTATAAGCTAAGCGTGGGTTGCTTAAACTGAACCCCACGATTTGTTTTAAACCCAAT
The DNA here is from genome assembly GCA_964386805.1 of uncultured Pelolinea sp. Classification (GTDB taxonomy): domain Bacteria; phylum Chloroflexota; class Anaerolineae; order Anaerolineales; family Anaerolineaceae; genus UBA4781. The sequence continues at coordinate 19,938 of CAYLUJ010000024.1, read as the reverse complement.
CGGAAGCTGATATTGAAGTAAGTGGTAATGTCTAGTTTTTTGTCGGACATCTCATTTCCATTCTGCTGTGTCATATACGCAAAAAATGCTTGATGGTTTCTAAATAAAAATTGCAGTCAACAATCTTCTATAATTAAAAAAAGCTGTACTATTTTACTTGAGGAATAAAAAATGGGAGAAAAACTTTGTCCGAAAGTGATCCTGGAAGGCACACGTTTGACGTTAAAGACAGAGATCGCCTTTGCCTTGAATGAGCATCCACGGGTGATTGGAGCACGCAAGTATCGTTACCATTCCCCCATCATCTCCGCCGAATGGTGTGCTTTCACGAATTATCCCTGGGGGCGCGGGCTGATCAATTTCAACCCGGAAGAAGAAGCGCTGGCGATGGAAACTTATCGAACCTGGCTGCATCTGTTTGAACTGCAGCGTTACTATTCTTGGATCGTGGATCGCTTTCATTTATCCACCATCATGTATCAATGGATGGCCTACCATAAAAAATATGATTTCGCCTGGCTGGAAGAACGTCTGCTTCCTCTCAATTTTCGATTGGTCTTTTGCACCCGCAGCGAAGATTCTTTTCAAGCTGCTCGCATCGAACGCTTGAAAGTTTCGGGAAACCCCAAGCAGTATGATGATCTACAAGTGTTCATCCATGAGCAGGCAATCCTGCGGGAACTGGTGGCCGCTTCCCGTTTGCTTTCCCTGGAGGTGGATGTTTCAGATAACAGCGTGCAGCATGCCACCGATACCATTGCGGATTGGCTGCAGGAGAGCGGCGGATTGTATATGGATGATTGAAATATTTAACTAAACTAAATACTTCTTTACTTCTTCCATAAACTCCGATTGCCCGGGGATGATGGAAGAGTATTTCAAGTTACCATTAATGTAAATGGAAGGGATCTTCTCCACACCCATTTTTTTAACCCGCGCGATAGATTCGAGTTCCGTCAGGCGATAGAGTTGGAGATCCACTTTCTCTCCCAAGCTTTCTTTTATGCGCTTGGCTGCCAGCCAGATATACGAACAGGCGGCACAGGTATCTGGGTCGAGCGTGAACACTTCGATGAGCGGCTTTTGCAGCACAGCATAATTCGGGATCTCGACCGGAATATCTACTTCAACTCTGGTGTAATTTTCAACGATGGCTCGTACCGCATCAGTTTCACGCACAGCTTGCATGACGGCGATGGTATTTTCCACCGGCACAGAATATGGCATATCGCAGCCGGGTGAGATGATCAGATTGAAATGATCCACCCTATCCAACAGATCAACCACGTACTTCATATTATCCTGTTGGTTGCCCAGCAGCATGCAGGTTGTCAAAGGAATATTCCCACTCAGGGTAATATTGAATTCGTCAGCAATGAGTTTGGCAGCCGTCATGTCGATATTCTCATCTACTGCTATGCAGTCTGGTTCGCTTTCGCACATGACGTGCAGGTTTTTGGTGGCATCACCGCATACAAAGAAGGAGGAGAAATGCTGCGCTTCCCGGATGAAGCGGAATATTTCAGCAAAGGGTTCCAGTAGGAAAGTTTTAAACATCTTGGGAGAGATCTGGGAGACCAGCGGATCGACCACCGCGATCACATCCATGCCGGCATCCATGTAGTACTGCGTTATGACTTTGGCAACTTTCGTGGTGTAGTTGATCAAGGAGTGCAAATATGCCGGGTCATCTACGCTATCCAGAAAGATATCCGTCCCACGCAAATGGGATGCCAGGGTGAACGGTCCGGTGACCAATCCGTATAAAGCAGTGTCATCACCGATCTTGTTCTTCAGAGTTTGCATAGTATCCAGGATTAGAGGGAGCCGTCCATCACTTTTTTGTGGGAAGTAATCGGGAATAGTTTTATTGCTTGCCAGTGGATGGGAAGCCACGGAAGGAGGCGCTTGTTCCGCCCAGATCAATTTACAGCCCAGGATCTCGGCTTCCACCTGCAGATCGAAGATGATTGGCATGCCATCCGGGTCATAGATCTTCTTCACTTCCAGCAGGGATTCCACCAGTTTCCCTTTATTCAGAAGAACTTCTTTGGCGGAATAATTCTTCAAAAAACCGGCATGCACACCGGCGAAAGGGACCCAGGGAATGCGGGTGGTATGGCTGGTATGGTTTAATGTGGTTAACAGCAGCTCTTTTCCGGTGGTCATGGATTTTCCTCTTTATTTTGTAATTGCATCATTCTATGAAAGTTCTACTTCCTTGTCAAATTTTGCTTTATTTTCGACCAAACTAGGACCTCATTTGACAGAACACAAAGGATTAATATAACGAAAATAATATAGCGTTTGCCGTTGCGAACATTGTGATGAAGGAGTGGCAATTGGATAAAAAAGGGGAAACAGTCTATGCGTTCATTGATAGCCAGAATCTATATTTAGATATTATAAATTCTGGTTGGAAGCTAGACTATCGAAAATTTCGTAATTATTTAAGAACGAAATACAAGGTTGCGAAATCTTATCTTTTTATTGGATATGTTCCTGAAAATACGAACTTATATAGATTTTTACAGGAAGCAGAATTCATTTTGATTTTCAAACCGGTCTTAAAGATTAACGAAGGTGAACATGGCACATATAAAGGGAATGTTGATGCCGAACTTGTTTTACATGCAATGATTCAATATCCCAGTTATCATAAAGCTATCATTGTCTCTGGAGATGGTGATTTTATGTGTCTTGTTGATTATCTAAAAAATAAAGGAAAGTTATATAAAGTGTTAACTCCAAATCATCAATATTCTTCGCTTCTTAGAAAGTATGCTCATTTTATTGTGACGATAGACCTTCTGGAGAGTAAACTTAAAAAAAAGATTAAATAAAAAGAGGCATTCCCGCGGGAAGATGTTTCTTACCCTTTGGTAGTCCTCTTATTGTAATAAATCAACCATATCAAAAATAGGATTGAGTGTCAATAATAAAAAGATTTCTTTTTATCACAGATATTTTATCTACTCTCATCATTGAATATTAACCTTTTCTTCTATAAGAGTTATTTTTTGTTATCTTCCTTTTCCCACAAGACGAAATTACCATCCTTGAATAAAGGTTCTCCATCCACAATGATCTGCCCATCTTTTCCTAACGAACAGATCATATCCCAGTGAATACCTGATTTATTCTTGCTGCCTGCTTCCGGAAAACCAGCGCCCAGCGCCAGATGGAAGGTTCCACCGATCTTTTCATCAAACAGAATCTCCTTGGTAAAGCGCTGGATGCCGAAATTGGTTCCTATCCCTAATTCACCCAGATAACAGGAGCCTTCATCTGTGGCGATCATCTTCTCAAGAAAATCCTGATTCTTATCCGCTTCCGCTTTTACAACTTTGCCTTTTTTAAAGCTCAAGCGTACATTTTCAACCACACGCCCGCTTTCGATGGCAGGATAGGTAAATTCCACATGACCTTCTACCGAGTTTTCCACCGGACTGGTATAAATCTCGCCGCTGGGCATGTTTTCTTTTCCATTATCACTGATGAATATCCGCCCTTTTATGTTAAGAGACAGATCGACGTGTTCGCCATGGATCTCTACCTGTTCTTTTCCTTTTAACCAATTAGTTAGGATTTGCTGCCTTTTTTCTAATTTTTCCCATTCTGCTTTAGGATCTTCTTTATCACAAAACATGGCAGCATATACAAAATCCTCATATTCTGAGAGGCTCATTTCCGCATCCTGCGCAAGAGCCGGGCAGGGGAATAAAGTGACCACACCCTTCAGTGTTCCTTCTGCCTGCCTTTTCATGAGGTCAGGTATCACGGATTTGCCTGCGGCTTTAGCTCTGATCTGTTGTTTGGTTGGGTCAACATTGTTTAACGCGGCTGTATTGGTGGTGCCGCTAATGTTGACCATACCGTTCAATTTTTTGTTATATAACTCAAATACAGGTGAGATCCATTTCAATTGTTCTTCTGATGCTTCTTTGTAATAGATCTCCAGCAGGTCATTCCCACCTGGTACGATAAAGGGATTGCCACCGGCTTTTAAAACCTCGCGGTAGATCTCGTGAATAAGATCTTTGGCTACTCCATAATCACCATTGATATAGATCCAATCGCCCTTTTTAACTTCCAAACAATAACTTGCAACCAGTTTTGCTAATTTTGTGAGTCGTATGTCTGCCATAGTTTTCTCCTTGAAAAACAATGTATTCGGTTAATCGAGGGATGAAATACTAAATTTTCCTTCTCATTCCCCACAGTTCAATTATATAGTGAATATATCTGCCATATTAAAAAAACGCTTGATAAATTTCAAGCGCTTTTTTGAACAAAGGATCCGGGTCACTCTTCGGGATTTACGTGATTTCCCTGACCGATGCCAAAATAGGTGAATCCCAGCTTGCGCAAGAATGTACTATCCCATTCGTTGCGCCCATCGATCAGCACCGGCGTACGCATGATGCTGTACACGCGTTTGAAATCAAGCTGTTTGAACTCATTCCATTTGGTCACCAGGATCAGCCCATCTGCATCCTGCGCTACTTCATAGGGATTTTTACATAAATCCAGGTCGGGGATGGCTTTGGCTGTATTTTCCATCGCTTGCGGGTCATACGCGCGCACATGCGCGCCCTCATTGCGCAGCAGATGAATGAGTTCCAGTGCGGGAGATTCGCGAATATCATCCGTATCAGGTTTGAAAGAAAGACCCAAAATACCGATATTCTTATCGACCAGTGACCCACCCACCAAATTGCGCAGTTTCATGACCACCCGCCGACGTTGGTTGCGGTTAATGTCCATGACCGCTTGCAGTAATTGAGGATGGGTGCCGTGCAGCACTGCCATGTGTGCCAGGGCTTTTACATCTTTGGGGAAGCAGCTCCCACCCCAGCCCAACCCGGCTTCCAGAAAAGCATGACCGATGCGTTTATCCAATCCCATGCCCTGCGCCACTTCGCGCACATCTGCACCCAGTTCATCGCAGATATTGGCAATTTCATTAATAAAGGAAATACGGGTGGCTAAAAATGCATTGGAAGCATATTTGATCATTTCCGCAGTGCGCAGATCAGTGATCAAAGAAGGAGCATGTAAAGGTTGATAGAGTTCCGCTACCGCTTCGGCGGCTTTGCGATGCACTGATCCCAAGACCACCCGATCGGGCTGCATGAAATCGTGAATGGCAGAACCTTCACGTAGGAATTCCGGGTTGGAAACCACGTAATACTCGAATGAATTTTCTCCACGTTTCTTGCGAATGATGTCGGATACCCAGTCTCCGGTTCCTACCGGAACGGTGGATTTATTGACAATGATAATGGGATGATCGATCACTTCGGCGATCTTCTCAGCGGCATCCCGCACATAGGTCAGATCCGCTTCGCCATCCACCCCCGAAGGCGTTCCAACGGCGATAAAGGCAAATTCGGCATCTTTCAATGCTTCAGCATATTCGGTTGTGAAGAATAAACGGTTGGCAGTTACATTTCTCTCGACGATCTCTTCCAGACCGGGTTCATAGATTGGCATGATGCCTTTCTTCAGGTTGGTGATACGCTCCTTGTTAATATCCAAGCAGTGCACGGTGTTGCCCAAATCAGAAAAACATACCCCTGTCACCAATCCAACGTAACCGGTTCCGATCACACAAATAGTACTCATACGTTTCTCTCCAAAGAAAAAATTATAGCCTAAGAATCTGTCTGTTCATTAGTAAAAGTTCCTGATTATTGTATAATCCTTTTACTCTTTTGTGTTGGGAGTTGGAAATGAAAGCAACTATTATCGATGGGAAACAAATTGCGAACGATATCCGCGCGCGCGTGGCTGAGCAGGTGGTAGAACGCAAACGGCTGAGAAAGGCTGTGCCTGGTCTAGCAACCGTTCTGGTTGGTGAAGATCCTGCTTCGCAGGTATATGTGCGTTCCAAACATAAAGCCTGCGAGCAGTTGGGTATAGCCTCTTTCAGTCATGTGCTGCCGGCTTCCATTCCACAAAAAGAATTGGTGGAGCTAGTGGATTCTCTCAACCATGATTCCAGCGTGCATGGCATTCTGGTGCAGCTTCCCCTCCCTGCCGGTTTTGATGAAGAAGAAGTACTGCTCAAGGTTTCTGTAAACAAAGACGTGGATGGCTTTCATCCGATTAATATTGGCAAACTGGCGCAAAAAGGGCGCACTCCCAGCTTTGTTCCCTGTACTCCGGCAGGTGTTATTCAACTATTGAAGTCAACTGGAATTTCCCTTGAAGGGAAGAATGCTGTGGTGCTAGGGCGCTCGAATATCGTTGGCATGCCGGTTGCGCTTTTGCTTGTGAAAGAAAATGCCACTGTCACCATTTGCCATTCCCGCTCTTATAATCTGCCTGAGATCACCCGCCTGGCGGATATCCTGGTCGCATCGGTTGGAAAGGCGGAAATGGTGCGCGGTGATTGGGTGAAACCCGGCGTCGTGGTTATTGATGTAGGGATTAATCATGTCGATGATCCCTCTACTGAAAAAGGGTATCGACTGGTGGGGGATGTGGCATTTGATGAAGTGAGCGAGGTCGCATCAGCCATCACCCCTGTTCCGGGTGGGGTGGGTCCGATGACCATTGCCATGTTAATGGAAAATACCCTGCGCGCCGCAGAACTCGCAGATTGATTTAATAAATTTATCCTCTGAAAGAGTGAAATAATACCATTAATTGTCCGACAATTAATGGTATTATTAATTGGTTAAAAAACCATTCCATTGAAAGGCACAACTATGGCTACCTTGCTTATAAAGAATATCCATACCCTGGTTACCATGGATGCAGCGCGCAGGGAGATCAGAAATGGGGGAATGTTCATCAAGGATGGTTTTATTCAACAGATAGGAAATTCGGATGAACTCCCTACCGAAGCGGATGAAATCCGCGATCTGCACGATCATATCGTTTTCCCCGGTTTCATTAACACCCACCACCATTTTTACCAAACCCTTACCCGTGTGGTGCCTGCCGCGCAGGATGCCAATCTTTTCAATTGGCTAAAAACACTGTATCCCATCTGGGCACGCATGACCGCTGAAGATATCTATCTCTCCACCAAAACTGCCCTGTCGGAATTGGCGCTTTCGGGCTGCACGACCGCATCCGATCATCTTTACCTGTTCCCCAATGGCTCAAGCCTGGATGATGAGATCCGAGCAGCACAAGAGATGGGCATGCGCATCCATGCTTCACGGGGTTCGATGAGTCTGGGTGAGAGTAAAGGCGGGCTACCGCCGGATAGTGTGGTGGATAACGAAGATTTCATTCTTAAAGACAGCCAGCGGTTGATCGAAAAATATCACGATCCTGCTGCCGGTTCCAAAGTGCAGATCGTGCTGGCGCCCTGTTCCCCCTTCAGCGTGACCGGAGATCTGATGCGCGAAAGCGCCCACCTGGCAAGGCAGTACGGTGTGCATTTACACACCCATCTGGCTGAAACAGAAGATGAACAACAGTTCACCCTGCAAAAATTTGGCTTGCGCCCATTGAGGTATATGCAATCTCTGGAATGGGTGGGCGAAGATGTATGGTTCGCGCATTCTGTTTATATCAATGAAGGAGAGCAAAAGGTTTTCGCTGAAACCGGATGTGGAGTGGCACACTGCCCAACCTCCAATATGCGTCTGGCATCTGGAATTGCCCCTATTCGCGAATATATGCAGTTGGGTGTAAAAGTCGGGTTGGGTGTAGATGGTTCAGCCAGTAATGATGGATCGCACATGCTGGAAGAAGTGCGCCAGGCTATGCTAGTGGCGCGCGTGCGAGCTGGATTAGAAGGAGCATCTCTTTCCGATTCAGGCACTTCAGCCATCATGACTGCCCGCCAGGCATTGGAATTAGCAACCATCGGTGGTGCACGGGTATTGGGGCGCAAGGATATCGGGTCGCTGGAAGCTGGAAAATGCGCTGATTTCACAGCCATTAATCTGAATCAGATTTCTTACGCTGGTGGGCTGCATGATCCGGTCTCCGCTGTTGTGTTCTGCTATCCTCGAAATGTGGATTACACATTTGTTCATGGAAAAGCAGTCGTGGAAAAAGGTCAACTGGTTCCATTGGATCTAAATGAACATATTCAGAAGCATAACCAAGTAGCCGCCCGCCTGCTCGGCGATTTGTAATTTAAAGGAGCTTGTATTGCAAAAAACACAACCTTATCAACGTTTACAGATAGAACTCGAAAGAATTATCGCAAACAAAGGTGCAGGAGCAAAATTGCCCTCTGAGCCTCTGTTGGCAAAAAATCTGGGAGTTTCCCGTTCCACACTGCGCGAAGCCATGCGCACTTTTGAAGTACAGGGCTTGATCCGGCGCAGACAAGGGCAGGGCACTTTTGTGGTTGGAAAACAAAAAACATTTGAAGGAGGTTTGGAAGTATTAGAGAGTATTGAAACATTATCAGAGAGAATCGGATTGAATGTTAGCATGGGAGAATTTCAAGTCAAACGATTCAAAGTGGAGAAAGAAAACCAGGCATTTGTAAATTTTCCATTGAAATCCATGGTGATTCAGATCGATCGAACGATCAATACAGAAGATCGCCCCATCGCGTATCTGATCGATATCGCTCCCATCACTGTATTGGATGAAAGCGATTTACAGGAAGGTTTTGACGGGTCTGTGCTCGATTGGCTGCTGAAGCGTGGTAACCCGGTTTTGGATCAATCCAAATCGCGTATTGATTCCATTGCAGCGTCCAGCGAAATTGCACATAAAATGCAAATTCAACGAGCTGCACCACTTTTATTCTTTGAATCGGATGTTTATGATACATCCGGTCAATTAGTTACCCATTCCTACAGCTACTTCATTCCCGGTTTTTTTGATTTTCATATTATGAGAAAAGTTGCCAATAAAAAATTCTAAGTTAATTGGAGGTATACCATGAGAAGTTTTTTGGGACGCGATATTTTATCTTTGAAAGATTTTGAACGGTCGGAATTTTTCCGCCTGTTTGAAGTTGCTTTGGAAATGGATGAGATTGCGCGCAGTCGCAGAAACTCAGATATTCTAAAGGAAAAGACCCTTGTATTTGAGGTCGCTGATGAATTGGCACCCATTGCAAAGAGCAGGAGAAATTCTGACCTGCTGGCCGAGAAAACGCTGGTTACCGCTTTTTATCAACCCAGTACCCGCACCCGCTTGGCTCACGAAGCAGCCATGCACCGCTTGGGTGGGCATGTTACTGGTTTTTCCGATGCCAAAATGACGCGCGCCGGAGATTGGTATCAAGAATCCATCAAAGATACTGTGCACATGCTTGAATATTATGGAGATGCCATTGTCATGCGCCACTTTCAGCAGGGCGCTCCTGCTGAAGCAGCCAAATGGTCCAGTGTACCGATCATCAATGCTGGTGATGGATGGGGTGAACACCCCACCCAGGTCTTGACCGATCTGTATACCGTGTGGAATGAACTGGGTACCATCGACGGTCTTACCTTTCTATGCATCGGAGATATGCGCATGCGCACTATGCACTCTCTTTCGTATGCTCTGACACAGTTTGACAGCGAGGTTTATTATGTTTGCCCGCCCGAAATGTCGTTGACCGATGAATTCAAGAAAGAACTGGATGAGAAGAACTTGGTCTATTATGAAGCCGATCATGTGGCTGATGTGATCGAAAAAGCAGACGTGATCTACATGGAACCTGTTGTTCAGCCTGATTACACGAAAGCTCGCCAGGAGGCTTCTGCCGATAAAGGTCTGACCCCTGATAATTACAAAGTAACCCGCAAATTATTGAAAGAAAAAGCCAAACCCGATTCCATCATTTTACATTCTCTGCCCCGTATGGATGAGCTTCCTCCCGATGTAGATGGCACCCGCCACGCACGCTATTGGGAAGAAGCCTTCAATGGCGTTGTTATGCGCATGTCCATTCTGGCATTGGTTCTGGGTGCAATGGAATAGAAGATTGTTGGGCGGGATAAAGCATCCCGCCTATTTTATTAAGGAGATACTATGCAAACGAATTTACACGGAAGAGATTTAATTGGCGATCTTGATTTCACCAAAGAAGAAGTAGAAACCGTGCTGGATGTCGCCTGGGATCTAAAACGCAAACGTGCATTGAACGAACCGCATGCTTATTTGCGCGATAAAGTACTGGCAATGCTGTTTTTCTTCAGTAGCACCCGTACACGTGGTTCCTTTGAAGCCGGCATGGCGCAGTTGGGTGGTCATGCGGCGTTCATCGAAAGCAAAACAACCCAGATCGCTCATGGAGATACTGAAAAAGAAATTGGTGATATTTTCGGACGCTATTTTGATGGCATTGCCATCCGCCATGTGGAATGGGGTACCGGCAATCGTTATTTGAATCTGGTTGCGCAAGCCTCACGCGTTCCGGTTCTCAATATGCAGTGCGAGATCTACCACCCTTTCCAATGCCTGGCAGACCTGATGACCATCATGGAGAAGAAAGGGCGTGATCTGCGCAACAAGAAAATGGTGGTTTCCTGGGCATATGCGGAATCCTATTCCAAACCGATCTCCGTACCGCAGAGTTTGATCCTGCAAATGCCGCGCTTCGGATTGGATGTAACTTTAGCACATCCACCAGAGTTTGCTTTAATGCCTGAAATTATGGAACAAGCCAAAGCTGAAGCCAAGAAATATGGTACCAACTTTGAAGTTGTCAATGATATGGATGAAGGCTTCAAGGATGCTGATATCGTGTATGCGAAATCATGGGGGCCTTTGGTGCATACTGCAGACGCTGAAAAAGGCGCTGCGATCACGAAGAAATATTCAAGCTGGATCACGAATGAAAAACGTATGGAATTAGCTAAGGAGGATGCTATTTACATGCATCCATTACCAGCCGATCGCAATATTGAAGTGACCGATGCTGTGATCGATGGACTACACTCTGTAGTATTTGATGAAGCCGAAAACCGGCTGCATGCACAAAAAGCCGTCATGGCATTGACGATGGGATAATAAATACATGAAAAAACAAGTAGCTGTTGTAGCGATCGGTGGTAATTCACTGATCAAAGATAACAAGAATGTTTCAGTTGAAAGCCAATATGAGGCAGCCAAAGAAACCACCTACCATATTGCTGATATGATTGAATCAGGTTGGGATGTTGCCATCGGGCATGGAAACGGTCCGCAGGTCGGTTTTATTCTGCGCCGATCCGAAATCGCTCATAAAGCCGCGGGCATGCACGAGGTGCCGTTGGATGTGTGTGGTGCGGATAGCCAGGGTGCTATTGGATACTCCCTGCAGCAGACCTTACAAAATGAACTGTATCGCCGTGGAATCAAAAAACCGGTTGCAACCGTGATCACCCAGGTTCTGGTCAATAAAAGTGATAAAGCTTTCACCAATCCGACCAAACCCATCGGCGGTTTCATGGATGAAGAAGAAGCCAAACAAAAAGAAAAAGATCTGGGTTGGAATGTAGTCGAAGATGCCGGCAGAGGTTGGCGCCGTGTGGTGGCTTCGCCCATTCCGCAGGAAGTAGTGGAGTTGGAAGCCGTGAAAGACCTGATCAATGCTGGTGTGATCGTCATCACCGTGGGTGGTGGGGGGATCCCTGTGATCGATGAAGGCAACCGATATTTGGTCGGTACGGCAGCGGTCATCGATAAGGATTATGCCAGCAGCTTGCTGGCACGTGAGATCAAAGCAGATCTCTTCCTGATCTCTACCGCAGTGGAAAAAGTTTCATTGGATTTCGGGAAACCGAATCAACGGGAAGTGGATCATATGACGCTCTCTGAAGTCAAGAAATATCTCGCTGAAGGCACGCATTTCGCCAAAGGTTCCATGGCTCCTAAGATCCAGGCTATTATTTGGTACCTGGAAGCCAGCGGAAAGAAAGCCATCATCACCAATCCTGAGAATATCGGGCGTGCTCTGAAGGGCGAAACGGGAACAGTTATTGAACCAGATTAAACATTTGAGATTTCTTAATCTTAAATAATTGTCTAGACAATTGAAAGATTAGACCGGTTGATGTAAAATGCCGAGGTGTGTTTTGTGGTTAACACAAAACACGGAAAGAGAGGTGCAGTAGCAAATAATTGACAGGTCTTTCTATTTAAGTTAAATAAAATTCAATGGAGGAGACAATGGTTTCAAAAAAAATGAAAACGATCATTGCGTTGCTGGTAGTGGCAACTCTGTTGCTTACCGCATGCGCAAAAGAAACAAGTGAGCCCGCCGCCAGCACTGAAGATGCAACAGCTGTGGAGGAAAGCGAGAAATTCGTCTTTGGTTTGCTAATGGTGGGCGCCTATAATGACCAGGGATGGAGTCAGGCTCACTATGATGCAGGACTGTATGTGGAAGAGAAGCTTCCTGGTACCGAGATGGTTTATATTGACAAGGTGAACACTGCCGATCGCCCTGGAACAACCCCCGCGCAGTTGGCTGAGGAATTGGTTGCAGAAGGTGCCAAGGTAATTATCTTCAATTCGGATGATATGAAAGATGGCGCTATTGAATTTGCAGCCGCTCATCCTGAAATCACAGTCATTCACGCTTCCGGTGATGGTGCCTGGGCAGAAGGAAAAGCCTATCAGAATCTTCCTAATTTGACCAATGTAATGCCTCGTATGGAATATGGAAAAGAGATTGCCGGTTGTGCAGCTGCGCTTAATTCAACAACAGGCAAAATTGGCTACCTTGGTCCGCTGATCAATGAAGAAACACGCAGATTGGCAGCTTCAGCATATTTAGGGGCGAAATATTGCTGGACGGAAGTTGCCGGTAAAGATGCCGCTGATCTGACCTTTGAAGTGAAATGGATCGGTTTCTGGTTCAATATTCCCGGTGTTACCTCTGATCCAACCCAAGTTGCGGATGATTTCTTCAGCCGTGATTTTGACGTGGTCATTTCCGGTATTGATACCACCGAAGCACTGACCGAAGCACAGAAATTTACTGACGAAGGCAGCACAGTGTTTGCAATTCCTTATGATTTCAAGGGCGCTTGCGATCAGGCTGCTGATGTTTGCCTGGGCGTACCTTATTACAACTGGGGTCCGAGCTATGTGCAGTATATTCAGGCAGTCATGGATGGTACATTCGAACCCAGCTGGGATTACCTTGCGCCTGATTGGACGGATATCAACAATGCTGATACCTCCAGTTTTGGCTTT